>NZ_JBIBVN010000009.1:0-249783 GCF_043080425.1 Streptomyces sp. NPDC015032 | reverse complement strand
CCCTACCAGCCGCACGAGGCCGCCTACCTGGAGGAGTCCTTCTACAAGCCGCAGCCTGTGGCGGGCTCCCGGTAGTCCGGGCTACCGCCGGGCCTGCGACGAGTCCTTGGCCTCGGCCTTCATCCTGGCAGTGACCGGCGCCGGGGCGGCAGCTATGGGCACATCACATCGTCCGGGGTTCCTCAGCTCGGCGAGCCATGCACGTAGCTGTTCGTCGTCGTGCAGGTAGGCGCCGCTATCGTCTACGGGAAGGTCGATTCCGTGGAGGAGGCTCAGTGCCCACCAGGAGATGTTGTCCCAGTCAAGCCCATCGTCGACCACCCACCGCCCGGCCCGGGACGCAGCACGCCACATCGCCGGACTGCTCTGAGCAGGCTCGCGGCCGGTTCCCGCGAGGCTGCAGATCAGCTGCAGCAGTCGCATCCTGGGCGGCAACCGCAAGGATCCTCCTGGCTGCTCGCGGTGGGTACTGCCATGGCGGGGGCCGCGCAGCAGCCCTTGCCCTGCCACGCCTCGCGCCCCTCCTTCACTGCGACGGCTGCGATGACCAGGGCTGCGATGGGGTCGGCCCAGGACCAGCCGAGGGTCGCGTTGAGGACTAGGCCGAGAAGGAGTACTGCGGACAGGTAAGTGCAGAGCAGTGTCTGCTTGGAGTCCGCGACCGCGCTGGCGGAGCCGAGTTCGCGTCCGGCCTTGCGCTGGGCGGCGGACAGAAACGGCATGATCGCAAGCGACAGGGCGGCAAGCACGATGCCGGGGATCGACCGTTCCGCCTCGCCTGTGCCGGTCAGGGCACGGAGCGCGTCGACCGAGACGTAAGCGGCGAGCGCGAAGAATGACACCGCGATGATCCGCAGCGTGGTCTTCTCCCGTGCCTCGCGCACACGGTGCTCGGAGGCGGAGAACTGCCAGGCGACCGCAGCCGCGGAGGAAACCTCGATCACCGAGTCCAGACCGAAGCCGACCAGCGCAGTCGAGGAGGCCAGGGTGCTGGCGGTGAGGGCGATGACGGCCTCAATCACGTTGTAGGTGATGGTCGCGGCAACCAGCAGCCGTATCCGGCGGGTGAGCGCATCACGGCGGGCCGGGGAAGGTCCGAGGGATATCGCGGTCATCAGCAGCACCCCTTGTTCTCGGCATCGACACACGTGCGATCGGCTTCGACAGCCACCACGGCGTTGCGCAGGTCGTCCAGCGCGTGGCCGAGGCGTTCGTCGGCCAGCTCGTAGCGGGTGCGGCGGCCGTCGGGCACAGTGACGACCAGGCCGCAGTCCCGCAGGCACGCGAGATGGTTCGACAGCCGGGTGCGGGAGATTCCCAACGCTTCGGCGAGGTCGGAGGGATAGGCAGGGGCTTCGCGCAGGGCGAGAAGGAGGCGGCAGCGGATCGGATCGGCAAGGGCTCGTCCGAAGCGTGCCAGCACGTCGATTTCGGAGGCAGCAGTCAGCATCCCCCGAGAGTACATCTCATCCTGAATTCAGGAAACTATGAACCAATCTGGTGGGGGGGTGAGGGAAGTGGGCGCTCCCGGCCTACGCGATCGCGGGGCTGCGGCGTTCGACGAGGACGACGTCGCGCCGGACGCCGCGATGGCGGCCGATCCGCTCCCGGGTACCGATGACGCGGAAGCCCACGCGTTCATGGACGGCGAGGCTGGCGGCGTTCTCGGGGAAGATTCCGGACTGGATCGTCCAGATCCCGACCTGCTCGGTGGACTCGATCAGCGCCTTGAACAGAGCCGAGGCGATTTCCGCGGCCTCGGGCCGCGGGGCGGCAGTTCCGGTCCAGGCGAGCTTCGAGGGCAACACGCTGCGGCTGGGACTCGGCGACTCGACCGCGTTCCCCATCGAGTTTCCCGTGATCGCGACCAAGGGCGGCGCCTTCGACAAGTGGTGGTCCAGCGGAACCGAACAGCGCAAGGTGTGCGCTCGAACCCCATGACTGTTTCCGGGGCCGCAACGCCAACGGGCCTGCCCAGGACCTGGCGAAGGCGGCTTTCCCCGACACGACGGACACCGAGAACAACCGGGTCGACGCCACACGGCACTGCATCTGGAACGGTCTGATGGCCAAGGGCGCCAACCGCGGATTCGCGGAGCGGATGGCCACGGCCCACGAGATCGACGGCAAGTCGAAGCCAGGGTGGCACCGCAATGGCGCCCTGATGGATGAGTACAACAACAAGACCGACGTCCAGGTGGGGCTCCGCAACGAGGGGTCGCCCGGAACCATCCAATCCACCTGCCTGCGGTATGGGCAGGAGGCACAGCTCGTGCCGGAGCCAGACACCATCGATCTGACCAACCCGAACGGGATCGGCCTCATCGCGTTGCGGCATCCCTGACTCCAGTCGACCCCGATCGGTTCACTGGTCCCGTCCGGCGTCGGCCCCGCCCTCGCCGGGCAGAACCGTGTCATACGGGACCGCATCGCATACCGGCCCAAGTCGCACGGACCAGGGCGTACGGACCCGCACCAACCACCGAACCCGTATTGCCCGGTCCCGGTGAGGGCGTGCGGTTCTACAACCACATGCCTGCCTCCGAGATCCGCGAGCAGCTCGGCCCCTGCACCTGGAACCAGCACCAGACCGTGCGCCTGGAGGCAGCCCGTACGAGCGGGTCGTCTCCCTCTACTTCCATCGACACCGCGCCGAACCCCGCATCACGATCGACGAGTTCACGGAGTCCGGCGAATTCCTCGACACGCTCAACTGGCCCCTCTACACCGACAGCAGCGGCGTAGTCATGGTCGATGTCATCGTCCGCCACGAGCACCTCCAGGCCGGGCTGGACAACGTCTGCGCCCGGGTCGGACTGCCAGCCCTGGAGCTGCCCCGGACCAAAGCGCAGTTCCTGTCACCCGGCACCATCAGCGAACCGCGGGCAGGCGCCGCCCCAGTCACGTGCAGACTAGAAGCAGCATCGAGATCAGATAGGGCGCACGCCATGGGTGCTCTTTTCTCTGAGGTGGGCTGAGGGGCCGCGAAAGCCGGGCGTATCGGGCGATTGAGCCCCGCTGTCCACGGCGGACGCTGCCGCCCCGAGGTGCAGGCAAACAGGCATGCAGGCATGGGCCGGTACGAGGGTATGGTCGCATTGGCCAAGTTCAAGTGGCGGTTTTCAGCCAACGGTTTCTGGTGGGGCAGCTGGGGAGGCGGTGGGGCTGTCTCGGTTGACTATTGATCAATTACCTTGTGTCGTAAGCCGGTCACTGACTTTGAGGGAGCCCCATGTCCACCGCGCAGCAGGTGCCCGACATCCTCTCGCCCGAGTTCGCCGCGGACCCCTACCCGGCGTACCGTCTGATGCGCGACACCGCGCCCCTTATCTGGCACGAGGCCACGCAGAGTTACGTCATCTCGCGCTACGAGGATGTCGAGCGCGTTTTCAGGGACAAGAAAGCCGAGTTCACCACCGACAACTACGACTGGCAGATCGAGCCCGTGCACGGCAAGACGATCCTCCAGCTCAGCGGCCGTGAGCACGCCGTGCGCCGCGCCCTCGTCGCCCCCGCTTTTCGCGGCGTCGACCTCCAGGAGAAGTTTCTCCCCGTCATCGAGCGCAACTCGCGCGAGCTGATCGACGCCTTCCGGAGCTCCGGCTCCGCCGACCTGGTCAACGATTACGCCACCCGCTTCCCGGTCAACGTGATCGCCGACATGCTGGGCCTCGACAAGGCGGACCACGCCCGCTTCCACCGTTGGTACACGTCCGTCATCGCCTTTCTCGGCAACCTCTCGGGTGACCCCGAGGTGGCTGCGGCGGGCGAGCGGACCCGCGTCGAGTTCGCCGAGTACATGCTGCCGATCATCCGGGAACGCCGCGAGAACCTGGGCGATGACCTGCTGTCCACACTGTGCGCCGCCGAGGTCGATGGTGTGCGGATGAGCGACGAGGACATCAAGGCGTTCTGCAGCCTGCTCCTCGCCGCCGGCGGCGAGACCACCGACAAGGCGATCGCCAGCATCTTCGCGAACCTGCTGCTCCATCCTGACCAGCTCGCCGCCGTCCGCGCGGACCGCGGCCTGATCCCGCGGGCCTTCGCCGAGACCCTGCGGTACAGCCCGCCCGTCCACATGATCATGCGGCAGTCCGCGACCGAGGTGGAGCTCGGCGGCGGCACCATACCGGCCGGTGTCACCGTCACCTGCCTGATAGGCGGCGCCAACCGCGACGAGAGCCGCTACCGCGACCCCGACCGCTTCGATATCTTCCGCGACGACCTGACGACCACGACCGCCTTCTCCGCCGCCGCCGACCACCTCGCCTTCGCGCTCGGCCGGCACTTCTGCGTCGGTGCGCTGCTCGCCAAGGCGGAGGTCGAGATCGGCGTCAGTCAGCTGCTGGATGCCATGCCCAACATGCGCCTTGCCGACGGCTTCGACCCGGTCGAGGAAGGCGTTTTCACCCGCGGACCGCAGCGTCTTCCGGTGCGGTTCACGCCTGTGACGGCCGCCTGACCGTCTTACCGGCACCACTGCCGAGGTGATGGGCCCCGCGCAGGGGCCCATGTGCCCGCGCTGCCGCATCACCGGGTGGGCCGGGCTGCCGCCCGACCGAGCGGCCGCCCTACTGGACCACCGGTGTGAACTGCACCGGCAGCGCTGTCAGCCCCCGCATCCAGATCGACGGGCGCCAGGTCAGCGTCTCCGGCTCCACCGACAGCACCAGGTCGGGCAGCCGCTCCAGCAGCGTCTCGACCGCTGTCCGCGCCATCACGTCCGCCAGCAGGGGTGCCGGATAGGGGCAGCGGTGTTCGCCGTTGCTGAACGACAGGTGTGCGGCGTTCTCCGCACCCACGTGCGAATCGGGCCAGATCTGCGGATCGGTATTGGCTGCGGCCAGCCCCAGTACCAGGCAGTCGCCCGCCCGGATCTGCCGCCCGCCCAGCTGGGTGTCCCGAACGGCCCAGCGCCCGATGAAGTTCTGCGTCGGCGTGTCCAGCCACAGCGCCTCGTTGAGCGCCTCGCCCACACTGAGCCGGCCGCCCGACACGTTCACCGCGAACCGCTCGTCCGTCAGCAGCAGCCGCAGCGTGTTGCAGATCCAGTTCGCGGTCGGCTGCTGCGCCGCGGCGATCACCGAGATCAGGTCCTGGACGATCTCCTCGTCCGTCAGTCCCGCCGGATCCAGCAGCATGCGCGAGGTGACGTCCGGGCCGGGGTTTTCCCGCTTGTCCTTCACCAGCTGCCGCAGTCGCTCGCCCACGCGCCCGTACGCCGCCACCGGGTCGTCGCCCTCCGCCGCGTCCAGCGAGATCCGCAGGTCCTCGACGAGTTGCTGGGTGTCCTCACCCGAGGTCGGCATCCCGCACATCTGCACCACGGCCCGCATCGGCAGGGCGTGCGCGTATCCGGTCATCAGCTCCGCCAGCCCGCTGCCCGCGAAGTCGGCGATGAGCCGGTCGGCGATCAGCTGGCAGTTGCGCGCCAGCTCGAACTGGTCGACGCCCTCCAGCGCCTGAGTGATCACTCCGGCCCGCCGCCGGTGCTCGTCGCCCTCGGTGAACAGAACCGACGGCTGGTAACCGACGTATGGCAGCAGCGGCCAGTCCGCCGGGATGTTCTCCCACTGGTTCCAGCGCCGGGAGTCCCGCGCGAACAGCTCGTCGTGGCTGGTCACGTACGTAACCTCGGCATAGCCGAGCACCAGCCAGGCCGGGATGTCCCCGTCGAGCAGCACCGGCGCGACCGGGCCGTGCTCGCGGCGCATCGCGCGGTACAGCTGCGACGGCGTCTGCTGGTACTCGAGCCCCGCCAGGCGCACCGCGTCGGTGTGGGCGGGGCAGCCCGGCGGAGCCGGATGCGCGGAAGAGGGGTCGGTCATGGTGTCGCCTCCTGGGCCGTCGCCAGTTCGTACAGGTGGTCCACGAGAGTGACCAGTACGTCCTTGCCGGACTGTCGGACCCGCGCGTCGCAGTCGAGCATCGGCACGTGCTCGGGCAGTGCGAGCGCCTGGCGGATCTCCTCCAGGGAGTACGGGTGGGTGTCGTCGTCGAACCGGTTGACGGCCACCACGAACGGCGTCTTGTGGTGCTCCAGCCGGTCTATCGCGTACCAGGAGTCGTTCATTCGGCGCGTGTCCACGAGCACCACGGCACCCAGCGTTCCGGAGAAGAGCCTGTCCCACAGGAACCAGAAGCGCTCCTGGCCCGGCGCGCCGAACAGGTACAGCACCATGCGTTCGTTGAGGCTGATCCGTCCGAAGTCGAACGCCACCGTCGTGGTCGTCTTCGTCGCGACCGCGCTGGTCTCGTCGATGCCGACGCCGGCCTGCGTCATCACCTCCTCGGTGTTCAGCGGCCGGATCTCGCTCACCGAGCGGACCAGGGTCGTCTTGCCGACACCGAAACCGCCCACGATGACGATCTTCAGGCCGGTCTCCGCCGCGTCGGCCAGTGGCGTGCGGTGGGAGGGCAGCTCAGAGGTTGCGGAGCCCATGGAGCACCTCCTTGAGAAGGGCGGAGTCGGGGAGCGAGGCGACGGACTGCGCCGCGCGCGGGTGGCGGGCGGTGATGCGGCCCATGTCGAGCAGGTCGCCGAGCAGGATCCGCACCACCGTGATGGGCAGTTTCAGCTCCGCGGCAATCTCGACGACAGCCGTGGGGTGTTGGCACAGCTCCAGGATCCGGGCGTGCTCCGACTGCATTCCCGCCGTGGGCCGGCACTCACTGACGATCAGGGTGACCAGGTCGAAGGAGTCGTCGGCGCGGCTCCGGCCGGCTGTGACCGTGTAGAGCCGGTCGGGGTCACCGGTGTCCACTGGCTTGCGTATCACGACGCGGCACTCCCCGGAACGGGCTCTCGGGGTTCGGCGCGCAGGTGCTCGCCGATCTGCTCCACCAGATCCGTCATCTGATGGCCCACCACGCCGGGGTCGGCGTCCTCCTCGGCGAGGACGGCCAGATGCGCTCCCTCGCCGGCCTCCACGATGAACAGCAGGCCGCCGTGGAACCCGGTCATGGACTGCCGGACGCCGCCGGTGCCGTCGCCGAACTCCACGGACGCGCCGTGGGCCAGCGCCTGCATGCCGGAGCAGATCGCCGCCAGCTGGTCACCCTGGTCGACCGTCAGGTGTTCGGTCCAGCAGAGCTTCAGGCCGTCCCGGGACAGGGCCAGAGCGTGCCGGGTGCCGGGGGTGCGCTCCAGGAGGCTCTGGAGGAGCCAGGTGAGGCTGTTGTCGGTGGTCTGCATGATGGGTGATGGGACGGTGGTGCCGGTTGACCGGTCACCGGCCCGTTCCTCCAATCTCAGGAACTCGAGCGGGAAGTGGGCGCCGATGCCCCGGGCGCCGTACGGGAAAGGGGTCGGCGGCTATGGGGCGGCCGGCGGTGCGGACTCGGGCCGGGCATCCGGCCCGGCGGTGCCGCCCGCGGCCTGGCGCCCGCGGTGGAAGGCGCCGAATTGTGCGCCCGCGTCGCGTGCCGGGCGCCGCTCCGGGCGGACTCCGTCCGCCGTCTCGGACGCGGCCCCGGATGCCACCTCGGACGCCGTCTCGGACGCCGACCGGCGCAGCTCGCGCTCCCGGTCCGCCTCGGCCATGGTGCGGCCGGGGGCGCGGACGGGCAGGCCGTTCGGCGTGGAGCCGGTGGCGGACCGGGGCTGTCCCTGTTCGGTCAGCTCCGGGGCGCCGGGGCGCGAGGTGGGCTTGGGCGCCGGGGCCGGGTCGGGCGAGGCGGCGGGGACGGGGCCCGGCTTGGGCGCCGGGGCCGGGTCGGGCGAGGCGGCGGGGCCCGGCGTGGGCGCGGTCCCCGCGGCGGGGCGGCCGGCCTCCCCGCGCGACACCGACTCGCGCTGCTGAGCGAGCAGTTGCTGGGGCAGCAGGACGACGACGCCGGTGCCGCCGCGCGACGAGGGGCGGTAGTTGACGCTGATGCCGTACTTCACCGCGAGCCGTCCGACCACGGCGAGGCCGAGCCGGGTGCCCTGGAGCGAGGCGAGGTCGGTCATGTGACCGGACACCGCCTCCTCGGCACGGCGCATGGCCGCGTCGGCCATCTTCAGACCACTGTCCTCGATGGTGACGACCATGCCGGCACTGCGGTCCTCGACGTAGACGTGCACCTCGTCGATGGGCGGGGAGAAGTTCGCGGCGTTGTCCATCAGCTCGGCGAGCAGATGCATGACGCCCTCGGCGGCGAAGCCGGAGATCGCGGCGGTGGTGGAGCAGTGCAGGCGCACCCGCTGGTAGGCGGCGATTCGGCCGACGGCGCCGCGCAGGATGCTCTCCATCACGATCGGCTTGTTCCAGGCACGGCTGGACCGGCCGCCCATGAGCAGCGCGAGCCGGTCGGTCATCAGGCCGAGCTGGGAGGTGCTGTGGTCCAGCTTCAGCAGGTCGCCGAAGACCTCCTCGCCGTGTCGTTCCTGCATGTCCCGCAGGTCGGCGAGCATGCTGACGGACTTGGCCTGGACGCGGCTGAGCGCCCTGGCGGAGGCGGCCTGGGCCGTGGCGGCGCGCCGCTCGCTGTGGGCGAGTTCGCGGACGAACGACTCGGTCGGGGTGCGGACCATGGGCAGCCGTGGCACGTCGAGTTCGGCGAGCACCGTGTCGGCGGACTGGCCCTCGCGCAGCCGGGCGAGCGCGGCGGGCAGGGTCTCCTGCGCCAGCCGCTCCAGCGCGGTGGCCGCCTCGTTCAGCTCGTTCTGGGCCTGCCAGCGCTCGCCGTCCAGGGCGGCCGCGTGCCGCACGCCTTCCTCGACGGCGGCGGCGAACATGTGCACGATCCGGCCCAGCTGCGGGTCGGACGGCGGGGGCACGCTGCCCAGCGCGTCGGCTGCGCTTGTGCCGTCCCGCAGTTGCTGGGCCACGGCGGGCAGCGTCACGTTGACCAGGTGCGCGGTCTCCCCCGACAGCTGCGCCGACTGCGCCTTGAGACGGCCAGTCTCGGAGGTCTGCGCGGCGGCGGTGCGCCGGGCCCTCTGGACGAGCCGGTGGCTGACGAGGGCGGCCGCGGCCACGCACACCCAGGCGACCGCCGACACGGTCAGCGCCCAGGTGCGGGCGCCGGACGGCGCCAGGGCAACGGCCATGCCGCCGGCCGCGGCACTCACCACCAGCACGACCAGGGGCGTGGCCGGTGAGGTGCGCGGCGCCTTCGCCGGCCGGTGCTGACTGAGCGGTGCAGGCACTGACATTCTGCGGTCCCTCGGTCCATGAGATCAGAAGAAACGGGGCAGCCGACGCATGGCGGCCGCAGATCGGAAAGGGGGTCGCCAAGAGGACGACGATCTTCCGACCGGGTACTCGCTCATGCTAGCTGCCGCGCGGGAAGATCTGACTATCTGCACAGTCTGCCGGTGACTCGAGTTCGTCGTGAACCAGCCTCTTGAACGCCCGGCCGTGATACAGGAGATGACTTCCCCCCCCAGCCCGGCTGACGCACAGGGACAGGCTGCAATTGCGTTGATGACGTGTCAAAATTGTAGAAGTGAACGCCGTCCACACGTCAACTCCGAACACCGACATCCACTTTCCAGCCAACCACACGCAGGCTGAGGTCGAACCAACCTACCTTTCAGGGCTGTTGGGATACCCGGCGAGGGCGGAAGTGGCTGAGGTGAACCCCGTCAGCGGAGGGACGGCGCGCCCCGGGCAAGGTCAGCGGCAATCGAGTCGGGCTGTACGCCAGGTTTCCCGCGGAGCCCAGGGCGACGGCCATCCATCTGGTGCCGCGACCGCACCGGTTCGCCGGGTGAGATCCGGCAGGATCTTGTGCATGTTCGAAGAGACGCTCGAAGCACTCTCGCAGGCGATGGCGGAGCACACGGTCATACCGTTCCCTCCAAGCTTCCGCGGCCTGGACTTCGAGGACCAGGACATGGTGACGCTTGATGCGGACGCCTACGCCCTGGGCGTTCTCAAAGGCCCGCTCGACGAACAACGCGGTGAAGGCTTGACCCGGCTGACGGCGGTGTTCGAGAAGGTTCTCCCGGCGATCGACGACGAGTACGCGACCAGGTACTACACGCACGTCCGCGACATGGCTGTGCTGGCCGCCGAAGTCGAGACTCTGCGTGAGAAGTAGCCCCCCGACCGGGAAGATTCGCCCGGCTTGTGGTGGCGTCGGGGAATGAAGGCCTCGCGAGGGCCGGACTCGTTCCGCCCCCATCCGCGAGGACTGCCGTCAGCCCGGACACCAGCAAACGCCGCATCCAGCACATGGTGCGCATGCCTGAACGGTAGAGGTGCGCATCACAGGGCTCCGGGTCAGCGATCCGGTACGGTCTTTGGCGCCGCAAAACGCGTCCGACGCAAGATAGGGGCCTTGACCCCATGCCGGGAAGTCAGGGCTTGCAGATCAATAACTCGCCGTCTTGATCTCCGGTTTGGGGGTGCCGAGGTGTGCGGCGAGGTTGGTGAGATCGTCGAGGGTGGCCAGCTGCGTCTCGGCGGGTTCGATGGTGTGTTTGATGTCGTGGAGGAGTCGGCGGGTTCGGCTGATGGCCCGGTTGCGGGTCACGGGTGTCACGGTGAAGAGCGGGGCGATGACGACCTGGGGGAGCTTGGACCTCTTGTAGAGGATGGTGGCCAGGAGCCGGTCGACGAGGGTGAGGCCGGGGCGTCGGCCGGGAGCCCGCCGCGGCCACCGGGCCGGCCGCGGCCCACCCGGAGAACGCGGAGCCCACGACGGCGGCGTATCCGATCAGCTGCGTGTAGCGGGCGAGCCGGCCGGCACACGCCTGCCCGGGGCTCTGCACCCAGTTCTCCAGTTCGCGCGGCGGTGCGCAGGTCCCCGACGACGGCCGCGTCCTCCAGCGGGCCGATACCGGTGGTCCCCGTCGACGCCTCCATCACCGCGTCGACGACACGGCCGTCCACGCGCCGGGACACCGCATGGACGCCCGCCTGGGACGGATGCTCGCGGGGGGTGCGCGGCCGCGGTCAGATGCGCAGGACCACCTTGCCGAGGTGGGCCCCGGCCAGCATGTCGATCGCCGCCGTGACGCAGTTCGCCAGGCCGTCCAGCCCGGTCTCCGCGGTGATCACTTCCCCCGAACGCACCAGGCGCGGGAACTCGGCGTCGAAGCGGGGGAAGAGGTCCGGGTGATCGAAGGTGTAGAAGCCGCGCAGGGTCAGCCGCTTGCCGATCGGCGAGAGCATGTTGCGCAGTCGGCCGGAGCGGATCTCCTCCATGCCGCCGGCCATGACCGCCCCGGCCGTGCGGCTTCAGGGCGCCGATGGCCGCCTCCAGGTGTGACCCGCCGACGTTGTCGAAGTAGACGTCCAGGTCGTCGAGGTGCCGGCGTATCCCTCCGTGATAGTCGAAGGCGTGGTCGAAGCCGAGCGTCTCGCGCAGGTAGCGGGCCTTCTGTTCGGAACCGGCCGAACCGATCACCCGGGACGCGCCGCACAGGCGGGCGAGCTGCCCGGCCATGCTGCCCACCGCACCGGCCGCGCTCCTGAGCGCCCGCCCACGTGATCTTTGCTCCCGCAAGGTCGATACTTCCGGCAGGAGAACTTCAGCCGACCCGCACCCGACCAACCCAGCAGACCTGACAGACTGTCATAAAAGTCAGCATTAAGTCAGCATCAGTACCGCCACAGCCCGCTTCCGACCGCCATGAACCGCCGAGATCGAGAACTGTCCATACCTACTCTGACCAGCAAAAACGCAGGTCGAAGACTCACCTGCCAAGCTCCCTAGGAGGTACCCGTGAGGATGCTGATCAACGTCCCCGAAACCGTTGTCGCGGACGCACTGCGCGGTATGGCCGCCGCCCATCCCGAGCTGACCGTGGATGTCGAGAATCGTGTCGTCGTACGGCGTGACGCACCCGTGGCCGGGAAGGTGGCGCTGGTCTCCGGGGGCGGATCCGGGCACGAGCCGTTGCACGCCGGGTTCGTCGGCCCCGGGATGCTGTCCGCGGCGTGTCCGGGAGAGGTGTTCACCTCCCCCGTACCGGATCAGATGGTGCGTGCCGCCGCGGCGGTCGACAGTGGGGCGGGAGTGCTGTTCGTCGTCAAGAACTACACCGGTGACGTGCTGAACTTCGAGATGGCCGCCGAGCTCGCCGAGGACGAGGGCATTCAGGTCACCCAGGTGCTCGTCAATGACGACGTGGCAGTGACCGACAGTCTGTTCACAGCGGGGCGGCGGGGTACGGGCGCGACCCTGTTCGTCGAGAAGATCGCCGGTGCGGCCGCCGACGAGGGTGCACCGCTGGAGCGGGTGGCAGCCGTCGCCCGGCGGGTGAACGAGACGTCGCGGAGTTTCGGGGTGGCGCTCAGCGCCGTCACCACACCCGCCAAGGGGTCCCCCACCTTCGATCTGCCGTCGGGCGAACTGGAGCTGGGCATCGGGATCCACGGCGAACCCGGTCGGGAGCGGCGCCCGATGATGACGTCGGGGGAGATCGCGGACTTCGCGGTGGACGCGGTGCTGGAGGACCTCCGGCCGAGCGGACCCGTGATCGTGCTGGTGAACGGGATGGGCGCGACCCCGCTGCTGGAGCTGTACGGGTTCAATGCCGAGGTGCAGCGAGTGCTGTCCGAGCGGGGGGTGGTGACGGCTCGTACGCTCGTGGGGAACTATGTGACCTCGCTCGACATGGCGGGCTGTTCGGTGACGCTCTGCCAAGTGGACGAGGAGCTGCTGCGCCTCTGGGACGCGCCGGTGGAGACGCCGGCGCTGCGCTGGGGCCGTTGACCCGCCCGACAAGGAGATCATGTGCTCGACGCAGAATTCTTCCACCGTTGGATGACCGCCGCCGCGGCTGCCGTGGATCGCGAGGCGGACCACCTCACCGAGCTCGACTCGGCGATCGGGGACGCCGATCACGGCAGCAACATGCAGCGCGGGTTCGCCGCGGTGACCGAGGTCCTGGACAAGGAGCTGCCGCAGACTCCGGGTGCCGTGCTGATGCTCGCCGGACGGCAGTTGATCTCGAAGGTCGGCGGAGCCTCGGGGCCGTTGTACGGGACGCTGCTGCGGCGCACGGGAAAGGCTCTCGGCGACGCACCCGCCGTGACGTCGCAGCAATTGGCGGAGGCGCTCGGGGAGGGCGTCGCGGCCGTGGCCCAGCTGGGCGGGGCGCAGGCCGGGGACAAGACGATGCTCGATGCGCTGCTGCCGGCCGCCGAGGCGCTCGGGACGTCGTTCGGGGCGGCCCGGGAAGCAGCGGAGGCGGGAGCGCTGGCGACCGTACCGCTGAAGGCCCGCAAGGGCAGGGCGAGCTATCTGGGTGAGCGCAGCATCGGGCACCAGGATCCGGGGGCGACGTCCTCCGCCCTGCTGATCGCCACGCTCGCCGAGGCCGGCGGTGCCCGTGGGAGTGAGGCATGAGCAACGGGAAGCAGGTCGGCATCGTGCTGGTCTCGCACAGCGGCCCGGTGGCCGAGTCGATCGCCGAGCTGGCCAGGGGGCTCGCCGCCGGTGGATCGACGGCCCCGGTCGCCGCGGCCGGTGGTACGCCGGCGGGTGGGCTCGGAACCAGTGCGGAGCTGATCGCCGAAGCCGCCAGGTCGGTGGACGGCGGTGCCGGGGTGGCATTACTGGTCGATCTGGGCAGCGCCGTGCTCACGGTCAGGACGATGCTGGCCGAGGGCGACGAACTGCCGGACGGCTCACGGCTGGTGGACGCGCCGTTCCTGGAGGGTGCGGTGGCCGCCGTGGTCGCCGCGTCGGCGGGTGGCGACATCGCGGCGGTGGAGGCCGCGGCGTCGGAGGCGTACGAGTACCGCAAGGTGTAGGCAGGTGGAGTTCGCGCTGCCATGAGGCGGCCCCGCATCCGGTGGGGATGCCGTTGGCGCGTTCGGGACCCGGCGTGACGTCGGTCTTCAAGACCCGGTTGTGGTCTTGAAGACCGACGTTGTCGTTTGAGGTGGGTGTCGATGTCGATGCGTCCGATCAGGTATCTCCGGTGGGTGCGGGGCCGCCTCAGGCCTGTCTCGACCTGATCCCGCCCAGCGGCCCCCCGGCCGGCCGGGCCGTGGACCGCCGGACAGCCCCTCGCCCCGTCAGGCCGCCGACGCGGTCCCGGCCGCCTCGATCCTGATCCTGGCCGTTCGTGTCGTGCCGTTGACCGTCACAGCGAGGGTGATCGTGCCCGGCCGAAGCGCGGTGAGGATGCCGGCCGACGGGTCGAGGACCGCCGTATGGCGCCGGCGGGTGCCGTCCCGGTCGCCGATGTGGACGTTCGGTGATCCGGTCCAGTCCGCGGCCAGCGGGAACCCGACCGGAACGCTGCGAGCCCCCTGGGTGACCGTCGCGGTGACACGCGCACGACTGCCGGTGCCCAGCACCGGGGGCGCCTCGATCTGCAGTGCGTCGACGTGCGCGCGGGTCTGCACGGAGACCCAGTCGGGCCCGCCCCGCCAAGGCCGCTGCCGCGCGGCGGCCTGTTCACCGGAGGCGATGTGGTCGGCGCCGACCAGCGACCAGCCGGTGAAACCGCCCTCGTCCGCCGGTCCGGCCGGTGCCTTGCCGGAATTGCCGTTGATCAGGTAGGGCACCCCGTCGACGTGCGAGGCGTCGAAGACCCCGACATGGCTGCCGATGAACGCCGCACCCTTGCCCGTCGTGCGGCGGAAGTCGGCGAGCCACTGTTCGACGAGGGCCGCCTCCTTGCGGTCGCCCAGCTGGCTGCCCTTCTGTACGGTCGGGTCGCGCGGCGGCACGTGCTCGATCAGCATGACCGATTCGACGGTCCGGTCCTTCGCCGCGGCGTCCAGCTGGGCGCGGAGCTGCGTGATCTGGGCGAAGCCCCCGCCGCGCAGGCTGAGGCTGGAGGTGTCGAGCGTGACGAAGCGGGTGCCCTTGTGATCGAACGTCCGCTGGGCGGGCCCGAACTCGGCGACGAAGTTGTCGATCTTTCCGCCCATCACCTCATGGTTGCCCGGTACGTAGTACCAGGGCAGCGAGTCGCCGAGTTCCTCGGTGAGGATCCGGTGGGCGAAGGCCAGGTCGGCGGGCGAGCCCTCGTCGACGAGATCGCCGTTGATCACGAGGAAGTCCGGGCGGGCCGCCTTGATCTCGCGCAGGGTGCGCCGTGCCTGGGTGACGATGGCGCTGTCCGGGTCACGGGCGACGAACTGGGCGTCGGACATCACCGCGAACCGCCAGTCCCTGCGCCCGGTCACGGCAGCCGTATCGATCAACGGGTCGGCGGGGGCCGCCTGTTCGGGGAGGTCGACGGTGGGCGGCACCTGGGCGGTGAGTTCGTCGATGACGATCTCGCCCGTGTACTGCTTGGCGGCCGCGGTCTCCGCGAGGTAGAAGCGGGACACGGAGAGCGGCATGGCGGCTCCCGGCGGTACGGCGAAGGTGACCTGCCGCCAGCCGGTCCAGGTGACGTACGGCCCGCGCAGCAACTGGTCGGAGCCCGCGGCGTCCTTGAGGTGCAGGGTCGGCCAGGCTCCCTTGCCGTCGCCCTTGATCCACAGCTTGAACGACTGGGGCCGGCCGGACACGATGACCGGCTGGGGCGGGGCCGCGTAGGCGGCGCGGGTCGCGGTGGACTGGGTGAAGTCGTAGCTGAGCCGCAGCCCGGTGCCGGTGCGGCCGTCGGGCGTGGCGGCGAGCGACCCGCTCGCCCTGGCCTGGCTGAACTTCCAGGATCCGGCGTCGTCGAAGGAGGAGACGGCCTGCTCGGTCAGGCCGACGCTGACGGCGAGGACGGTGGTGGTGCCCGCGACGGTCGCCCTGATCTGTCCGGCGTCGGCGCCGGTGCGTGAGGACACGGTGAAGGAGCCCCGGCCGTCGTCGCGGATGTCGAAGAGGGTGTGGTCGTAGTCGAGGGCGACGTCGCGCGGTTCGACGGGGGCGCCGGCGCCGTGGGCATCGAGTCCCACGATGCCGAACGTGCCGGTGGCCCCGGCGTCGGCGAGGCCCACGCGCCGGGTCGTCGGTTCGATCCGGGCCAGCTTGTCGAGGACGGTCAGGGAGGTGCTGCCGCGGGCCGGTCCGTGTACGGCGCGTACCTCGGTGGTGCCACTGCGGCGCGCGGTGAAGAGACCGCTGTTGTCGACGGCACCGATGGAGCCCCGCACCGTCTGCCACCGCGGGTTGCCGTGGGCGGGGCCGTACGTCTCGTCGTATCCGGTCGCGCTGAGGCGCCGGGTGAGTCCGGGGAAGACGCGGTCGGGGTGGCCGCCCTTGACAGGGTCGGCGCCCGGCGCGGAACCGGCGGGGGTACGCGGCTGCACCCAGAAGCCCTTGAGCCGGCCGCTGCCGTCGGGGGCGGTGAGGGCGAGGCCGTTGGGTACGGTGCGTTCGCTGCCGTCGGAAGGACTGTTCTCCACTCGGAGCGCGTCACCGCCGGGCTCGCGCGCGACGAGGGTCGACGAGCCGCCACCGTCCAGGTTGAGTGCGCTGTACGATCCGGCGCGCCGCATCATCAGCCCGAGTTCGGTGAGGGTGACGCCGCCGCTGTCGGCCTGCCGCCCGTCGACGGTGATGATCTGCATCGTCCGGCCGTCTCTGGAGAAGCCGACGGCGGTGCGGGGCGCGGCGGTGTTGTTGCCCTCGCCGTCGTGGTTCTGTGCGACTCCGTCGACGACGAGGAGTTCGCGGCCACCGATCGCGGTGCGCGGCACGGCTCCGCTGTCGGTGCGTGCCCGGTAGGTCAGGGACACCGGGTCGCCGGGCTTCAGGACGTCGAGTGCGGCGGCTCCGGCCTCGCGGCCGACCAGGACGGTCGTGCCGTCGGGGACGGTTCCCGATCCGGGGGCGTGCGCGAGGGAGACGACCTTGCCGTCCCGTACGACCGCTTCGGTGACGGGGGTCGCGTCGTCCACGGTCAGGGCGCGGTCGGCGGTCCCCCAGGCTGAGGTGTACGCGCCGACTCCCCCGGCCGGCACATTGGCGGCGTTGTACGCGGCGAGTGGCCGCTGCCCGGCGGGCAGGGTGAGCGTCCCCTCGAAGTAGAGGTCGAGTATGCGGCCCGCGCTGTCGGGGCCGATGCCCACGGCCCGGTTGATTCCCGGGGCGGGCGACTGGACGGTGGCCCCGTCCTT
Organism: Streptomyces sp. NPDC015032; assembly: GCF_043080425.1. Taxonomy (NCBI): domain Bacteria; kingdom Bacillati; phylum Actinomycetota; class Actinomycetes; order Kitasatosporales; family Streptomycetaceae; genus Streptomyces; species Streptomyces sp. NPDC015032. The sequence goes on along the minus strand of NZ_JBIBVN010000009.1, from coordinate 232,825 downwards.
GATGCCGATCCCCTCCGGCGCACCGGTCTGGTTGATGTCGAAGAAGTCGCCGTTGATCGCGGCGACGGTGCGGCGGCCGCGGCCCGCGTCGTGTCCGGCGGCGAGTTCGGAAACCGTGCGCCGTTCGGAGACCTTGCCGGAGGAAAGGTAGTCGGCGTGTACGCCGCTCCCTGCGAGGTCGACGGAGAGGGAGTCGACCCGCAGCCATTTATCGGATTCGAGCCGGTCGTACGAGTCGAGGCGGATACCCCGGGCGATCGGGCGGGAGGTGCGTGCGGTCTCGATGCCGTTGCCGTCCGCGAGGGACCGGGGCTCCCCTGCCGGGTTGCTCGCGGGTGGCGGGGCGACCGGTCGGAGGACTTCGGCGGTGGTACGGGGACGGGGGTCGGGGGTCGAATCGGCGCGCGCGGGCGAGATCGCGCCGACCGTCATCGCGGACACCGTCGCGAGCAGGACGAGTGGTCGCGCCATCGTTGCGTATCTTCGCGCCGCCCCCGCGGGTGTTCCGGTCGTCCTGCCGACTGTGCCAAGGGCCACGAATCCTCCTGGAATCACGATGGTTGCCCGGCCCGGCCCGCGGGCCGGGAGCGCTGTCGGCGGACAGCATGGCCGCGCACGGAGCCACGCACCAGAGGGCATCGGGAACCTCGGGGGAAACAGCGCGAGCCGGCTCGATGACGGAAATGATCAACGGGGCAGGGGTGTCGTCCGCGGCGGTCCGCGGTAGCGGCGCGCAGACTTGAGGGCATGTCGTCCCAGAAGCGCGCCTCGCGCAGTGCGGGTCTCCTCCTGTTCCGCCGACTGGCCCGGGAAGCGGACGGCGGCCCCGGCTTCGAGGTGCTCATCGGGCATATGGGCGGCCCGTTCTGGGCGGGCCGCGAGAGCGCGGCGTGGTCGATCCCCAAGGGTGAGTACGGCCCCGGCGAGGAGCCCGCGGCCGCTGCCCGCCGTGAGTTCTGCGAGGAGTTCGGCCGTCCGGCACCGGAAGGTGAGTGGGTGGCGCTGGGTGAGGCCCGTCAGTCCGGCGGCAAGACCGTGACGGTGTGGGCGGTGGAGGCGGATCTCGATGCCGCGACGGCTGTTCCCGGGACGTTCACCATGGAGTGGCCGAGGGGGTCCGGGGCGCTGCGGGAGTTTCCCGAGGTCGACCGGTTCGCCTGGTGCACGCCCCTGGAAGCGGCGGAGCGGCTCGTCACGGGGCAGCGGGTCTTCCTCGACCGACTGCGGGATCACGTACGGGACGGACGGGTGACGCCCGCTCAGGACGGGCCCTGAGCAGGCTGTTCACCCTGGTGCCCCTCCCGGCAGGCTCTGCCCCGTCGGCGGTTGCGGAGCGCCCGGTGCTCACTCCGGCCCGTTCCCGCCCGGCGCGACCGGACGGCCGTCGAGCAGTTCCAGCCGGTCGCCGGTGAACCGGCTGCGGAAGCTGCGGTCGTGCGAGACGACAACGACGGCTCCCCGGTACTCCGCGAGTGCCGCCTCCATCTCTTCCACCAGGCCGAGAGCGATGTGGTTGGTCGGCTCGTCCAGCACCAGCAGATCGGCCGGGCGAGTGACCAGTCGGGCCAGCGCGAGCCGGCGCTGCTGCCCGACGGAGAGAGCGGCGACCGGCACCGTCAGGTCCTCGGGACGGAACAGGCCCAGGGCGAGGAGGCTCTCGGTGTACTCGTCGGGACGGCCGGGCCGCCCCGCGGCGAAGGTCGCCAGCAGGGTGCGGCGGGTCGGCCGGGCGGGGAGTTCCTGCGGGAGGTAGCCGATCCTGGCCCGGCGGCGCACCACGCCCTCGTCGGGCGCGAGGTCCCCGGCCAGGACCCGCAGCAGGGTGGACTTCCCGGCGCCATTGGGGCCCGTGACCAGAAGGCGCTGTCCGGGGTCCACGCGCAGGGCGGGCACGCGGAGCCGGTCGCCGACGACGACGGAGTCGAGTTCGGCGAGCGCTCCGGGCTCCGCCTCGCGTCCGGCTGCGACGGCGATGTCGGCGCGGAAGCGCAGCGGGCGGGGCGGGGCCGGCACGGGTGCCCTGCGCAGTCCGTCCAGCCGGCTTCTGGCGGCCCTGACCTGCCCGGACAGTTTGGCCTCGTGCGAACGGCGGTGCTTGCCCCAGCCCTCCCCGGGATCCTTGCCCGTCCCGGCGAGGCGCCGGCCCGCGGCGCCCGCGAGTTCTTCGGCACGGGCCACCTCGTCCAGCCATTCCTGGTGGTCCTGCGCCCGGCGCCGACGGGCGGCGGCCTTCGCGGTGCGGTAGTTCTCCCAGCCGTCCCCGTACCGCACGACCCCGCGCAGGTCGCGGTCGACCTCCAGGACGACCTGGGTGGTCCGCTCCAGGAAGGTGCGGTCGTGGGTGATGACGACGACGGTGCCGCGGTGGGCTCGGAGGTGGTCCTCCAGCCAGGTGGTGGCACGGAGATCGAGATGGTTGGTCGGCTCGTCGAGCAGCAGGAGTTCGGGGGCGGCGGCCAGCACGCAGGCGAGCGCGAGCCTGGACTGTTCGCCTCCGGACAGCGTGCCGAGGGGGCGTCCGCGGGTGAGGTGGCCGATCCCGAGGCCGTGCAGCGCCGCGTCGACCCGGGCATCGGCCTGGTATCCGCCGCGTTCTTCGAACGTGGTCAGCAGGTCGCCGTACGCGGCGAGCCGGGTGTCGTCCGCGTTTCCGGCGCGGGCGAGCGCTTCTTCGGCGGTACGGATGTCCCGTTCCAGCGCGCGCAGTTCGGCCAGGGCCGTGTCGACGGCGTCCTGAACCGTGTGGCCCGGGTCGAGAGCGAGCGTCTGGGAGAGATGACCGGTGCCGCCGGGAAACCGGACGGTGATGTCGCCGCCGTCCGGTGACTCCGCTCCGGCCAGGAGCCGGAGGAGGGTGGACTTCCCGGAGCCGTTCTCACCGATCACTCCGACTCTGTCGCCGGGGCGGACGGTGAACGACACCTGATCGAGGACGGTTCGGTCCCCGTAGCGCTTGGAGACGTCCTTCATGGCCAGCTGGGCACGGGCGTGCTTGAGGGGCATGGGTGCTTTCCCTGAGGTGACATGCCTCGGCGGCGCACGGCGGTGCGCTGCGGGGCGGGACTGTCGGACGGACGGAGGGACGCGGCACGCAGGGGGTGGCCCTCGGGGTCACCCGGCGACGCTCGGCGACGCGCGGCGGCGTCCATGCCCGGAATCAGCGAAAGTAGTAGTACGAACCCATGGGTGCGAGTGTAGCCACGGTTGCCCGGCGGTCCGCGGGATTTTCCGGCCGCCTCCGCGGCAGGTTCACACGAGGCGCACCGGGAAGGTGCCGAAGCCGCACGCGACGAAGGACTTCAGGGGATCGGCCGGTGCCGACGCGTCGTCCGGGCGCAGGCCGGGGAAGCGGGCGAACAGGGCGGGGAGGGCGATCGAGGCCTCCAGCCGGGCCAGTGGCGCGCCGATGCAGAAGTGGACGCCGTGGCCGAAGGAGAGGTGCTCCTTGTCGGCCCGGGAGATGTCGAAGACGTCCGCGTCCGCGCCGTGCCGTCGGGGGTCCCGGCCTGCCGCGGCGTAGGTGGCGAGGATGGCGTCGCCGCGTGCGAGGGTGGCACCGTCGGGGAGTTCGATGTCCTCGACGGCATAGCGCAGTGGCAGGTTGGCGATCGGCGGGGCCCAGCGGAGGGTCTCCTCGATGACCTCGCTCCAGGGGACCTCGCCGTCGCGCACCCGGGCGAGCTGTTCGGGGTGGGTGAGCAAGGCATGGACGGCGTTGCCGATCAGGTTGACGGTGGTCTCGTGGCCCGCGCTGAGCACCAGGAGGAGGGTGCCGACGAGTTCGGTCTCGGTGAGGCTGGAGCCTTCCTCGTCGCGGGCGGCGATCAGCACGCTGGTGAGGTCGTCGGCGGGCTGCTCACGCTTGGCGGCGACCAGTCCGGCGAGGAGTTCGTAGCCGTCCTGCAGCGTGGCGAGGGCCTGTTCCGCCGTTGCGGTGGTGCCGAAGAACTCGCTGACGATCCGAGCGCTGTCGGTCCGCCGGTCCTCGGGGACGCCGAAGAGTTCGCAGATGACCCCCATGGGCAGCGGGTGGGCGAAGGCGGTTCGCAGGTCGGCCCGGCCGTCGGGAGAGGCTGCCATCCGGTCGAGCAGCGTCGCGGTGATCTCTTCGATCCGGGGGCGGAGGGCGTTCGTCCGCCGTTGGGTGAAGGCGGGCGAGACGAGTTTGCGCAACCGGCGGTGGTCCGCGCCGTAGGTGGTGAACATGTTGGTCACACCCACCCAGGTGTTGATCCAGCTCTCCCTGAACCGGCCGCCCCGCCAGGCCGGCCAGTGCTGGTTCGGGTCCTTGGACACCCGGTCGTCGGCGAGGAGTCGCTTGAGCACCTCGTGCCCGGTGGGCGCCCATGCCCTGATTCCGTCGGGGAGTTCGACCAGGGCGACCGAGCCGTGCGGACGGAGCGATTCCGCCTCCCCGTGGATGTCGCGCCCCGCGGGGTCGATGACGATCGGCTGCTGCTCCATGGAGATCTCCTGTCTGCGTCACGGCATGCCCTGAACGGGCTTCGGCAGTACAGGGGTTCATGGTCGGGGTAGCGCGACGGAGCGCGAAAGGGCGCGCAACGGTTCAAAGGGGCTCGCAGGAGCCGGAATGGTCAGTGCTGCGCGCCCCCGCCCTGAGCCGCCTCGATGCTGCTGTGCAGATCGCTCGTCGCTTCGAGCGCGGCGGCCCCGGAGACGACCAGGCAGGCCAGCATCGCCGCGGCGGCCACCCGGCCGACGCGGGGCCGCGGCGAGCTCCGGCCCAGCAGTGCGGCGACGCGACGCGGTACGGGGCCGGCCGCTGCGGCGAGCGCCGTCCGGGGGCGGAGCTGCGGGGCGCCTTCGGCGGCCCGCGCGGCGAGGGCGGCGCGGCCGATGGCGCGGGCGGCGATCCGCCGGTCACCGACGGCGGAGGCTGCCGCCTCGTCGGCGCAGCGCTCCAGGGCGTAGCCCATGGGGGCGCGCAGGGAACGCAGTGCGGGGTGGCAGAGTGCCGCCATCTCGGCGGCGGCGATGAAGAGGTGGTGCCGGCCCCTGAGATGGGCGCGTTCGTGCGCCAGCAGGGCGTCGCGCTCGGCGGGGTCGAGGGCGCGCAGCATTCCCGTGGTGACGACGATCCGGCCGGGTGTGCCGGGGCGGCCGGGCATTGCGTACGCGTCGGGGCGGCTGTCGCGCAGGACGGCCAGCTCGCCACGTGCGTACGCGGGCGGCCGCGCGGCCCGGTGCAGCTCCGTCCAGTGGCGGCGGGCGCCGCGGGCGACGGCGACGGCGCAGCCGCCGAGGAGGGCCAGGGCGGCGGCCGCGAGAGGTACGGCGACGGCGGGAGCGGCGTCGGAGAGCGGTCTGACGAGTTCCCCCAGGGCGGAGACGACGGGGAACCGGGTAGCGCCGGGCACCACCAGCAGGGCCAGGGCAAGGAGACTGCACAGGGCAAGACCGAGGCCCGTCGAGGCGAGCAGCCGTACGGCACGCACCGGCGACAGGGCATCGGCCAGACGGCGGGCCGCCGGTACCGCGACGAAGGGCATCAGCAGCGGAACCCACACGGCGTAGATCATCGGGCTTCTCCGTCGAGCAGGTCCCGGAGCAGTTGCTCGTCCTCGTCGGTGAGCTGTGACACGAAGCGCGCCAGCACGGTGCCGCGGTCCTCTTCCTTCCGCAGTTCGCTGTGCATCCGGCGGGCGGTCAGCCCGGGCGCGTCCTCGGTGGGGGTGTACGCGAATCCGCGGCCGGCCCGCCTGCGGGTGACGGCGCCCTTTTCATGAAGCCGCGACAGGATCGTCGTGACGGTGGTCCGGGCGAGTGCCGCCCCGATCGCCCGCTGCACCTGGCCGGGTGTGAGGGGCCCCTCGGCCGCCCACAGGGCCGCCAGGACGGTGGACTCCAGCTCGCCGGACGGGCGCCGGTCCGATGCGGGGTGGTGCAGCGACGACCGCTCCGGAACGGCTTCGGGTGCCGGACGGGAGGCTGGTTCGCCGTACGGGCCGGGGTCGGGTTCTCCGCTCAATATCCCCTTCACCTGGGACATGGGAACTCTCCTCCCCCTTCGGGCGTCTACAGTGATGTAGACCGTCTACATCACTGTAGTCAGTCCGGGCGTTCCGCTAGGCCGCCCGCTCACCATTATGGGAGACCCTGCACCGTGTCCGTATTCTCACTGGCGGCCGCGCCCCAGGCGGTGAACCTGCTGGACGCCGGTTCACTGCTGGGAGCGTTCGGCGCGCTGGGCATCGCCGTCGTGCTCTTCGCCGAGACGGGACTGCTCGTCGGCTTCTTCCTGCCCGGTGACTCCCTGCTGTTCACCGCGGGTCTTCTCTGCGTGCCGGGCGCCCACGGGCCGGTCGAGCTGTCGTTGCCCCAGGTGCTGATCGCCGCGGTGGCCGGTGCGCTGCTCGGTGCGCAGGCGGGGTACTGGATCGGCCGCCGCGGCGGCCGGGCCCTGCTCGCCCGCCGCCGCACCGGACGGCTGCACGAGGGCGCCGCCCGCGCCGAGGAGCTGCTCGCCCGGTACGGCCATGCGCGGGCGATCGTGCTGGCCCGCTTCGTACCCGTCGTGCGTACGGTGCTCAACCCACTGGCCGGAGCGCTCAACGTCCCCGCCGGGGTGTTCACGCTGTGGCAGGTCGTCGGCGGTGTGGTCTGGACCGTGGGTCTGGTCCTCGCCGGTTACGCGCTGGGTTCCTCGGTGCCGAACGTCGACCGCTATCTGCTGCCGATCGTCGCCGTGGTGGTCGTGGTCTCACTCATCCCGCTCGCCGCCGAACTGCTGCGCGCCCGCGGGCGACGCACCGCTGAAGGGGACAACAGCTGATGCCTCTCGCCTCCACCGCCACCTCGATCGACGGTGGCCTGTACACCTGGATCACCGAGCTGGCCCAGCGCTCACCCGCCCCCCTGGACTCCGCCGTCCGGCTCTGGTCGGACTACGGTCTGGCCCTGTTCGCGCTGCTGATGCTCGTGTCCTGGTGGCGCGCCCGCTCCGCGGGCCCCGCCCGTACCGCCATGGCGCTCTGTACCCCGTTCGTCGCGGTGGCCGCGTACATCGTCAACGACCTGGTGAAATCCGCCTTCCATGAACAACGGCCGTGCCAGACCCTGCACGTCGTGACGGTGGAGGCGTGTCCCGCGCTCGGCGACTGGTCCTTCCCCAGCAACCATGCCGCCATCGCTGCGGCCGCCGCGGTGGCCATCTGGCTGACCGACCGCAGGCTCGGGGCGATCGCTGTACCCGCCGCTCTGCTGATGGCGGCGTCCCGGGTGTGGATCGGTGTGCACTACCCGCACGATGTGCTGATCGGGCTGGTCGCGGGCGCGCTCGTCGCCTGGCCGTTGACGATCGCGGCGCGACGCTGCGCCCCGGTGGTCGTCCGGCTGAGTGAAAGCCCGCTGCGTCCCCTGGTGGCGACACGGTGACCGGCGACGCTCCAGTGGTGCCACGCGACCGGTCCACGCACCGACCGCGTCCGTCGCCCCGGACACCCGCGTCCGGTGCCGCGTCGACGCGCCTCCGTATGCGGGGGCGCTGATCGCGGACTGAACGGGGCCTGGCGCCCGCCGACTGCGGGCTCGGCACCGCGCCGTGGCCGCTGTACGGCAGACCCTGTACCCACGTGTCGGGTCTGGCACCCGGGCAGTGTCAGCAGCATCATCGGAGCGACGAATTCCATCCGCGCCGCCCTACCGGGGTGCGGTGCCCCGCCCATCGGACGTGAGGACGACCGTGCGGGCCGTCGCACTGCGCGACGGCCCACACGGTCCCGGCGGGTCGCAACCGGGGCGGTCAGCCGTTGGGAAGAATGACCGCGCGACCGTTGATCTTGCCGTGACGCAGCCGCTCGTACGCCAGCGGCGCCTCGTCCAGCGGGTAGGTCTCGACGTGGACCTCGACCGACCCGGCGCGGGCCAGGTCGAGCACCTCGGCGAGCTCGGAGCGCGAGCCCCAGTACGGCGAGGTCACCGTCGTGTTGTACGGCAGGGAGCCGAAGCCCACCGGCAGCGCACCGCCGCCGATGCCGACGATCGTGACATCCGAGTCGACGGCGGCCGCGGCCCCGGCCGTGACGACCGTCGCAGGCGCGCCGACGAAGTCGAGGACGACCTGTGCGCCGATGCCGCCGGTCAGCTCACGGACCTTCGCTGCGGCGTGCTCGTCGGAGAGCACGGTCTCGTGGGCGCCGACGGCACGGGCCAGGGCGAGCTTGTCCTCGGAGACATCCAGGGCGATGACCCGGACGGCCGTCATGGCGCGCAGCAGCTGGATCGCGACATGGCCGAGGCCGCCGGTGCCGATGACGACGGCGGTGGCACCGGGCACCAGCTTGAGCAGGGACCGCTTGATCGCGTGGTACGGGGTCAGGCCCGCGTCGGTGAGCGGCACGGCCTGGACCGGGTCGAGGCCGCCGAGCGGCACCAGGTGGCGGGGGTCGTCGACGATCATGTACTCGGCCATGGCGCCGGGCGAGCCCAGTCCGGGAGGGTTGATCCCGAGTTCCTTGGCGCGCAGGCAGTAGTTCTCCTTGCCCTCGGCGCACTTGACGCACGAACCGCAGCCCCAGGGCCCGTAGACCGCGACGGACTCACCGATCGGGAGACCGCTCACCCCGTCGCCGAGCGCGGCAACGATACCGACGCCCTCGTGGCCGAGGGTGAGCGGAAGCGGGAAGGAAAGCTGCTCCGCGGGCCGGCTCATCACGGCGATGTCGGAGTGGCAGACACCGGCGGCGGTGACCTTCAGCAGCACCTGGCCGGGTCCGGGCTCCGGGTCGGGCACGGTGACGACCTCGGGTGCCGCGCCGACGGTGCGGTATTGAACGGCCTTCATGGGGTTCTCCTCACTCTTTGTGCTTCTCTGCTCACCCCCGTTCCCCCGTCCGTCGCTCAGGAGGCGGAGTAGCCGCCGTCCACCAGGTGATAGCTGCCGTGGATGAAGGAGGCACGGTCGGAGAGCAGGAAGGCGGCGAGTTCGGCGACTTCCTCCGCGGTGCCGAGACGTCCGGCCGGGTGCAGCGAGATCAGGTGCTCGCGGGCCGGGCCGTCCGTGTTGCGCAGCAGCGGGGTGTCGATGAAGCCAGGGCCGACGGCGTTGACCCGGACGTTCTGTGCCGCGTATTCGAGGGCGGCGGTCTTGGTGAGGCCGACGACACCGTGCTTGGCGGCCACGTAGGCGGGCGATCCGGCGAAGCCGTTGGTGCCGAGGATCGACGACATGTTGACGACGGCGCCACCGCCCGCCTCGACGATCGCGGGGAGTTCGTAGCGCATCGAGTAGAAGACACCGCTGAGGTTGGTGGCGACGACCCGGTTCCAGTCCTCGACCGCGTACTCACCGGTGGGGCTGCTGGGACCGCCGATGCCCGCGTTGTTGACGGCGAGGTGCAGGGCACCGAAGGTGTCGACGGTGAAGCGCACGCCCGCTTCGACGGATGCGGGGTCGGTCACGTCCATGGCGACCGCGGCGGCCTTGGCGCCGGCGCTCTCCAGTCCGGCGACCGCCTTGCGGGCACCGGCCCCGTCGTAGTCGGCGACGACGACGGACGCGCCGCCCGCGGCCAGCCGGTGGGCCAGGGCCAGGCCGATGCCGGACGCGCCGCCGGTGACGAGGGCGGTCCTGCCGGAGAACTCCTGGTCGGCGGGGGTGGGGTGGGTGCTCATGATGATTCGTTTCCTTCCGTGGTGCTGTGCGGCGCCGGCCCGGCGGGAAGCTGCGCGAGCAGTTCTCCGGAGAGGGCGTCGAAGGCCTGCCCGACCAGTCGGGGCAGGTCGGCCGGTTGTCCGCCGCGTACCCAGGCGGCCTGGGCGGCGAGGAGCGCCCCGGCGCCCGCTGCGACCGTGACAGCGGGACGGATGTCCAGTCGCGGGTCGACTCCGAGCCGGTCCGCGACGATGACGATCGAGTCCTCCTGCGCGTCCACCCGGATGTGGTGGAAGGCTGCGTAGAGGGTCGGTTCCTGCTCGGCGAGGACCAGCAGGTCGAAGATCCGCGCGCGGCGGTGCCAGGCCTGCGCGCCGGGATCGCCGAGCCAGTCGAGGACGGCCTGCCGGTAGGCGGTGAGCGGGGGCTCGTCGGCGGGGCGTGCGCGCAGGGCGTCGTTGATCCGGCCGCCGTCGCCCCGGATCGAGTCCAGGACGGCGTCCTCCTTGCTGGTGAAGTACCGGCTGAAGGTCCGCCGGTCGACGTCCGCACGTTCCGCGATCTCCTCGACCGTCACATTCTTCAGGCCCCGGTCGAGTACGAGCTCGAACGCGGCCTGCGCCAGTGTGTCCCGGGTCCTGCGGGCCTTGCGGCTCCGTCGCTCCGGGGTCCTCCGTTCCGGATTCATAACTGCACCGTACACCGGAAAATGTCCCGTCGCGACAGAAGTCTCGACGGGACATGTGATCTGCATGACGGCTCCCCTCCCCTGCCTCTCTACCGGTGGCTGAAGACCGCTGCGGAGCGGCGGGCGCCGTGGCCGGCCGGACGGGGCCGGGATCGGCTCCCGGCCGGTGCCCGGCACAGGACGAGCGCGGCGATGTCATCGCGTCGCACACCTTCGGAGAAGGACTCCAGATCGGCGTGGAGCGCGTCCAGTACCTCGCGCGGCCCCCGCTGCGCCCACCGGCCCAGCCGGGCGTCGAGCGGATAGAAGGCGCCCGATGCGTCGCGGGCCTCGGTGACTCCGTCGGTGCACAGCAGGAGCGTGGCGCCCGGCGGGAAGTCCAGCCGTTCCGCGGCCCGTGCCGCTCCGCCGAGCTCCGCCATGCCCAGCGGAACGGAGGTACGGTGCAGCGGAACCGCCTGCGCCACGCCGTCGTGCAGCAGCCGGGGCGGCAGATGACCGCAGTTGACGGCTTCCACCCGGTCCTCCCCGTCGAAGCCGAGCACCAGGGCGGTGACGAAGCGTTCGATCTCCCCGGTCTGGGCGGAGAAGATGTTGTGCCGGGCGACCGCGTCCTCCAGCGCGTCGACCACGCCGGTCAGGGTGGGCTCGCGCATGGCCGCTTCCCGGAACGCGCCGAGCACGGCGAAGCCCGCCCCGATCGCGGCGAGCCCCTTGCCCTGGACATCCCCAATGATCACCCGGGTTCCGTAGGGCGACTGGACGACCTCGTAGATGTCACCGCCGACCAGACGGTCCTCCTCGATCGGCGTATAGATGCCGTGGGTGAGGATCTGGTCGGTCAGGATCGGCAGCGGGCGCAGAATCTGCCGCTGGAGCGCGACCGCGGCGGAGCGCAGCCTGGCTATCTCGGCAGCGTGACGGAGCCGCAGCGCACAGGATCCGACCCCCAGGAAGCAGGCCAGCACGGTGAAGGCGACGCTGCTGGTGACATCCCAGAAGGTTCCACCGGACATCAGCCGCGAGCAGACGACGACGGTCATGACCCAGGAGGCCACGCCCACGGTCTGCCGGATCGTTCCGAAGACCGAGACGAGCGCGGGCACGACGACCATCAGCGGTACGAGGTGCATCTCGTCGCCGGTCCGGATGTCGAGGACGCCGACCAGTGCGGTCAGCAGTGCCAGCCCGCCGAACAGTGCGCCGTTCCCGACCCGGGGAGCGAAGACGGCCGCCTCCCCCGCGTCCGGACCCGGGAATGTCGCCCCTCGCGTCGCCGTCCTGCGCCGGCGCCCGATCGTCACGGCCCGTTCCTCCCGGTATCTGCCTGGCCTCGCGCCGGCGTTCACCCCCAGTCCACCCTGATCACGGGGGTCGGCACACGAGGCTTACGGCCTCTGGGAGGTCGCCGAAGGTCCCGCGCCGGGAGGCGGCCGGCGGCCTTCGGCCCGGAAGTACCGGGCCGAAGGTCCTGTGATGCGGGTCAGCGCACGGCTGCCGTACGGACGCCGCCGGGCCCCGGCAGGCGGGTCGGCGGGTGCTCCGGCACGAGAGCCGAGAGGAAGGACGCCCGGCGGCGGAGCACGAATCCCAGCGATTCGTAGAGCCGCACCGCGTTGGTGTTGTCGGCGGCGGCGTGCAGGAATGGTGTTTCGCCACGCTCCCTGATCTCGTGGGCGACGGCGAGGACGAGTCCGGTGCCGAGCCCCTGGCCGCGCACGGACTCGTCCGTGCAGACGCCGCTGATCTCGCTCCAGCCGGGCGGATGCAGACGCTCGCCGGCCATCGCGACGAGCACCCCTTCACGCCGGACACCGAGGTAGGTGCCGAGCTCGACCGTACGGGGCAGGAACGGACCCGGCCGGGTGCGGGCGACCAGGTCGAGCATCTCGGGCACATCGGCGGGCCCGAGCCGGACGGCCGGTGGAAACGGAGCCGCCGCGACCCCGGCGTCGACGAGCTGGACACCTTCGGCGTGGAAGGTGATCTCCCAGCCGTCCGGCGGCGGCTCGCGGAACGCGGTGATGGCGACGGCGCCACCGGGTCCGGCGAGGGCCGCGGCGTCGGCCCAGTCGGCTCCCTCGGGCTCGTCCGGGAGCGCGGCCCAGGGGGTCACGTCCGCCGGGTAGCGCAGGACGCGGCCGCTGCGCTCGGCGAAGTGGGCGTGCGGGCCGGTCAGCGCGGCGCGGACCGGATTGTCCAGCGGATGCGCGTCACCGGCAGCGGTGTGCGGCGCGCTCACGCGGTCACCTCGATCACGATCTTCCCACGCGCGTGTCCGCTCTCCACGGAGCGCAGTGCTTCTCCCGCCCCGGAGAGCGGGAAGGTCGCGGTCACATGGGTCCGCAGGGCTCCGGTGACGACGAGGTCCGCCACCTCGTCGAGGACCGCCGCGGTGCGGGCGCGGGCGACGGCCGCCCCGCCGAGCTCCACCGCCAGTGGCTTGCCCCCGGCGCTGATCAGGCTTGCCCGGTCCGCGAGCAGCGGGGCCACGCTCCTGAGGGTGTCGCCACCGACCAGGTCGAAGATCGCATCGATGCCGTCGGGCGCCGCAGCCCGCACCCGGTCGGCCAGGCCGGAGCCGGATGCGACATGCACCGCGCCGAGCGACTCGACGAGATCCTTCTTGGCCGCGCTCGCCACGCCGACGACCTGGACACCGGCGTGGCGGGCGAGCTGTACCGCGGCCGTTCCGACACCACCTCCTGCCCCGGTGATCAACAGGGTCGCCCCGGGGGCGAGACCCAGCTGGTGCACGCCCTCGTACGCGGTCGCCGCCGCGACCGGCAGCACGGCCGCGTCGGCGAACGACAGACCGGCCGGCTTGCGCGCGGTCACAGCGACGGGAAGCAGCGTGTACTCGGCGTATCCACCGGTCACCGGATTGCCGAAGACCTCGTCCCCGATCACGAATCCTTCGGCTCCCGGGCCCACGCCCTCGACGACTCCGGCGGCCTCGCTGCCGAACACGGTGGGGAACGGCTGCGGCTCACTGCCGGGCCTGATGTACCCCGTCCGCAGCTTCCAGTCGACCGGGTTGACCCCCGCCGCCCGGACGGCGACGAGCAGCTCGCCGGGGCCGGGCACCGGCACGTCCTGTTCGACGAGGGCCTCCACCTCCGGCCCGCCGTTGCGGGTGAACACGTACGCCTTGGGCATGAGCTCCCTCTCTCCTGTTCCGTGGCGGCGGCCGTTCACGCCATCCGGGGCCGCCCGGTCACCGCTCGCCACAACAGCGGGAAGGTCCCTCCCCGTACGCGTATTCCCGCACCCGTGCGGTGTTCATCCGACCGCAATGATCCCCGCGACGGCTGACACGCCCCATCCCGCGGCCTCTCCCGCAGTGATTCAGCGGTGATTCAGCGGACTGCGCCCATGACCGGGTCCACGACCTCGTTCACCAGGAGTTCGAGGAGCCGCCGGTCGTCGCCCGCGGTGCCACGCTCGGCCGGCGTGTCCGGGTTGACGTCGAGCAGCACATGCGTGGCGCCCAGCTCGCCGAGTTCCGCCAGATCGGCCCGGATCCGGTCGACCGTGCCGTGTCCGGCCGGACGTTCACCGCCGAGGAGGGCGTCGGTGACACGGATCTGCAGCCGCGGCACGAGCGCGGGAACGGGGCGGTGGGCCCGTTCGGCCTCCTCCGTGATCACCGGCAGCCCGGCCCGGATCACTTCGAGCGGCAGCCGGTACGGGTGCCAGCCCTCGCCGAGCCGGGCGGCGCGGCGCTGGGCGGCGGCCGAGTTCCCTCCGACCCAGACGGGCAGACAGGGGGCGGATGCGGGCGCGGGCGCGGTCCGCACGCCTTCGTACGAGACGTAGTCGCCCCGGAACGTCGCCGGATCCTCGGCCCAGGCGGCCCGGATCGCGGCCAGATATTCGTCGGTGATGCGTCCGCGCTCGACGAAGGGCACGCCCAGCGCGTCGTACTCGGCCGCGGACCAGCCGATCCCCGCGCCGAGGATGAACCCGTCGGCGTTCAGGTTGTCGATGTTGGCGGCGAGCCGGGCCGTCTGCAGCGGGTGACGGTACGGGATCACGGTGACGGTCGTACCGAGCGTCAGACCGGGCACCCGCCCGGCGATGTGCGCGGCGAGCACGAACTGGTCGTAGAACGGGGCCGGATACGTCTCGTGCACATCGGGGGTGACCGCGATGTGATCGGAGATCATCGCGAAGGCGAATCCCAACTCACGTGCATCCACAGCCTGTTGGAGAAGATTTGCCGGAGTGGTACCGACACCGAAATTGAGTATGTTCACGCCGAATTTCATCAGCGAAGCCTAACAACCGAGACCTGCGCGGAACTCGCGGCGGGAAGGCCACGGATGCGGCGAAGACGGAAAACGGGAAACGGGAGACGGGAGACGGGAGACGGGAGACGACGGATCGTCACCGGGTGAGAACTGTCGCACAGATGGGGAGCGACGTCCCGCGCCCGAGGGGTGGACGGGCATCGTTCCGCAGTCGATTCACCGTCGAATTCGACTCAACTACCGCTGGATATACTCCGGTCGGCCCCGATACGCCGTCGGCTGTGGCAGTCTGGAAGCGACCGCCCCACCGGGCTCCCCCGTACCGGTGGGGCGGTTCTGCCGTCCGGCCGCCTCGCCTGCGCCGACAGGACGGGGATCAGGACGATTCCCGGCCATTGCTGCCGTGTGACCTGATCAACTTCCGCCATTCCGCATGGGAGCCGGCTACGGGGGCAGATGCCTACACCTCACCTACGACCAGGGGAGCGTGACGAGATGACGGCGCACACTGCGCGGACCGCCGGTACGGAACGAGCGGAGAGTGCAGGGGCGACACGGACGGGTGTGCCGGTCGAAACCGGCGACCTGCCATGGATCGAGGACGCGGGGAAGGTCGCCCCGGCGGACGCGCGGGACCTGTCCCGGCTGTTCTTCGACCGGCTCCAGGTCCTGGAGGAGGGAACTCCCGCCCATCAGTACGCGCGCAGCACGCTCATAGAGATGAACCTCTCCCTCGTCCGGTTCGCCGCGGGACGGTTCCGGAACCGGGGCGGCGGTGACGCGGAGGACATCGTCCAGGTCGGCACCATCGGGCTGATCAAGGCCATCGACCGCTTCGACCTCTCCCGCGAGGTCGAGTTCACCTCCTTCGCGGTCCCCTACATCACTGGAGAGATCAAACGGTTCTTCCGCGACACCAGCTGGGCGGTGCACGTCCCGCGCCGCCTCCAGGAGTTGCGGGTCGACATCGCCCGGACCAAGGAGTCCCTCGCCACCGCGCTCGACCGCGACCCCACCGTTCCGGAGCTCGCCGAACAGCTGGGGCTCAGCGAGGACGAGGTCACGGAAGGCATGGTGGCAGCCAACGGCTACACGGCCGGTTCGCTGGACATGCCGGCCGATCCGGCGGGCTCGGGACGGCGCAACTCCCCGGGACGCACGTTCGCCGACGTCCTGGGCGAACCGGACCCCGCCATGGAGACGGTCGAGAATCTGCATGCCCTCGCTCCGCTGCTGGGCGATCTCGACGACCGGGAACGTCGCATCATCGACATGCGCTTCGGCCAGGAGATGACCCAGTCGCAGATCGGCGCGGAACTCGGCATCTCGCAGATGCACGTATCGCGGCTGATCAGCAGAATTCTGCGGAAGCTCCGCAGTGGGATGTTCATCGAGGAGTGACCCGCCCGGACGACATCTCCGGCTGAGACCCGGCCTCCGGCCGAGGCTCCGCTTCCGCCCGGGCCTCCGGCCGAGGCCTCGTCCGGGACCGGGCCTCCGGCCGAGCCGCGGTCTGCCCGCACTGATCGCGGGCATCGACTCCGACCGGCTCTACCCTCCTTCGTAGCAGGCCGAGTTGGCGTCGCTGCTGCCGGGCGCGGACCGGCTCAGGACCGTGGAGTCGCCCCATGGGCACGACGGGTTCCTGATCGAGACGGATCAGGTCGGGGACCTGGTACGGGAATTGCTGCCCGGCGGGCCGGGCGGCAGCCCGGCCCGCTGATCCACCACCGCCGCCCGCCTCGCGGCCCTGCGGGGCACAACGGTGCCGGAACGGATCGTTCCGGCACCCGGACGGGCCAGTGGGACTCAGCCACCGTCCTTCTCCGGGGCACGGCCCGCGTAGTAGGTGGCGATCATGTCCTCGCCGCCGTGCCCCGCCGCTTCGGCGCGCGCGAATCGGTCGGCCGACGCGGCGACCAGGTCCAGCCGCACCCCCGACTTCTCCGCCGCGTCCAGGATGAGACGGGTGTCCTTGAGCGCCGTGGACAGGGCGAAGCTGGGGGTGAGGTCGCCGGAGAGGACGGCGGCGGACTTGCCCTGGAGATACGGGGAGTCCAGGGGGCCGCCCTTCATGGCATCGAGGAACGTCTGCGGGTCGATCTCCAGTCCCTCGGCGAGGTTGAGGCATTCCGCGATGTTGTTGACCATGGTGATCACCCAGGTGTTGACCACGAGTTTCAGCCGCGAGGCCGCTCCGGGGACCTCGGCGACCCAGACCGTGCGCTGCCCGATCGCGTCCAGCACGGGGTCCACCGTCGCCCGGACGGCGGAGGGGCCTGAGACGAAGACCGTCAGCGCGCCCTGTTCCGCCGGCTGTCGGGTACCGGAAACCGGAGCGTCGAGATAGACCAGGCCCAGGTCCGCCGCGTGCCGGGCGAGATCGGCGGTGGCCTCGAACCCGACGGTCGAACTCTGGAGGAGTACCTGGTCGGTGTGGAGCCCCGGCGACGCGGCGGTGAGCGCGGCGGCGACGGAGGGGCCGTCGTTGAGCATGGTGAGGACGACATCGGCGCCCCGTACCGCTTCCTCCGCCGTCTCCAGGACCGTGGCACCGTCGGCGGCGAGCGGCGCCGCCTTGGCACGCGTACGGTTCCAGGCACGGACGTCGAGTCCGGCCCGCAGCAGACTCCGGGCCATACCGGATCCCATGATCCCGGTTCCGAGAACGGCGACGGTCGGCCGCTGCGGGTTGGCATCGGCAGCGCTGGAGGACATGAGGGACTCCCTTGGTCGGCCGCGCCCCGGTCGGCTCGCGGCGCGGTGAGTTCTCAGGATTGCCGCAGCGCGCCTTCGAGGACGGCAGCGTGCACGGCTCTGGCGAGTCGCGCGCCCCAGCGGGAGCGCGGTCCCGCGAAGGGTTCGCCGGGACCGGGTTCCGGCGAGGGCGCGGCGACGCACACGGCGTCGGTGGGGGTTCCCGAGCAGTCGAGGCCCGCGTCCAGGAGTGCCTGGACCTTGGCCTCGGTGGCCGTGGCGACCGCGTTGACGAGTGCGGCGTCGGAGAGTGCCGTCGGCAGGGTGACGACGATGTTGACGGTGCCGGGCCTCGGCGGTTCCCCGGTGTCCCCGGCCGGGGCGGCGGCCCAGCCGCGTACACCGAGTCCGCAGGTGGCGGTCGCCGTCACTCCCTCGTCGGCGGCGACCGTGTACGCGGTGACGTCGGCGGCCGTCATCAGCCCGGCGCCGGGCCCGGTGAGGCGTTCCGCCGCGGCGATCTCCGCGAGGTGACGGTCGGGGTCCAGCCGCGGATAACCGCCGGGCACCTGGGCGTTCAGGATCCAGGCGCGCGGGCCGATGCCTCCGCCGAGCACGGCGCTGCTGCACACCCGCCATCCCGGCCCGAGCCGCCACACCAGGCGGTGGAGGTCCTCACCGTCCTCGTGCCGGGGCAGGAGTTCACCACGCTGTTCGGGCAGCCGGGCGCGTACGGAACGGATGAGGCACCCCCGGTGGCGCGGCAGGACGATGGAACGGTGATCGGTGGCCGGTCCGGCGATCATATGCGCCGCAAACTTTCAGCCCGCGACCGGTACGGTGCCGGGCCGGAGCCGTACCGGAAGTGTCCCGGTGCGGTTGCCGACGAATCCCGCATGCCGGGGCAACCCGGCTCGGGGGACGGCGAGGTCCAGTCCCGGGCAGCGGGTGAAGAGCCGCAGCAGGTCCGCCGCGCCGGTGCCGCCGGTACGCTTCGCGGGCGCTGTCCGGAGTCCGTCGGCAGGGCCTGGTCGACCGCGGCGCACTCCGCACGGGGGCGGCGTCTACCGTCCCGTGCTCCTCGATCTCACCGAAGACGCAGTCTGTCCATTCGGGGCGCTGTGCCCTGCCGCCGCCCGGCCCCGGTCCCAGGTCGGGATTCCGGGCGCACCCTCCTCACACCTCACCCGATTGGCCTAACGAAAGGGTGGCCTGCGCACCGCCGTGACAGGCGTCCAACGCCGAAGCGCCGCGCATGTGACGGCCGGCCCGTGCGGGCGGGGAGGTTGCAGCGTCCATCCGGGTGAGGCGCGATGGATATCGGACGCGCCTCCCCTGATGGATCCAGCCACAGGACGCGCCCGGGCGAGGAGGAATCGGTCATGGGAGCCGCTGACGGTTTCACGGATTCCGGAGAGCTCGACGGCCTGACGGTGTACGACGCCGAGGGCGAGAAGATCGGCAGTGTGGGCCGGGTGTATGTCGACGACAACACCGGCCGCCCGGACTGGATCACGGTGAAAACCGGCCTGTTCGGTATGAAGGAGAGTTTCGTTCCGCTCGCCGGGGCCCGTCGTGTGGGCTCCGACCTGCACATCACCCATCCGAAGGACCGCGTCAAGGAAGCCCCCGGGGTGGACGCGGACGCGCATCTGTCCGTAGCGGAGGAGGAGGAGCTCTACCGCCATTACGGCCTTGCCAGGAACACCACCGCGCGGCTCGGCGGGCAGTCGGGCACCGGCACCCCATCGGCGTCCGGAACCGGCACGACGGCCGCGGGCGCGGCGGGAGCCGCCGGAACCGGAGCCATGGGTGCGGCCGGCACCGGGCGCACCACCGGCAGGCCGACCGCGGCCGGCACCTCCGCCTCCGGTACGGACACCTCCCGCACCACCACGCCACGCACGACCGGCATGGCCGGCGCGGGCAGGCACCGCGACGCCGGGACGACCGGCACGGCCCGGCCCCTCGTAGGCGCGGGGGCGGGTTCCGAGCGTTCCGCCGCGGACCTGGGCGGCAAGGAGGAGTTGATCCGCTCCGAGGAGCAACTGCACGTCGAAACCGAGGAGTACGAGAGCGGCAGGGCACGCCTGCACAAGTACGTCGTCACCGAGAACGTGACCAGGACGGTGCCGGTGACGCACGAAGAGGTACGGGTGATCCGTGAACCGCTGCGGCCCGGCGACAGGGCGGCGGGGCCCGCGGACATCCGCGAGCAGGACGTCGAGGTCACCCTGCACGCCGAGCGCGCCACCACGCACAAGGAGACGGTGCCGGTCGAGCGCGTGCGCATGGAGACCGAGAGGGTGACCGAGCAGACGGAAGTCTCCGCCGAACTCCGCAAGGAGCAGATCGACTACGCGGACGGCAAGAGCGTCGGAGGCGGCGACCTCGGCGGCAGGGACATCCGGGGCGGGGACACCGAAGACAAGGGCATGGGCGGCGAGTTCGGCCGGGGGCGCCGCCGCTGACCCCGCACACAGCGGCGGACGCCGCGCGCCGGGAGCACGCATGAGAGGCGGGCCCGTGTCGTGCCAGGGCCCGCCCTCTCGACGCCGGCTCGCCTACGGACGCTGGAGAGCGATCACGGCGTTGTGCCCGCCGAACCCGAAGGAGTGGCTGACAGCGCGCCGGATGGGCAGCCTCAGCGGTTCTCCGGTGACGCAGTTGATGCCGAACTCGGGCGCCGGGGCGTCCAGGTTCGCGATCGGCGGTACGACTCCGCGCTGGAGCGTGAGGACGGTCAGCCCGGCCTCGATCGCCCCGGCCGCCCCCATGCAGTGCCCCAGCACGCCTTTCGGGGCGGTGACGGGCGGCCGGTGGGGGTAGACCCTGCCGATGAGGGCGGCCTCGGTGGCGTCGTTGATCGGTGTCGACGTGCCGTGCGCGTTGATGTGCTCGACGTCCTCGGCCGCCCAGCCCGCGTCGCGCAGGGCGGCCTCGGCCGCCGCCTGGGCGACCGCGCCGGACGGGTGCGGACTTGTGGGGTGGTGGGCGTCGGTGGTGGCGCCGGTGCCCGCGAGCAGCGCCCGCATTCCGGCGCCCCGGGCGGCCGCGTCGTCCGCCCGTTCCAGCACCATGACGGCGGCGCCCTCGCCCATGACCAGACCGGCGCGGTCGGCCGCGAAGGGCCGGCACCGCCTGGCCGGGTCGCCGTCCGCCCGGGCCGCGGCCCCGGACCGGGCGAACCCGGCCATGGCGGCCGGGTAGACGATCGACTCGGTGGCTCCGGCGATCGCGATGTCGCACTGTCCGGTGACCAGGAGGTCCCGGGCGACGGACAGTGCTGTGACACCGGACGAGCACGCGGTGCACGGCGCCATGCTGGGACCGGTGGCCCGCAACTGGATGGCGATCTCGGCCGCCGGCATGTTCGGAATGGTGAGCAGGACACCCGACGGCGAGACGGCGTCCGGTCCGCGCCGGTCGAGCACGACGGCCTGCTCGGTCAGTGAGGCGGAGCCCCCGCTGCTGGTGCCGACGACCACCGCGACCCTGCTGCCCTCCCACCGCGCCGGGTCGAGTCCGGCGTCGGCGACCGCCTCCCGGGCGGCGAGGACGGCGAACTTGACGTACCTCCCCATCCGGAAGGACGTCCGGCCGCCGATCGCTGCGTCCAGGTCGATCCCGTCGACCGTGCAGGCGAAATCGATCGCGCACCCTGCGAGTGCCGCGACGGTACGCACCGGTGAGACTCCGGCGCACACGCCTTCCCAGGTGGCTTCGGTGTCGTTGCCGGCCGGGGTGATCATCCCCAGGCCGGTGACGGCGATGGCGGGCCTGTTCATCGGGCGTTGCTCATCGGTGCCTCGCCGCCCGCCTGCGCCCCGCCGTCGACGGTCGCATCGATGATCCGCGTGATGTCGGCCAGGGTGGCGTCCTTGGGAAGCCTGTCGAAGTCGCCGCCGCCCACCGTCTCCCTGATGAGGACGGCGAACTCCGCGACGGCGAGGGAGTCCATCTCCAGGCTGTCCATCGTGGAATCCGGCCGGATCTCGGCGGCGGGCACTTTGAAGGTGTGTGTCAGCACCTCGGTGATCTTGGGATGAATCGTAAGCATGGGCTTCCTCTCCCTCATTCGGTACGGCTGCCGGGGACGGTGGGCGCATCGTCCCGACGCCGAATCAACTGGGTGGCGTGCCTCCAGTTACGCCTTGTGGCGAACCGATTCGGCACCGTTCTTCGCGGTTGTGCGCACCACCGGGCCAGGACGGATGCCGTACCCCAGAAGGCGATCAGCACCGCACGGACGCCGAAAGCCTCGGCCGCCTCCCGCGCCCGGCGGGTCCACGGGACCGCTTCCGCCCTGGTCACGGCCCTCACCGCTGTCCTGGAGCCGTTGTCCCGCCAGTGTGCGGCTGCCAGGAGCCCGCCGGGTCGTCGTACGCGTCGACGTAGTCGGCCCCCGCGATGGGCCAGTCGGCGAGCAACTCCCGGGGAAGCGCGAAGGAGTCGGCGAGAGCGGGCAGCCGAGGGGCCACGGCGGCGATGAGCTGGTCCACGACGTCCGGCAGACCGTTGACCTGTTCGGCCGTCAGATGTCCTGCCGCCAGCAGGTCACCGCTGTTCCTGGCGATCCAGTCGAGCGCGAACAGCCGTTGCAGTGCGATCAGTTGTTCACGGGCGGGTCCGTCCGGCAGACCGGCCACCGCGTCCGTGTACGCCTCGGCCGCCTGCCGGTGCGCGTGGGCCTCGACGCCGCGCAGGGCGGGCCCCGACGCGGCGTTCCACCGCCCCAGCGGATCGCCGTGCGGTGCGCGGCCCATCCGCTCCCTGGCCCGGCCGAGCCAGATCGCTTCCAGGGCCACCAGGAGCCTGCCGAGGAATCGGGTGTCGGTGAGATCACCGGATTCGCCGCCGGCGGGGATTCCGTTCCCGGCCGGTTCCGCGGCGAAGAGCATTTCGGCGGCCGCCTTGGCGTGGATGGCCAGGTTGTCGCCCTCGGCGGTGATGGCGCCTTCCACTCCGGTGATGAGTTCGCTCATGCCGTTGTTCTCCAGGAGCGCCTGGGCACCGCACCGTTCACGGCATTCGACGATCACGGCCCTGGCCCGCCAGGTGATCCAGCCCTTGGCCACGGCAACCAGCCGTTCCGCCTCCTCCGGCCCCGCGCCCGAGCCGTCCCCCCGCCGTTCCCAGCGGTCCAGCGTCCTGCGGTGCAGGAGGCTCATCGCGAAGACGGTGGCCATGGCCAGCGCGAGCGGGCCGTGATGGCTGCGGTGGGCGATCACCGGTACCTGCCGCGAGCCGCGCGGCCCGGAAATGTACCGGTGGCCACCGTAACGGACGGCGACGGCGAGCGTCGCGCGCGCGCAGCCGACCGCACACGCGCTCATCGAGATCTTGCCGGACGTGACGCGACCGATCGACGCAAGGAGGCGACGCCTCCGGTTGCCGATGTCACTGCTGAACCCGCCGTCGTCGCCGATCCGTCCGTGGCTTCCACCGAGCAGACCGTCGCGCCCCACGAAGACCTGGTCGAACGAGGTCAGGCAGTGGTCCACCGGGCTCCCCGTGCGCGTGGGAAGCCTGCGGACCCGTACACCGGGCAGGGCCCGTGCAGCATCGGTGAGCGGTACGAGGAAGAGGAAGACCCCGTGATCGGTGCCGTCGACGAACAGACGGGCGGCCACGAGCCCCGTCTTGGGGCCGCCCGCCGGACTGGTGTTGGGCATGAATTTCTGGGCGCCCGCGTGCGGGGTGTGCAGGACGAACCCGTCGCGGGCACGGTCGTAGGCGGCCACGGTCTCGACGGCCGCCACGTCGTTGCCGTGCGCCACCTCCGTACAGAGGAAGGTGCCGATGCTCCGCAGCCCGAGGAAGTCCGAGAGGTCGCGCCGGGCATCTTCCTCCTGGTCGAGGAGGCTGCCGAGAAAGAGGTTGTAGTGGATGCCCGCCACCGTGGCGAGTGCCGGGTCGACCGGGCCCAGCCATTCGTGCAGGGCCGCGAGAGCGCGGGGGTCGGCGGCGAGCCGGGCGCCGCTGTCGAGAGAGTCGTTGAGGACGCGCAGCCGCTCGTACGTGAGACTCAGGCGCTCCTCGGGAGTACGGCGCTCCGCGCGGCGGAACGGTTCCGTGCTGATGAGCCGCTGCCAGAAGCCGTGCTCCCGGCGGTAGTTGCCGCCGAGGAGCACAGCGGTGAGGAGGTCCGTGGACGGCTCGGCGGAGGGGCTGTGCGTCGTTGCGGTCATGAGACAAGAACGATCAGTCAACGACGAGGACACCGGGGCCTGTCCGTCACGGGACGTCCGGTTCGACACGCTGGAAGGCGAGTACGACGTTGTGCCCGCCGAACCCGAAGGAGTGGCTGAGCGCCCGCTCGACGTACTGCATGCGGGGCTCCTTGACCACACAGTCGAGGTCGAACCCGTCCGGCAGCGAGTCCAGGTTCGCGATCGGCGGGACGAGTCCCTGCTCCAGGGTCAGTACGGTGGCCACCGCTTCGATCGCCCCGCCCGCGGCGAGGGTGTGACCGAGCACGCCCTTCGGCGCCGTCACCGACGGCCGGTGAGGGAACAGTTCCGAGATGAGCCCGGTCTCCATCGCATCGTTCAGCGGGGTCGATGTGCCGTGCGCGTTGATGTGATCGATCTGGCGGGCCGCCCAGCCCGCCTCGCGCAAGGCCGCCCCCACGGCCCTGCGCGCCCCGGCTCCGTCCGGGGCCGGGGCCGTGGGGTGGTGGGCGTCGGTACCGGAACCCGTACCGGCCAGCAGGGCGCGCGGCCGCCCGCCGCGGGCGTACGCGTCGGATGCCCGCTCCAGCACCAGCACGGCGGCGCCCTCGCCGATCACGAATCCGTCCCGGTCCGCGGCGAACGGCCGCGATGCCCCCACCGGATCGCCGGTCCGCCGGGAGAGCGCGCCCATGCCCGCGAAGGCGCTCACCACCAGCGGAGTCACCACGGCCTCCGCGCCGCCCGCCACCACCACATCGCACCGGCCGCTCATCAGCAGGTCGCGGGCCACGGCGATCGCGGTGGCGCCGGACGCGCACGCCGTGGCCGGTGCCAGGCTCGGGCCATGCGCCCGCAGCGCGATGGCCACCTCCCCGGCGGCCGCGTTGGGCATCATCATCGGGACCAGCAGCGGCGACACCGCCTCCGGCCCCCCGCCGTCCAGCCTGCGAAGATTGTCGACGAGCACGGACACCCCGCCCACACCGACTCCCAGCACCACGCCCACCCGGTCGCCGTTCCACCGCTCCGATGACAGTCCGGCGTCCGCCACCGCCTGCCGGGCGGCGACCAGCGCCATCTTGACGAACCGTGCCATCCGCCACACCGCGCGTCCGCCGACGGCCTCGTCCAGGTCGATGCAGTCCACCGGACAGGCGAAGTCGACGGGCAGCCCGGCCAGTTCGTCGCACCGCCGGGCCACGGACACACCGGCGCACAGCCCCGCCCAGAACGCGTACTCGTCCGCGCCTGCGGGAGTCACCAGCCCCACCCCCGTCACCGCCACACCCATGTCGGCCCGCCCCATGTTCCGCCCCCTCCTCCGTAATCGATCACGCCTACCGGTTGTCGAACGGCAGTAGCCCCGGCGAGGATGCGCCCACTGGGCTGAACGGGTGAACGATGGGCCGAGTGGACCGATCCGGGTGGCACGTCCGGTATGCGCTTTCACCCGTCCGCAGCAGCCCACCGCGCTCTACGCTCCGGTGAGGCATCCCCTGGGGAAATGGAAGCGGAAGGTAACCGGTCAAAGTCCCCGGAGGCGCGGGCGGAACTGGAGGCGCTGCGCGCCAGGGTGGCGGCGCTGGAGGACCGTGACCCGGTCCGCCACCGGCTGCGGGCCCGTTCGCTGCTCGCCGTGCTGCTCATCCTCGTCGCGGCCGTCCTCACGCCGCTGAGCATCGTGTCCACCTGGGCGAGGAACGAAATCGGCGACACCGACAACTACGTGGCGATGATGGCTCCCCTCGCGTCCGATCCCGATGTGCAGGTCGCGGTGGCCGACCGGGTCACCGGCGCCGTCGTGAAGCACCTCGATCTGAAGACTCTGCTGGCCGATGTCGCCCCTGCGGACCGTCCGGCCGTCGACAAGGCACTCACGCGACTGAGCGGCCCTCTCACCACGGGAGTCTCGGACTTCGTCCACCGGACGGTGGAGGGCTTCGTCGCGAGCGACGCCTTCGAGACGATCTGGACCGACCTCAACCGGGCCGCCCAGTCCTCGGCCCTGAAGGCTCTGACCGGGAGCGGCGGCGGTGCGGTGAAGCTCACCCGCGACACCGTCACCATCGACCTGGCGCCCGTGATCGACCGGGTGAAACACCTTCTGGTCGACCGGGGGCTGGCGATCGCCGCGAAGATCCCCGAGATCCACACCGACTTCACGGTGCTGACCTCCGACTCGGTCGGCAGGGCGCAGAAGGGGTTCCGGGCCCTCCAGATCATCGGCTTCTGGCTGCCGCCGGTCACCCTGGTCCTGGCCGCGGGCGGAGTGCTTCTCGCGGTGCGCCGCCGTCGCGCACTGGTGACGACGGCGCTCGCGGTCGCGGCGGGTGCCGCAGTGCTCGGGCTTGCCGTGTGGCTGGGCCGCGCGTTCTATCTCGACAGTCTCCCGCCCGGGGTGTCGCAGCCGGCGGCCGGTTCCGTCTTCGACGCCCTGGCCGGCCCGGTACACACCCTGGTCCGGTCGGTGATCACGCTCGGCATCGTGGTGGCCCTCGCCGCATGGCTCACCGGTGACGGCCACACCGCCACCCGTGTCAAGGCCATGTGGAGCAGTGGCATCGGTGCCGTACGGGACGCGGCGGGTGTCACCGGTGGCCCGGTCGGCAGGTGGGTGCACCGGGCCGGGCCCTGGCTGAACTGGACGGTGGTCGTGGTGGCGTCGGCGGTCCTGGTGGCGTGGGACCGGCCGACGGGCCTGGTCACCGTGTGCGTCGTGCTGTGCGCGCTGTTCGCCCTCGCCGTGGTCGAGTTCCTCGACGACGACAGCGGACCGCGTGCGGCGGTGCCCGGGTGACGTACGGGCGTTGAGCGGTTCCTCCCGTCTTCCGGCGTCATGGTCCGGACCGTCCCGACTTCCAGGCGGGGGATCCGGAGGGGCGGTGCGGGGCCTGCCCGGCCGGCTTCCGCGCACCGTCGTGTTCAGCTCCGGGCGAGGGCCGCCTTCAGTTCCGCCTCGTCCGGCGGGTTGGCGCCGGCCCGTGCGACGGTCACGGCGGCGGAGGCCGCCGCGTGGCGCAGGACATCGGTCATGGTGGCCCGGTCCACCGAGCGCAGCCGTTCGCGGCCGTCCGCGCCGAGCAGTCCGTGGGAGGCGAGGGCGTGCAGCGTGCCCGACATGAAGGCGTCGCCCGCCCCCACCGTGTCGACCACGTCGGTGGGCAGTGCGCCGATCGTCACCTGCCCGCCGGGAAGGACGGCCAGGGCACCGTCGCCTCCTCTGGTGACGAGGACGACGGCCGGGCCGGTGGCGAGCCACCGCTCGGCGGCCTTTCCCGGATCCAGGTCCGGGTAGAGCCATTCCAGGTCCTCGTCGCTGGCCTTGACCACGTCGCTGAGCGCGACGCAGCGTTCGGCCTTCCGTACGGCCGCGCCGTGGTCTCCCATCAGTTCGGGTCGCACATTGGGGTCGTAGCTGACGGTCGCGGACGTCCGCAGCGACTCGACGGCGGCGAGTACGGTGGCCGCGCCGGGTTCCAGCACCGTCGCGAGAGAACCGGTGTGGACATGGCGGGGCGGCCGGTCCAGGGTCACCGGGGCGAGCGTCCAGGTGATCTCGAAGGTGTACGCTGCCCGGCCGTCGCTGTCCAGGGTCACGGCGGCGGACGGGGTGGGCACCGTGGCACCGTCCGTGCGGACCTCGGCCCCGGCAGCGGCCAGGTGGTCCCTGAGCAGCTGACCGTTGTCGTCCCGGCCGAGCTGGGTGAGCAGGGTGGCGCCGTGCCCGAGCCGGGCCAGGCCGTACGCCACGTTGGCCGGGCTGCCTCCCGGATGGACCTGATCGGCCGCACCCGGCAGCCGGACGATGTCGGCGACGCATTCGCCGATGACCAGCGGGTGGAATCTGTCGAGCATGAGAAGTGGGGTCTCCTGGAGTGCGGTGACGAAGGTGTCCTGGCAGGCGGTGCGACCACCGGACACATTGAGCCCGAGCCTGCCGCATGCATGGCCAGTGTCGGACACATCGATGACCGGCCGGCCGTCGGCGAACGCCTCGGTCCGCCCGCCCGGGGCCCGGACCCGCAGCGCGATGGTCGCCCCGCTCCGCGGCAGCAGGGGGCTTCGGCGCGTACGGTCGTCCGTCCGCCGTCCCTGCGCAAGAGCCGGGCCGCCCGCAGGTTCTGGTCCGGGTCGGCGACGCGTCCGTCGGCCGTGGTGCGGAGCGGGACGGATCGGGCGCCGCCGACGCCGTCCACGGCATCATGCCGACCGGCGTCCTCCGGTCTCCCCCGGCGCGGAGCCGGAAGCCGGCCTCGGTCACGGCGATCCATTCGCCGGTGGGGGCCACCGGGCCCCGGTCCCGCGTACCGCGCCGGTGGGCAGGGTGAGCGCCCGTCGTACCCGGTCCGGGTCGCCGTCGACCGGCAGCGGAAAGAGGTCCGGACACTCCCGGACGGCGGAAGTCCCCCGGCCCTGCGGGGAGGGGCGGGGGACTCGGGTCGGCCGACGGATCAGGAGGCGCCCTTGTGCCCCTCCTCCCCGTACCGGCGCTCGAACTTGGCGACCTGTCCCTCGGAGTCGACCACGCGAGCCTTCCCGGTGAAAAACGGGTGGCTCTCCGCGGAAATCTCCACGTCGATGACGGGGTAGCTGTTGCCGT
Organism: Streptomyces sp. NPDC015032; assembly: GCF_043080425.1. NCBI lineage: Bacteria > Bacillati > Actinomycetota > Actinomycetes > Kitasatosporales > Streptomycetaceae > Streptomyces > Streptomyces sp. NPDC015032. The sequence continues at coordinate 204,798 of NZ_JBIBVN010000009.1, read as the reverse complement.
CGTCCCAGTCGATCATCTGTTCGCTGGACGCGGTGGACCGGGTCAGAAAGGCGTAGCCCGCCGAACGGTCGCGGAAGACCACGGGACGGTAGGGCGGGTGCTTGTCCTGCTGCATGCCTGCTCCTGGGGACGTGCGGTGTCGGCTCGGGGCGCTCCTGGCCAGCCTTGCGAACCGGGACGCCCGGCGCGATCGCTGGCGTCCGTACGGGGCACGGCCGCGCGGGGACGGGGCGGGGCGGGGCGGCCGCGCCCCGGGCCGCGTACGTCACTGCCGGCGGATGGCGGCCTCCAGCGCGTCGGCCACGAGTGTCAGGAACCGCGCGTGGGCCTGCGGGCTGCAGACCGGCTCCGGGTTCCAGGGCAGCACCCGGGCGGCGCGGGCGATCGCCGACCACTCCTCGTTCGTCCGGAGTTCGCCGAGGGGGGTGGCGTTGGCCCGGATGTCAGCGAGCACGACGGCAGGCCGCAGGGCCGCGACGTGCGCCCAGCCGACCGTCGACCAGTTCGCGCCGGGCCCCTGGGCCGGTTCCACGAGGCCGACGCCGAGCTCGGCCAGCATGCGCAGCTCGGGCCACATGCGGGGACGGGCCAGATGCGTCCGGTCCTGCCCGGCCGGGGAGAGGGCGACCACCCGGGGCCGGTCCGGCCCGGCGGCGAGCGTGCGCAGCCGGCCCCTCGCCGCGTCCATGTCCTGGGTCGCCGTCGTGGGCTCCTCGGCGCCCAGCGACCGGGCCAGTTGTCCGAACCGGTCGCCGATCTCCGCGAGAGTGCGGGCCCGGCCGACGTCGATGACGACGACGGGGACATGCTCCTCCAGATGTTTGGCGGTGTCCGGGGCGAGCCCGTAGACCTGACCACCGCCGTAGCTGACGGCCACCACGAGGTCCGGCTCACCGCTCAGCAGGGTGTCCACATCCAGGGCGCTGCCCGCACCGAGGTAGCGGACCCCGGTCAACGGCAGCGAACCGGTCTTCGCCCTGTCCGGCTCGGCGTGGTCGTCGTGATCGGAGCCGAATATCGCGCGCGGACGTATTCCGCGGTCCCACAGCGTCGCTCCGGCCTGGACATAGGCGAGCACCCGTTCCGGACGCCGCACAGCCATCGACATCTGTCCACGATCGTCGGAGAACTGCCACACGGTCTGCTCCCTCACGTCACACGCCCCTCGCCGTCGGCCACTGCGCCCCGCATTCCGGGTCGTACACCAGTACTTGCCCAGCGAGCCCCCGGGGCACCCCCCTGCGCGGCCCGTCCTTCGCAGATGACGTGAAGACACCCGCACAGGGCGGGGGCCGGCGGCCTCCGGCGCGGATGCGAGGACCTCTGAGCGGCGGACGGGCAGGGCTTCTCGCAGAGCTGCCGCCGGTCGCTGCCGGAAGACCGGAGGGAGTTGTCAGCCGACTTCGACACCGAGTCCGGTCAGGAACGCAGCGGCCGCCGGGGTGGGCCGGAGGCGGCTCCAGACCAGCCGCTCCGTGCGGGCGGGCGCATCGCGGACGGACAGCACATGTACGCCGGCCACTTCCGCCGCGAAGGCGGCAGGCAACATGGCGATGCCGAGCCCGCTGCGGACCAGGCGGACGATGAAATCCGTGCTGCTGACCTCGAACGCCACCTCACGGGTGAGTCCCATCGCCGCGAACGCCTCCTCCGACTGGGCCCGGGCGGCGGTTCCGTCGGGGTGGTCGACGAACATCTCCTTCGCCAGCCGTTCCAGACTCACTTCGGTCCTCCCGGCCAGGGGGTGGGCCGGAGCGACGACGGCGACCAGTTCTCCCGTGGCGAGTTCGTGATCGCGCACGCCCTTCGGCCGGTAGCTCGGCAGCACGCCCAGGAACGCCACGTCGAGCGTGCCGTCCCGCACCTCCTGCACCAGGTCCTTGCTCGCCCCGTCCCGCAGCACGATGTGCACCTTCGGGTAGCGGAGATGGAAGGCCCGCAGCGCGGCCGGGATGTCGACCGCGGCGATGGTCGGGATGGCTCCGACCGCGAGACGTCCACGGACCTCCCCCACCGTGGCGGCCACCTCGGCACGGGCCCGCTCCGCCGCGTCCAGCGCCTGCCGTGCCTCCGGCAGGAACGCCTCGCCCGCCGCGGTGAGCCGCACCTGACGGCTGGTGCGGTCGAAGAGCCGGGCGCCCAGTTCCTTCTCCAGACGGGCGATCTGATGGCTCAACGCGGACTGGACGACCAGGCATCTCCTGGCGGCGCGGGTGAAGTTGCCCAGTTCCGCCACCGCGACGACATAGCGCATCTGCTGCAGTTCCATTCATCCATCGTGAACCACGATCGATGGAATGAAAAACATGTGTTGGACTCATGGATGGTGGATCCCCGACGCTGAGGGACATGGCTCATTCCACATACGGGACCCGTAACCGCGCCGTCCCGCGAACGCACTCCGATTCGCCCTCGCTCGGTCGCGGCCTGATCCTGCTGATGGCCCTCGCCGCCGGGCTCTCGGCCGCCGGCAACTACTTCGCGCAGCCGCTGCTCGACGTCATCGAGGTGAATCTGCACATCGGTGTCACCGCGGCGGGGCTGATCGTGACCGCGGCGCAGGCGGGCTATGCACTGGGGCTGATCCTGCTCGTTCCCCTCGGGGACGTCGTGGACCGCCGTCGGCTCGCCGTGAGCCTGTTCGCGCTCACCGCGTTCTTCCTCCTGGTGACGGCCGCGGCGCCCACCGGCCCGCTGCTGATCGCGGGGACCCTGCTCACCGCACTGACCTCCGTCGGGGCGCAGGTCGTGGTGCCGTTCGCGGCGACCCTGGCTGCTCCGGCGGAACGCGGCAGAGTCGTCGGGGTGGTCATGTCCGGAGTCCTGCTCGGCGGGCTGTTCGGACGGCTGGCCGCGGGTGCGCTGTCCGAACTGGGCGGCTGGCGGACCGCGTACTGGGTGAACGCGCTGCTCATGGCCGTCATGGCGATACTTCTGCACCACCGGCTCCCCCGGCTGTCCCGGCCGCACGACGCGGCCCCGATGCCCTACACCGGGCTCCTGCGCTCCACGCTGGCCCTGCTGCGGCAGGAGCCTCTGCTGCGGTGGCGGGCGGCCATCGGTGCGTTCTCCATGGCCTCGTACAGCGTGCAACTGACCGCCCTGACCTTTCTGCTGACCCGGCCCCCGTTCCGCTGGAACGCGGCCGCCATCGGACTCTTCGGGCTGCTGGGCGTGATCGGCGTGGTGGGCATGAACATCGCGGCGCGGCTGAGCGACCGCGGCCGGGTGCAGGCGGTGTCGGGGACGGCGGCCGCGCTTCTCACGCTCTCCTGGCTGCCGCTGCTGGCCGGCGAGTCCTCGCTGCTCTGGCTGGCGGTCGGGGTGATCTCGCTGAACATCGCCCAGCAGGCGGGACTCAACAGCGCCCAGAACGTGATCTACACGCTCCGCCCGGAGGCCCGCAACCGGATCAACTCCGGTTTCATGACGCTCTTCTTCATGGGCGGCGCGGCCGGGGCCGCGCTGGCTTCGGTGGTCTGGTCACGGGCGGGCTGGAGCGGAATCTGTCTCCTGGGCGGTTCGCTGGCCGCCGCGAGCCTCGTCCTGTGGGTGCTGGAACGCGTCCGGATGACCTCCGCCGCACGTCCCGGGGCCGTCGCGGTCACTCGTTGACGGCGGTCAGCAGCACCACGGCGTCCTCCAGGGCCAGCAGGCCGTGCCGCTCCTGCGGGATCGGGTGGAGTTCCCCGGCACTCAGCTCCGCGTCACCCGAGGCCGCCGTGAGGCGCACCCTGCCGCGGAGCACCTGGAGGGAGGCCGCGGCGGGTGCGTTGTGCTCGTCGAGGGCGAAACCCGAGGCGAGGGCGATGACGGTCTGGCGCAGGGGTTCCTGATGCAGCAGGCGATGGGCGCTGCGGCCGTGCGCGGAGGCGCGGGCCACGGCCAGATGCTCGTCGGCGAGGGCATTCAGATCATCCATATGCCCACTGTGCCGCAGCCCCCGTGCCCCCGCGATCCTGCCGGCCCCCGGTACGCGGAGGAGCGGGTCGCCCCCATGGGCTCCCCGCGGTCAGTTCCGCAGCCAGGCGGCCGTGTCCTGCGGAAGCCTCCCCTCCTCGTCGAGCGGGCCGCTGAGGAGGAGGACCGCCGTGTGTGCGGGCAGTTCGACGGGGTCCGCGCCCAGATTGGCGACGCACACCAATCCGCCGGTCCGGGCGAAGGCGAGCACTCCGGGCGGCGAGGGCAACCAGGTCAGCTGCCGCGCGCCGGCGCCCGCCGCGGCCCGGAAACCCGGCTCGGTCCGGCGCAGGCGCAGGGCCGCGCGGTAGAGGCCGAGCATCGACCGGGGATCGGTGCGCTGTCGGTCGGCGGCGTACGAGGGCCAGTCGGCGGGCTGGGGAAGCCACGGCTCCGCGATGGCGCCGAAGCCCGCACGGGGTGCCCGCGCCGACCACGGCAGCGGCACCCGGCAGCCGTCGCGTCCCGGGTCGGTGCCGCCGGATCGGAAGTGCATGGGGTCCTGGATCCGGTCGCGCGGGATGTCCGCCTCCGGAAGTCCCAGCTCCTCGCCCTGGTAGAGATAGGCCGGGCAGGGCCAGCGACAGCAGGGCCGCGGCACGGGCCCGCCGGGTGCCGAGCGCCAGGTCCGTGGGCGTGCCGAAGGATTTCGCCCGGAAGTCGAACCCGGGGCCGGCCCTGCTCGTTCCCCTCGGGAACGTCATGGCCGGCCGGCCGCGGTCCACCGGTATCTCACATCCGGTTCCTTCTCCTCATTGCGACTGCCGTCGTCGAATCCGACCGCGGTGAACCCGTACCGCTCGTAGAAGGCCCTGGCAGCGGTGTTGCGCCGGAAGACGTACAGGGTGAGCTCGTCGGGGGCGGTCTCGCGCGCCCTGGCCAGGAGCAGTGAGCCGATGCCCCGACGCCGTACGTCGGGGCGCAGGTACAGGTGCTCCAGCTCGGTTCCGTCGAGGGAGGCGAACCCCAGTACCTCCCGGTGCCGGTCTCGGCGATCCACACCGTCGTTCCGGGCAGGACGGCATGGGTCATCCAGGCGAGTGTGTCCTCGTCGCTGTGCACCTTCGGCAGGTAGGGCATGGCCGCGGCGCGGGAGTCGAGGAAGAGCCGGGTGAGCGGCCCCGCGTCCTCGGCGGTGGCCTCGCGCAGCAGTACGCGGCCGGCCGGTGCGGAATCGTTCTGCGCCATCGTGTGTCTCCCTGTTCGTCCGGAACCCGCGGTGTGCCGCGGTCGGCGGTGCTCCGCCCGGCATCGTGGACGAACCTATGCCGGGCCGCTCGGCGCCTCCACAGGTTTCGCGCCGGGCCTCCGACCGGCCGTTCCCCGGCGCGCCGGCCGACCGAGGCGGCGGGGCAGTCGCGGGCCGGTGCGAGCCACCCGCGAAAATGGCGCGGGGGAACCACAACGACCGACCGATACGGAGGAGTGGCAGATGCCGCACGAACGAGCTGGACAACCGGCACGGCCGGAGGATCTCACCGACGTGGCCCGGCTGGTGACCGCGTATTACACCCTGCACCCGGATCCGGCCGTCCCCGGCCAGCGGGTCGCGTTCGGCACCTCCGGTCACCGTGGATCGTCCATGGCCACCGCGTTCAACGAGGACCACATCGCGGCCACCAGCCAGGCCATCAGCGAGTACCGGGCGCGGCAGGGCACGGACGGGCCGCTCTTCCTCGGCGCCGACACCCACGCCCTGTCGGAACCGGCCCGGATCACCGCCGTCGAGGTGTTCGCCGCCAATGACGTGACCGTGCTCATCGATCCGGCCGACGGCTACACCCCGACCCCGGCGGTGTCGCACGCCGTCCTCACCCACAACCGGGGACGGACCTCGCAGCTCGCCGACGGTGTGGTGGTCACTCCGTCCCACAACCCGCCCGGCGACGGAGGGTTCAAGTACAACCCGCCGAACGGTGGCCCGGCCGGGTCCGAGGCCACCGGCTGGATCCAGGAGCGGGCCAACGAGATCATCGCGGCCGGCATGAAGGACGTACGCCGACTGCCCTATGCCCGCGCCCGGGCGGCGTCGACCACCGGGACGTACGACTTCCTCGGCAGCTACGTCACGGACCTGCCGTCCGTGCTCGACCTGGACGCGATCCGCTCGGCGGGGGTGCGGATCGGCGCCGATCCGCTGGGCGGCGCCTCGGTCGCGTACTGGGGCCGGATCGCCGAACAGCACCGGATCGATCTGACCGTGGTGAACCCCCTGACCGATCCCGCCTGGCGGTTCATGACGCTGGACTGGGACGGGAAGATCCGGATGGACTGCTCCTCGCCGTACGCCATGGCCTCGCTGATCGGGCAGCGCGACCGCTATCAGATCGCGACCGGGAACGACGCCGACGCCGACCGGCACGGCATCGTGACCCCCGACGCCGGTCTGATGAACCCGAACCACTATCTCGCCGTGGCCATCGACTACCTGTACTCCCACCGCGAGCAGTGGCCGGCCGCCGCGGGCATCGGCAAGACGCTGGTCTCCTCGGGAATGATCGACCGGGTCGCCGCCGGTCTCGGCCGTGAACTGGTCGAGGTGCCGGTCGGCTTCAAGTGGTTCGTCGACGGACTGGCCGACGGATCGCTCGGATTCGGCGGCGAGGAGTCGGCCGGGGCCTCGTTCCTGCGCCGCGACGGATCGGTGTGGACGACCGACAAGGACGGCATCATCCTGGCGTTGCTCGCCTCGGAGATCCTCGCGGTGACGGGCAGTTCCCCGTCGGAGCGCTACACCGCGCTCACCGCCCGGTTCGGTGAGCCGGCGTACGCCCGGATCGACGCGCCCGCCGACCGCGAGCAGAAGGCGGTTCTCGCACGGCTCTCCCCCGAGCAGATCACGGCCGACACCCTGGCCGGCGAACCGGTCACGGCCGTGCTGACGGAGGCGCCCGGCAACGGCGCCCCGATCGGCGGCATCAAGGTGACCACGGAGAACGCCTGGTTCGCCGCCCGCCCTTCCGGCACCGAGGACGTCTACAAGATCTACGCCGAGTCGTTCCTGGGCAGCGATCACCTCGGCCGGGTCCAGGAGGAGGCCAGGGCCGTGGTCTCGGCGGCCCTGGACGCCTGAGTCCGGCCGGAGCCGCCGGCCGCCCGTCCGGTGCGCGCCTACGGCCGGAGCAGCCCCGAGTCCGTTCGACGGCAGGCATCGGGGCGGCTCCGGCGTTGCGGCGGGGTCAGCGCACGACGTCCACGAAGACCGGGTTGGTGTAGAACCAGGTGTCGAGCCACGGGTTGCCCCGGCCCGGCTCGTGCGGCAGCGGGCCGTGCGGGTCGATCGACGCGCCGAGGAATCCCTTTCCGTGCCGCTTGCCGTCGCTGCCGCGCAGCCGCAGGTAGAACGGCTCGTCCGCGCGCCCGACCGGAATGCGCAGGGTGTACGTGCCGCGTCGGCCCGAGACGTCGGCGGTGTGCGCGAGCCGGGTGTCCGGAGCGCGCCAGTCGTCGCGGTCGGCGGCCGGGCCGCGGACCGCGCCGCGGATGACGTCGACGTGCTCCAGACGCGGCAGCACGCCGTACGGGTTGCGGCGCGAGGCTGCGGTCACCGTGACGGTGAGCGTGAGCTTCTCGCCGCGCCGGGCGCGGAGTCGGCCGCCCAGTGTGGCGCTGTTGCCGTGCTCGCCACGGACCTTGACGTCGATGCCGTCGATGAGATGTCCGTGGTCGACCCAGACCCGGCCGGCCCGCAGCCCCTCCATCACGTTCCGGTAGCTGTAGCGGGTGACGCCGACATGGGTGCGGCTGAACTGGCCCGGCCAGAAGTCGCCGCCGGGCTGCGGCTCGGTGGTGTTGTACGGGTCGGGGCGGTGGCCGGTGTTGTCGAAGTCCTGGCCGGGCGGCCAGGCGCCGTTGACCCAGGTGTCCTGGGCGACGCCGTGGACGTCGGAGTTGGAGGTGATCGTGAAGAGCTTGCCCTCCGCCAGCATCGCGTCCCACAGGCCGCCGACGGTCGCGGTCGCCCAGTCGAAGCCGCCGTAGGTGACATATGCCTCGCGCGGGTAGCCGGGCCAGGATTCGGCGGAGGGCGAATTGGTGTACTCGCCGCGGATGTTGGTGTCCGCGTGCCAGCCCGGGATCGCCCCGGCCTGGGCGCCGGGGGCGCCCTCCATGCCGATCATGATCTCGGGGGCCGCGTCACGCCAGCCACGCATCTCGTGCGGGGAGTTGATGCCGAGCCGCATGGGGTGGTTGGCGAGGACGAGGACGTCGTCGACGTACCGGGTGCGGCGCTGTTCGGCCAGCCACTTGAGGGCTTTGAGCGCGTGGGCCTCGTTCCGCGGGGTGTCGGGATGCGTCGGGGCACCGGCGGTGTAGCCGAGCAGTTTGCCGTCGAAGGCTTCCTCGAATCGGGTGAGGAGGTCGACCTCGTGCCGTCCGGGCGGCGAGAAGACGGTGCAGTGCTCGGCGCCGGGGATGTACCACTCCAGGCCCTGGAAGATCAGCATGCGCCTGTTGTCGGCGCGGGCCCGGAGGATCTCCCGGTGCTCCTGTGCGGCGCCGAACCGCGCGTGACCGATGTTGCTGTGCTCGGTGAAGACCATCCAGTCGAGACCGAACTTCTGCCCTGCCGAGGCAAGTTGGGAGAAGGTGTACTTGGCGTCATGGCTGTAGACGGAGTGGTTGTGGTGATCACCGACCAGGTAGACCAGGTCGGGGGCCCTGTCATGACCATGCCCTGGGCCGTGCCCGTGTCCATGGGGCCGGCCTCCCCCGCTGTCGGCCACCGCGGGCAGTGGCAGCGACGCGGCGGCGAAGGCCGCGCCGAACAGACCGGCGCGGCGCATCAGCGCCCGGCGGCTGAGGCCCTGGGGGTCGAGCGACTCCGAGGGAACCTGAGGGTCGGCCCATTCGGGCACGGGGTGGGACATGACGCGGCTTTCTCCTTCGTGCGGGGCGGCAACGGGTCCGGGGCCCGGATCACGGGACCGCCGCCGAGAGGATTTCCTGATCCCGGAACCGTCCGGTGAACCCGGCCTGAAGAGCGGGGGGCGCACCCGTGTCGCACCGGTGGGAGCGACCGGGGAGCGGCCGCTCGGCTTCCGGGCGGCCGGATGTGCCGGGCACACCGCCGCGATCTGCCCGAAGAGCCCTTCCGGTCCGCCCGGGAGGCCGGTCGCGGGCCGCGATCGCACCCCTCACCGCCGTGCTCCGGCCGGGGCGCCGCACGGTTTTGCGCCGGGCCCGTTGCACGGCCGGAACAACAGTGGTTGAGTGACAGAGGAAGATATGAATCGAGGTTCAGATCATCATGGCCTACCGACCCACCGCCCGCACGGAGGCGACCCGGCGCGCCCACCGCGAGCGGCTGCTGGACGCCGCGCGGCAGTTGCTGGCCGAGGGCGGGTACGCGGCGGCCGGCATCTCGGCGATCGCCGACCGCGCCGGCGTCGCCACCGGCAGCGTCTACAACCACTTCGCTTCCAAGCAGGAGCTGCTCGCGGCGGTCTTCCGCCATGTCGCGGGTCATGAGCTCAGCACGGTGCGGGAGGCGGTACGGGCGCGCAACGGGGCCGCCGGGCAGCTGCGCGCCCTGGTCGAGGTCTTCGCGTACCGCGCACTGCGCAACCCGCGTACGGCCTGGGCGCTGCTGGCCGAACCGGTCGACCCGCTCGTCGAGCGGGAGCGGCTGACCTACCGGCGCGGCTACCACACCCTCGCCGAGTCGGTCATCGCCGCCGGTATCGCAGCGGGGGAACTCCCCGCGCAGAACGCCCAGTTGTCGGCTGCCGCCGTCATCGGGGCGGTCGGCGAGGCACTGCTCGGCCCGCTGTCACCGGTCGGTGAGCGAACCGAACCGGAACCGGTCGTGGCGGGCATCACCGCGCTGTGCCTGAGAGCGGTCGGAGCCGACGGCGCCTGATCCCGGCCCCCGCGCAAAGACGCCCGTTCCCCGTCCCATCCGCATCCCGACGCCCGCCCATCGGCCCAGAACAGGAAGCCCGCGATGACCATCGCCCCGCACCGGACCGGCCTTCGGCCCGACGCCCCCGCACCGCGTCCCACCCATGAGGTCACCAACCAGGCCCCGCCGAGGAAGGATCTCGACGAGTACGGCACCAACCTGCCGCTCACGGAGGCCGTCCGGGCCTTCGGCGCCGCCTGGCACGAACCGGAGCTGCACGAGATCGGCACCCTGGTCGGCTCCGAGCGGTTCCAGAACGCCGCGGAGCTCGCCCACACCTCCCCGCCGGTCCTGCGCACCCATGACCGTTACGGCAACCGCGTCGACGAGATCGAGTTCCACCCCGCCTACCACGAGGTCATCGGCGCGGCGGTGGGCCACGGCACGCACACCGCGGGCTGGGCCGACCCGAAGCCCGGAGCGGCCGTGGCGCGGGCATCGTCGTTCATGCTCTTCGCCCAGATCGAGCCCGGCCATGGCTGCCCGATGTCCATGTCGCATGCCGTGGTCCCGGTCCTGCAGCGCGATCCGGACGTGGGACAGGACTGGCTGCCGGGCCTGCTCAGCCGGTCGTACGACCCTCGGCTGATCGCCCCGGGCCGCAAGTCCGGGCTGACGTTCGGCATGGGGATGACGGAGAAACAGGGCGGCTCCGACGTCCGCGCCAACACCACCCGGGCCGTCCCGGTGGCCTCGGACGCCGAGGGCCGGGCCCACCTGCTGACCGGCCACAAGTGGTTCTTCTCGGCCCCGCAGTCGGACGCCTTCCTGGTCCTGGCCCAGGCCGAGGCCGGACTCACCTGCTTCCTCGTACCGCGCGTACTGGCCGACGGCACCCTCAACACGGCCCGCATCCAGCGCCTGAAGAACAAGCTCGGCAACAAGTCGAACGCCTCCTCCGAGGTGGAGTTCGACAACACCTGGGCAGTACGGGTCGGCGAGCCCGGCCGCGGCGTTCCCACCATCATCGAGATGGTCAACCACACCCGGCTCGACTGCGTGCTCGGCACCACCGCAGGCATGCGCCAGTCGGTCTCCGAGGCGATCTGGCACGCCCGGCATCGCAGCGCGTTCGGTGCCCGGCTGGCCGACCAGCCGGCCATGACGGCGGTCCTCGCCGATCTGGCGCTGGAGACGGAGGCCGCGACCTGGACCTCACTGCGCCTGGCCCACGCGTACGAGGCCGACAGCGGCGAGTCCGAGGCAATGTTCCGGCGGCTGGCGACGGCCGTGGCCAAGTACTGGATCTGCAAGCGCGGTCCGCACCACGCCTACGAGGCGCTGGAGTGCCTGGGAGGTAACGGCTACACCGAGGACTGGCCGCTGGCCCGGCGCTACCGCGAGCAGCCGGTGATGGCGGTGTGGGAGGGCTCCGGCAACGTCATCGCCCTCGACGTGCTGCGGGGCATGGCCAGGACCCCGCAGTCACTGGACGCCTTCTGGGCCGAACTGGAGACCACCGCCGGAGCCAGTCCCGTGCTGGACGCTCACATCCGCCGCATGCGCCAGGATCTGGCCGCGGATCTGCGCGACCCGCTCGCCGCCCAGACCCGCGCGCGGGCGACGGTCGAGGGCATGGCGCTGGCTCTGCAGTCCTCGCTGATGCTGCGTCATGCCCCCGCGGCGGCGGCCGAGGCGTTCGTCGCCGCCCGGCTCGGCGAGGACCGCGGTCACCAGTACGGCATCCTGCCGCGCGGCACCGATGCGGCGGCGATCGTCGAACGGCACTTCGGCCTGGCCGGCTGAGAGCCTGTCGCCGCCGACGCTACCCGCCGCTCGCGGCGATGGTGGAGGACGCCCTCGGGGCCGACTGACCGCCTCGCCCCCGATGGTCAGCGGCGTCGCGGTGTCCGGGTCCTCCGCCTCCGGCGTTGTCGTCAGTCGCCGACGCTCCTTCCCCAAGCTCTCAGCTGCGTTCGAGCTGGGGAGAGCTTGGGGAAACAGCTGTCGCCGGGCGCCCGCCGGCAGAAACCCGAAGTGACACGGCCGGTGCGCCCTCTCGCGGTGGCACCGGCCTGGACAGGCAGAGCGGATGCGTACGGCGGCCGGGTCAGCCGGCTGTCGGGCGCGGCCGGTGGATCGCCCCGGACGTTTCCGCGAGCGGACTGCCCGTGCCGCCCCAGCGCAGTGCGACGATCTCCGCCGCGATCGAAACCGCCACCTCCTCGGGGGTACGCGCGCCCAGGTCGAGGCCGATGGGCGAGCGCAGTCGCACCAGTTCCGTTGCGCCGAGACCGGCCTCGCGCAGCCGGGCCAGGCGGTCCTCGTGGGTCCGCCGGCTGCCCATCACCCCGATGTACGCGGCCGGGGTGCGCAGGGCCACCTCCAGCAGCGGTACGTCGAACTTCGGGTCGTGGGTGAGGACGCACATCACAGTCCGCCCGTCGATCTCGGTGGCGCGCAGGTACCGGTGCGGCCAGTCGACGACCACCTCCGCGCCGTCCGGGAAGCGCCGGGGATCGGCGAAGACGGGGCGGGCGTCGCAGACGGTGACGCGGTAGCCGAGGAACACGCCGATCCTCGCCACCGCCGCGGCGAAGTCGATGGCACCGAAGACCAGCATCCTGGGCGGTGGGGAGAACGACTGGAGGAACACGGTGACGTCGTCCTCGCGACGTTCGCCGTGGGGGCCGTAGTGCCGCAAGCCGGTTGCGCCCTGGGCGAGTTCACCTCGTGCGTCGGCGATGACGGCGGCATCGAGTCCCCCCGCGCCCAGCGAGCCGGAGACGGTGTCCGGCCGGACGGCGAGGGCGGCCCCGCGCGGGGCGGGGCCGTCGGTCACGGTGGCGACCACCACCGGACGGTGCGCGGCGACCGACGCGGCGACCTCGCCGAAGGCGGCGTCGTGCGCGGGCGTCACGGGACGTACGAGCAGGGTGATCTCGCCGCCACAGGGGAGGCCGACCGCGAAGGCGTCCTCGTCGCTGCAGCCGAAGGTGCGGAGCTGGGCACGGCCGGTCTCCACGACCTCCTTGGCCAGTTCGAAGACCGCGCCCTCGACGCACCCGCCGGAGACGCTGCCCACGACCTCGTCGTCCGGGCCCACGGCCATCGCCGCGCCGGGGCCGCGCGGTGCGCTGCGGCTGACCGCGACGACGGTGGCGAGCCCGAACGGCTTCCCTGCGCTGTACCAGCGGCTGAGTGCCGGAAGGATCTCACGCATCGGCCGCCTCCGGGAGGGCCAGGCGCCGGACCGGCCGCAGTCGGGGCTCGGCCACGCACCGTGCACCGGCCGGCTTCATCGGCATGCGGGTCATATCCTTCCCCGGATTCCCCGGATTCCCCGGACACCCCGGCGCTCAGGCCGTGGTGTCGGACCACGCGTACGGCGGTGCGACGGGCCCGGTGGCGGGTCCGGCTCCGACCGATTCCAGTTCCTGGTCGGCGGCCTTCATCAACTGCGCGGCGATGTCCTTCATGGCACGGCTCGCCGCGAGTTCGTCGCCGATGGCGGGGACGTCCACGTCCTGCGGGTTGCAGCGGGCGACCCCGTGTCCCACCAGCGTGTCCGAGCCGGTCTCCAGCACCGCCTCCGCCCTGGTCGTACCGTCCTCCTCGGACAGACCGACACGGACCGTCCATTCCAGCGTGCGTGTCATCGCCCACCTCCTGCGGCCGCGCGCGGACTCGGTACGCCGCCACGACGCGGTCCTGCCACCAGGATCCCTCCGGCCGGGCCCGTTCGCGCGTTCCGGCTCCGTCCTGCCGGATTCACGGCGCCGGAGCTCGTCCTGCGGGGATCGCAGCGCCGAAATAGGATGTGGGGAGTCATTTCCACCGAGTGCGGAGCCGCCCATGAACCGGCGTCGTCCTCCCCGTGCGGCGAGCGCTGGCGAACTGCTCACCACCCTGCAACAGCTCACCTCGCGGGCACGCCGCGAGGTGGAACTGCAGCGGGCGCGGGTGGAACTGGCCGAGGCGCTGCAGCGCGAGATGCTCCCCTCGGCACTGCCCGCCCTCCCGGGTCTGCAGACAGCCGCCCGGTACACGCCGGCCCGCAGCGGACTGGACATCGGTGGCGACTGGTACGACGGATTCGTGCTGCCGGACGGCGCGCTGGCGTTCGCCATCGGGGATGTGCAGGGCCATGATGTCGAGGCCGCCGCTTTCATGGGCCAGATCCGCATCGCCATGCGGGCGATAGCCGCGACCGCCGCGGACCCCGGCGAGGTCGTGGGCCGGACCAATGACCTGCTGCTCTCGGTGGACTCCGGCCTCTTCGCCACCTGTACCTTTGCCCGCCTCGACCCGGTCTCCCGGGAGCTCCACAGTGCCCGCGCCGGGCACGTCGCCGCCGTGTGGGCCACCGCCGACGGACGCTCCGGTCTCGCCGACGACGAAGGGGGTCTGCCTCTGGGAATCCGGGCGGGTGAGCACTACCCGGTCACCCGGCGGCGCCTGACGAGCCCCGGCGCGTTCGTCCTGGTCACCGACGGAGTGGTCGAGGGGCCATCGTTCCCCATCGACGAAGGGCTGGACGCAGTGACCAGGCTGGTGGTCTCCCGGGTCGCCGCCGACGCCGACGAGCTGGCCGACGCGGTCCTGCGGGCGGCGGAGCGGACCGGGCACGAGGACGACGCCGCCGTTCTCGTCCTGCGCCACGGGGCGGCTCCCGACGGGGAGTGACGGCCGGGTCCGGGCCCAGCGTGTCAAACAGCCGCCACCCGTCCGGGTCGGTGTCTGATGAGATGTGTGATCCGCAGCAAGGAAAGCAGCAGCGAGAAAGCCATACGGGCGGTGTCGGCCGCACTTCCCGTCCTGGCCGTAGCCGCCGTCTACTACCTGGCCGGCGGGCTCGGTCTGATCCGCGGGGTGTACGTCCAGGGGGCGGTCGTCACCCCGCTCTGGCCGCCGACGGGCATCGCGCTGGCGGCCCTGATCTACCTGGGGCTGCGTGCCTGGCCCGGGATCGCACTGGGCTCGCTGTGCGTCATCGCCACACTGAGCGACTCGGTCTCGCTGCCCACCGTCGTCGTCGTGGCGGGCAACACCCTGGCTCCCGTCTGTTCGTACCTGATACTCCGCAAGGCCGGATTCCGCAGGGAGCTGGACCGGTTGCGCGACGGTGTCGGGCTGGTCTTCCTCGGCGCGCTCGGGGGCATGGTCATCAGTGCGACCGTGGGCACCTCCATGCTGGTGGTCGACGACAACCTGCCGCTGAGCGGTTTCTGGCCGGTCTGGACCGCCTGGTGGTCGGGGGACGCGATGGGTGTACTCGTGGTCACTCCACTGCTGCTGGTGCTGCGCAAGGTGCGGATGCCGCGAGCCACCGACCCGTGGATCGAGGCGATTGCGCTGGCAGTCGCCTCCGTGGCGGTCTCGCTGCTGGCCACCCGGACCTCACTGGCGATGATCTACCTGGTATTTCCGCTGATCATCTGGGCGGCGCTGCGTTTCCAGCTGGCGGGCAGCGCGCCGTGTGCCCTTCTGGTGTCGGTCCTGGCGGTCGTCGCGGGCACCCAGGGCGTGGGGCCGTTCGAGGGCCACACCAGCCTTCACGTGATGGTGAACCTTGCCGTGTTCAACGGTTCCGTCGCCCTGACCGCACTCCTTCTCGCGGCCGTCGTCACCGAGCAGAGCGACATCCGCCGGAGAATCCAGCGTGCCTGCGAGGAACTGGCCGACGTGGTGGACCGGCTCGCGCCGGGCAGGGCGTCGGGCAGCTGGCCGCCCCGGCCCGAGGACGAACTCGACGGCCTCTGACCCCGCCTTCCTCCTGGGAAAGCAGCCCCGCGCCGACGGCACCGGCCTTCCGGCCGATCCCGATCCCGCCGGCAGCCCGTGCCACGGGCACCGGGTCGCCGCGGGTGCCGGTGACGGTGTTGAAGGAATGCCCGATGCCGAACACGTGCTCCGCAGTCGAGGCGGACACCGTTTGCCGCAGCTCGGCCTCAAAGCGGGGCACGCTCGGCCGTCGCGCACCGGAGGTGAGGTTTCCGGCTCGGTTCCTCTCCGCGGAAGCCACCGCATGTCCCGCTTTCGCCTCTGGCCCACTGGCCTGATCCCGATGGTGCATCCTCCCGGACGATCCTGTTGGTGGAACCATGCAACCGGTGACCTACATGTCCGCACACCATCCGATTCCGGAACCCTACAAATGTGAGCAGTCACCTACAGACCAAGCGATCCAGCGCGGAACGGGACGAGTTCCGAGTCAGTGCGCATGTCTGAACTTCACTGGAACTCCAGCGAATTGGCACGTGTGTGGATATCGTGCACCGAGCGAGGGCGCATCCGTCAGTCCATGGGATCGGCGGATGCGCCCCGTTTATGGCGATGCAACTGTGACTGGGGGGTTCATGGGGCGTGTCGAGCTACCCGATTCGGACAGATCAGGACCGGTGGGGCTGGCTGGGGCGCCGCGTCCACGAACTGCTTCACATCGGCCTCGCGGCAAGGCATTTGACGATCAGTCGAGGGCGCCGGCCGTACAGCGTGAACGTCCGGGACCGATCACGGCGAAGAGAAGGACGGGCCGGCGTCTGCCGGTTGTCGTCGGCGCCGAGCTTCTCGGACTGGGGCTTCCGGCATGGCTCGTCCTGCGGGCCGGCGGACAGCCGCGGGCGGCGGTCGCGGCGGCGGTGGCGGCGCTGGCGTGGTCCGGCGTGCGGGCCGCACGCGGCCGGTACGCGGACCGGCCTCCAAACGGCCCTGCGGGGGGACTGAGCACGGCCGGCGACTGGCTGCTGCTCATCGGTGTGCTCGCCGTTCTGCGGACCCTGACGGGTGACGCGGTCGATCCCGCGACGGCGGCCGTGGCACTGCTGCCCGGCCTGCTGGCGGGCGCCGCGGTTCTGGGTCTGAGGCGGTTGCCGTGGCCGGGACGGCGGCTGCGGACCGTCCGGCGGGTACTGGTGGTCGGGGAAGCATCGAGGGTGGAACGCGCGGTGCGGCTGCTGGGTTCCCGCGCGGACCATCCGTACCAGGTCGTGGCCGCCATACCGGTGGGGGCCGCTCCCCTGGAGTGCCAGGTCCAGGTGCCGGGCCGGCTCGCACCGGCACCGGCCGAGGACGACGCGTCGACGGTGCTGGGCGGGGCGTTCGCCCATGATGCGGACCTGGCCCTGGTGGTGCCGGGGCCGCAGCTCTCCGAGGAGCGGCTGCGCCGGCTCTCCTGGGGGCTTCACGACGGCGGGCTGCCCCTGTCCGTGCTGTCGGAGCTCTCGGGCATCGCGGCCGACCGGGTACGGCCGGCCGCCGCTGCCGGGCTGACGCTGCTGCACATCGCACCCCCGCTGCGGCGGGGACCGCAGATGGTCCTGAAGGCCGTGGTGGACCGCGTCGGCGCCGCACTCGGCCTGCTGGTCCTGGCACCTGTGCTGCTGCTGATCGGGGCGGCGGTGCGGCTCGGCTCCGACGGGCCGGCGTTCCACCGCCAGATCCGGCACGGACAGCACAACCGGCCGTTCACGATGTGGAAGTTCAGGACGATGGTGGTGGACGCCGAGAGCCGCAAGCAACAGCTGCTCACGGCCAACGAGAACGACGGTCCGATGTTCAAGATGCGCCGCGACCCCCGGGTGACCGGTATCGGCCGTCTGCTGCGCCGGACGTCTCTCGACGAGCTGCCGCAACTGCTCAATGTGCTCCGGGGCGACATGTCACTGGTCGGTCCACGGCCTCCGCTGCCGGAGGAGGTGTCCCGCTACGACGAACGCGAGCTGAGGCGCCTCGCGGTCAGACCGGGGCTGACCGGTCTGTGGCAGGTCAGCGGGCGTTCGGACCTGTCCTGGCAGGAGACCGTCTCGCTCGACCTGTGGTACGTCGACAACTGGTCGGTGATCACGGACATGGGGCTCATGGCCCGGACGCTGCGCGCCGTCACCGACGGCCGTGGGGCGTACTGAGAGCGGCGGCCGTCGATGCGAGGAGTGCGGGACGACCGGCCGTGCGGGGCCGCAGCGACGGCCGGCCGTCGCGTTGCGGCGGCCGGTCCGCGCCGGTGGATCCGTCGGGTCCGCTCAGACCTGTGCGGTCCGCCGCTCCAGCCACCATGCGTACGTCCGGGCTATCCCGTCGCGCAGGCCGATCCGCGGTACGAAGCCGAGAGAGGTGAGCCGGGAGACATCGAGCAGTTTGCGCGGGGTGCCGTCGGGCTTCGACGCGTCCCATTCGATGACCCCTTGAAAACGCGTCACCTCCCTTACGATTTCGGCCAGTTCACGGATCGTCAGGTCTTCACCACAGCCGATGTTGACGGGTTCGTCGCCGTCGTAGCGCTCCAGCAGCAGGAGGCACGCCGCGGCCAGGTCGTCGACGTGCAGGAACTCGCGGCGCGGGCTGCCGGAGCCCCAGAGCGTGACCACGGGCGCCCCGTCCCGCCCCGCCTCGTGGAAACGGCGGATCAGCGCGGGAAGTACGTGCGAGGTCTCCAGGTCGAAGTTGTCGCCCGGGCCGTAGAGATTGGTCGGCATGGCGCTGATGTACGCGGCGCCATACTGCCGGCGGTAGGACTGGACCTGTACGATTCCGGCGATCTTGGCCAGTGCGTACGCCTCGTTGGTCGGCTCCAACAGACCGGTGAGCAGGGCGCTTTCGGGGATCGGCTGCGGGGCGCGCCTGGGGTAGATGCAGGACGAGCCGAGGAAGAGCAGCCGCTCGACACCGGCCGTGTGCGCTCCGGCGACGACGCTCAGCTGGATGCGCAGGTTGTCCTCCAGGAACTGCACCGGGTACGCGTTGTTGGCCAGGATTCCGCCGACCTTGGCGGCAGCCAGTACCACGGCGTCCGGGCGGACCCGGCGGAGAAACTCCTCGGTCCGCGCGGCGTCGCGCAGATCGAGGCGGTCACGATCGCGGGTGATCACCTCGTGTCCGGCGGCGGTGAGACGGCGCACCACTGCCGAGCCGACCAGGCCGCGGTGGCCCGCGACGAATACGCGGGCGCCGGATCGTAGGAGGGGGCGGACGGATTCCTGGGTAGGGCCGGGGAGATCGGTCGTCATGGCCCGGATTGTGCCAGCAGCCACCGATCGCGGTGACGTTGTGCCGCAGATCGCTCAATTTCGATATTTCGGTGAGAACCAACAGCATTTCAGACGAACACAGAGGGGGTAGTCGTGGCGAAGACCGCGCTCATCACCGGCGTGACCGGACAGGACGGTTCGTACCTGTCCGAGCTGCTGCTCGACAAGGGGTACACGGTCCATGGACTGATACGCCGCTCGTCGAGCTTCAACACCGAGCGGATCGACCACATCTACCAGGGCCCGGAGGTGGAGAACCGTTCGTTCGTCCTGCACCACGCCGACCTCGCCGACGGGGTCGCGCTGGTGAATCTGCTGCGCGACATCCGGCCGGACGAGGTCTACAACCTGGGCGCCCAGTCGCACGTCCGCGTCTCGTTCGACGCCCCGCTGTACACCGGTGACATCACGGGTCTCGGCACCATCCGCTTGCTGGAGGCCGTCCGCGCGAGCGGTATCGACACCCGGATCTATCAGGCGTCGTCGTCGGAGATGTTCGGCGCGACCCCGCCGCCGCAGAACGAGAAGACGCCGTTCCATCCGCGGAGCCCGTACAGCGTCGCCAAGGTGTATTCCTACTGGGCGACCGTCAACTACCGTGAGGCATATGGAATGTTCGCGGTCAACGGGATCCTCTTCAACCATGAGTCCCCGCGTCGCGGCGAGACCTTCGTGACCCGGAAGATCACGCGCGGGGTGGCCAGGATCAAGGCGGGTCTGCAGACCCACCTCCATCTGGGCAATCTCGATGCAGTGCGCGACTGGGGGTACGCCCCCGAGTATGTCGACGCGATGTGGCGGATGCTGCAGTGCGACGGCCCGGACGACTACGTGGTGGCCACCGGCGAGGGGGCCAGCGTCCGGCAGTTCCTGGAGTACGCCTTCGCGCACGCGGGCCTGGACTGGCGGGAGCACGTCCGCTACGACGCCAAGTACGAACGGCCCAGCGAGGTCGACGCGCTGATCGGTGACGCCGCCAAGGCCGAGGAACTGCTCGGCTGGAAACCGGCGGTGAGGTCGCAGGAACTCGCCAGGATCATGGTCGAGGCCGACATCCGCCAGCTCTCCGATCAACTCGCCGGAGCCGCCGTCCGGGTGGACCGATGAGACGTCCGGACCCCGCACACGGCGGGACCGTCGTGCCGGTCACCGGCGCGTCCGGTACTCCCCCACGCCACCCGGCCGCCGGTCACGGCCGCGCCGGGGACCGGCCCGGGCGCGACCTTTGCCCCCACCGTTCTCCGGTGGGCTTGTGTGCGTCCGCACCGGTCCGGGCCCCCGGCACGGACCACTCACTCGCCCTCACCGGCAGCGGGGCGGAGCGTCGCCGCCGCCGGTCGGACGAGGCAGGAAGGGCGGCCCTCCGGCCGCAGCTCGTTCTCACCCTCGGAGCCGAATGATGAACGGAAGTACGGGGCGCGGACCCACCGGACGCGCCCGGGCACGGGCTGCGGCCGCCGCACTCTGCCTGCTCGCCGGAGCGCTGACCGCCACCGCGTCCGGGGGCTCCCCGGCCGCGGCCCTCACCCCGCCGGTCTCACTGACCGCGGACGATCTCACCACCTGGCAGACCAACGGCATCGTCTGGTCGATGGCCGCGTCGGACGCCGGTGTCGTCTACGCCGGCGGCACCTTCTCCACCGTCCGGCCGCCAAACGCGGCCGCCGGCACCTCCGAACAGCCCTCGGTGAACTTCGCCGCGTTCGACGCGGCAACCGGTGAGCCGACCGGCTGCAAGCTGTCGTTCACCCTCTCGTCGGGGACGGCGACCGTACGTGCCCTGGCGCTCTCGCCCGACCAGAAGACCCTCTATGCCGGCGGGCAGTTCGGGGCGGTGAACGGGGTCAAAGTGAGCAACATCGCCGCCATCGACACCGCGACCTGCACCCCGCGCCAGGACTTCAAGGTCTCCGTCTCCGCGACGGTGCGGGCCCTGGCCGTCACGGCCGACACCGTCTATCTGGGCGGTGACTTCAACAACGTGGCGGGGCAGACCCGGAACAAGTTCGCCGCGGTCACCACGGGCGCGTCGCTGAAGCCGTGGAAGGCCAACACCGACGAGGTGGGCCGGGCCGTGGAGCTGACACCCGACGGCAAGCGTGTACTGATCGGTGGTGACTTCTTCACCGTCAACGGCATCACCTCGCACGCGCTGGCCGTGGTGGACGCCACCACCGGGGCCGTCGCCAAGAGCTATCCGGCCGGGTTCATTCCGAACACCTCCACGGTGCAGGACCTGACGACGGACGCCACCGGCTTCTACACCGCCAACGAGGGCACCGGAGGGGGTGTCTTCGACGGCCGGATCGCGCTGAACCTCAGCAACTTCGAGCAGCGTTGGCGGGACACCTGTCTGGGTGCCACACAAGCCGTCCTCGTCCACAAAGGCGTCCTGTACAGCGGGAGTCACGCGCACGACTGCGCGAGCATGGGCGAGTTCCCGGACCAGCCCCGCAAGCACCTGCTGGCCCAGTCCGTCGACGACCCGAAGCTGCTCCCCTGGTTCCCCGACACCAACGACGGCATCGGAGAGCCGGTCGGGCCCCGGGTGATGGCACAGACCGACAAGGGCGGCCACCATTACCTGTGGGTGGGCGGGGAGTTCACCACTGTCAACGGCTCCGCGCAGCAGGGCCTGACCCGGTTCGCAGACGGCCCCGACACCGGGGCTCCGTGGGTTCCGAACGTCAGCCTGTCCACGGTCGCCCCGGGCAAGGTGGAGGTCAACTGGCAGACGAGCTACGACGCCGACGACGGGGAGCTCACGTACCGGATCTACAAGGACGGTGCGAACACCCCGGTTTACACCACGACGGGGCGTTCGCTGTTCTGGGACCGGCCGCAGCTGAGGTGGACCGATACGGACGTCGCCCCGGGTGAGACCCACTCGTACCGGATCAGTGCCGACGACGGTACCAACACCAGCGCCAAGTCGCCCGCTCTGTCCGCCACCGTGACGTCCGCCGCCGAGAAGTACCCCGCGAGAGTGCTGGCCGACGGCGCCTCGCTGTACTGGCGGTACGACGAAGGCACGTCGACGTTCGCCAGTGACACCGGCAAGGGGCTGGACAACGGGTTCCTCCGCAACTCCCCCGCCTACCGCCGGACTCCGGCCGCCGTCGCGGGTCCGTCGACCGCGATCGGCTTCAACGGAACCAACCAGTACGCGTACAGCAACAGGCGCCATCCGCATCCGGCCAGGTTCTCGGTCGAGACCTGGATCAAGACGAAGACCACCAGGGGAGGGAAGATCATCGGCTTCGGCAATGTGACCATGCAGAACAGCACGCAGTTCGACAAGCATGTGTACATGCGCGACGACGGGCGGCTCGTCTTCGGGGTCTACAGCGGCGGCACCAGGACCATCACCACGCCGGCGGCCTACAACAACGGTGCCTGGCACCATGTCGTCGCGCTGCAGGGCACCGGCGGCATGGCGCTGTACGTCGACGGGCAGTTGCGCGCCTCCAGCGCCCGGTACACCGGAAACCAGAACTCCAGCGGATACTGGCGGGTCGGCGGGGACAACCTGAACAACTGGCCGAGCAGGCCGACGAGCAACTTCTTCGCCGGGGAGATCGACGAGACCGCCGTCTACCCGACCACGCTGAGCGGCCCGCAGGTCAGGGCCCACTACGCCCTGAGGACGGGTGGATGAGGAATCCGTTCCGGGCCGGTGCCGCCGTCGTCGTACTGACGGCGGCACTGGCCGCATGCGGCTCGTCCTCTGACGGGCACCCGGGGGCGAGCGGCGCCGGGCCGTCGGCCACGCGGACCCCTGTCACGGCCCCGTCGGCCGGTCCCGCCACCACCGCGTCCAGCGGCCCTGCGGCTCCGCGGGCGAGCGAACCGGCCCGCCTGCCCACCGATGAACTCACCCCTGCCACGGGCTCGTTCACCAGAAAGCAGAAGGAGTATCTCGTCGACCGGGTGCCCAGGGGCATGGACCCGGCGGCCGTGCTCCAGACCGGCCAGGAGACCTGCGACAGGCTCACCTACCTCGTGAAGGCCGACCGGGACGTCGCGGTCGGCGCGATCGTGACGGGCGAGATCGCCGAGGCGCAACCCGCCGTCGAACATCTCTGCCACCAGCACCGGGAGTTGGTGAAGGAGGCGGCGCGGGGGTACGCGGACGGCACCTACGAGAACGCGCAGCTCCGGCCGGGCCGCTACCACGACGTCTCCCCCACCGCGAACTGCACCTGGCAGATCACCGGGGCGAACGGCAGGAGTCTGGGATCGGGCTCCGCCGCCTCCGGGAAGCGGGCCGAGATCACCCTCCCGGAATCGGCCCGTGCCTTCACCTCCACAGGCTGCTACGCCTGGCTGCCCGAAGGAGAGCATGGATGAGCAAACTGCCGATCGCCGTGGCGATCCCCACGAAGAACGAGGGGCTCAACATCGCCGAGGCGGTGAAGTCCGTGCTCGGCCACTTCGAGGCGGTCGTCGTCGTCGACTCGCACAGTGCGGACGAGACGGCGAAGATCGCCGAGGAGTGCGGGGCCGAGGTGGTCACGTACACCTGGGACGGCGGTCACCCGCGCAAGAAGCAGTGGTGTCTGGACCATGTCCGCACGGATCTGGACTGGATCCTGCTGCTCGACGGGGACGAGCGGCTCAGCCCCGGGCTGCTGGCCGAACTGCGGCAGGTCTTCGCCGATCCCGGCACGCCGAAACCTGCCGCGTACGACATACCGCTGGGTTACTGGTTCTCCGGGAAGCGGCTCCGGCACGGCTACACCATCCGCAAACGGTCGCTGACCGACCGCACGCGCTGCCGGTACCCGGAGGTGGGAGATCTCGAAGCGCCGGGCATCGGCGAGGTCGAGGGGCACTACCAGCCGGTCGCCGAGTCAGCCGGCTCCCTCCGCAATCCGATCGAGCACCAGGATCTCGATCCGGTCACGGCCTGGTTCGAGCGGCACAACCGCTACTCGGACTGGGAGGCGTGGCTGGAGCATCACCCCGAGGTCAAGGAGCAGGTGCGGAGGGTGAAGTCCCGCCAGGGACAGCTGTTCCACAAGGCGCCCTTGAAGCCCCTGGTGTCGTTCGCGTACATGTATCTGTACCGGCGGGGCTTCCTCGACGGACGTGCGGGGTTCGACTTCGCGCTGGCGATGAGCTTCTACCGCTGGCAGATCGCGCTCAAGTCCCGTGAGGGGAAGACCGTGTGACACGGTGACCCTTCCGGCGGACCACGTCCTCGTAGGTCCGCCGGAGGGTCCGGGTCACGGTCTCGATGGTGAAATCCTCGTTGACCAGATCCCAGGCGGCCTTGCCGGCCCGGGCATTGGCCTCGGGATCGAGGAGTTCGAGGACGGCCCGGGCCACCTTGCGTGCGTTCTCCCCGTCCTCGCCGACCAGGCTGTTGATCACCCGGCCCGCGCCGGCCCGCGCCACATCGGGACCGAGTCCGCAGGTGCGGGTGATGACGACCGGAGTGCCGACCGACATCGCTTCGAGGACGGACACGCCCAGGGGTTCCTCGATCGACGGCAGTACGTACACATCGGCCTGTCGGCCCGCCGCCAGAACCTCTTCGTGGCCGAGCGGTCCCACATGGTCGAGGGAGTCCAGAACCCCGAGTTCGCGGGCGAGTTCGAGGGTCGCGGACAGCGCTCCGGTGTCGGGTCCGGCCAGCACGAACCGGGCGTCCGGGTGCTCGGCGAGAACTGCCGGCATCGCGGCGACGAAGTCCTCGGGGCGTTTGCGCTCCTGGATACGGGCGAGGAAGAGGATCGTCGGCGGCCGCCCCGGTTCGCGGGCGGGCCTGCGTTCCTGCGGGCGTACGCCGTTGACCAGCCGTACGGTCCTGGTCAACGGCACCGGTGCGGCGACGGCGTTCACATCGAGGCGTTCCGTTTCGGTGAGATGCAGCACGGCGTCGGCTTCGCGCAGCACCTTGCGCACCCCCAGCAAATCGGTCAGCCGGGCGACCCGATTCTCGGTGGGGTCGACCATGCCGTGCGTCTGGACGACCAGGGGGGTGCGGGAGGCCAGTGCGAGCAGTGCGACGGGCAGCGTCACCAGGTCGCGCATCAGGTGGACATGGACGAGGTCGGCGCCGCGCATCATGCGACGGGCGGCGAGCAGGAGTGCACCGGAGGTGATGCCGCTGACCTCGAAGACGGGGAGCAGGTGGCGGGCCTGGAAGAGGTGAACCGGCACTCCCTCGGCCTCGGGCGGCAACCGACCGCCGAAGCCGTCGCCCAGCGCCATGACGCGGGCGTCGTCGCCCCCGGCCCGCTGGGCCTTCGACAGGTTGAGTGCCACCCTTGTCGGGCCGCCGAACGCGTGGTCCGGGGTGTGCAGTGTGACGACGTGCAGGATCTTCACCAGGGCTCCCCTCGACCTCGGACGACCGTTTACAGCCTAGTCATCCAAACCTCCCAAGTGGGTTGATTCGTTAGAGTGTTCACAGGTCCACGGAACGGGGAGCACATGACGTCCGTGCGTGAGGCGGCGCCGTCCGCACCCGTACCGGAGCACGGCCCGCAAGACCCGGTCCAGCCGCCGGCGAAGCCCATGTCGTGGGCCATGCTGTCGCGTGCCCTGGCGGTACCCCTCATCCTCGGGCTGGTCTGCTTCCTGCCCGCGGTGATCGCCGCGCAGCCCGGGAGCGGGGTCCGGGACACCGCGTACTGGCTGCAACTCGTGCTGACCTGTTACGCGGGGGCCAGGCTCGCGACGATGGTTCTGTCCACGCGGCGGCGTCTGCTGCAGGGCGTGTTCTGGATGTTCGTGTACATCGCGATGGGGGTGGCACCGTTCGCGCAGGCGGTCATCGGGCAGACCCCCACCCCGATGGTCGGACCGCGGTCGGATCTGGTGACGGCCGTCGCGCTGATCCTGGTGGGGTGTGCCGCGTTCGACCTCGGGGCGCTGCTGGCCTCCCGGCGCCCGCTGCGCCGCCGGACCGCGGCGCGCTCCGGGAGCGGCCCGGCCACCGCGCACCGGGTGCGGCTCAGGCTGCTGGTGGTGCTGGCCTTCGCGGCGAGCGGTTACTACATCCTGAAGCTCGGCGGGCCCGCCGTCTTCTTCACCAGCAGGCAGGAGATCAGCGCCTCGGTCGCGGCCAGCGGGGTGGCATCGGGCCAGTCCAATGTGGGATCGGCCTTCCTCAAGGGCTTCGGTACGGTACCGGCGCTGCTGGGGCTGCTCTTCTACACGCGTCGGCTGGTGACCTCGCGCAGGGCGCGGCGTTCACCCTCGACGGTCCTGGTCTGGTGTGCGCTGCTGGTCCTCAACGTGGTCGTGAACAACCCGGTGTCCAACGCCCGTTACTGGTTCCTGACCGTACTGGTCTCATTCCTGTTCACCGCGTTCCCGAGCAGTGCGGCGATGTACCGGTCGGTGCTGGCCATGGGGGTGGTCGGGGCACTGGTGCTGTTCCCGTACGCGGACCGGTTCCGCTACGACAGCGCCGGGTACCGGCCGGTGGATTCGTCGTCGGTCTTCGAGCCGCTCGCCACCAAGGACTACGACCAGACGGTGATGTTCGCCAACACGATCACCTGGATCGACACCCGGAGCCACACCTACGGGCGCCAACTGGCGGGCTCCGCGCTCTTCTTCGTGCCCCGGTCGGTGTGGAGCGGCAAGCCGGAGGACACGGGGGTGCGCGTCGGTCAGTGGATGGGGATGAACATGACCAACCTGTCGGCGCCGCTGTGGACCGAGATCTGGGTCGACTTCGGTGCACCGGGCATGACAGGCGCGTTCGCACTGATCGGATACGCCGCCGCGCGCACCGACCGGCGTTACGCGCGCGCGGTCTCCCGGGACGGCCCCGGCAGCGTTCTGGCCATCGCCGCTCCGCTGATCGCCGGGTACTCCTTCATTCTGTTGCGCGGCCCACTGTTGCAGGCCGTCGGGAAGCAGGCGATCGCGGCTCTCTGCCTGTTGCTGATCACCGGTTTCAGGAGCCGGAGCGGACGGCGTTCGCCGTGACGGGGGCCTGGTCCATGGCAGCGCGGCGTCTCAGCCGGACCACCCGGGTCCAGGTGGCCGCGGCCTTGCAGACGGACCCCAGGCAGAGGCCCCAGGCCGCGCCCGGCACCCCGCCGAGCACATGGCCGCCGATGAGGAAGGCCACGGCGGCGAGCGAGAAGACCACCTGGATGGAGAGGGTGGTACGGGGGTCGAGCATCCGGAGGGCCAGCAGGCCGCAGGTGCCCACGGCCATCGCCGCGTACTGGCTGCCGGTCGCCGGGAGCAGGGCGGCCGCCGTGGGCCAGGTGTCGCCGAGCAGATGGCGGCCGATTCCGTCGGGCAGCAGGGCGAGTGCGGTGGCCCAGGCGGCGGCCGCGACGGCCAGGATCGCGGCGAGCAGCGCCGTGGCGCGTACCCTGCGGCGTTCGGAGGCCAGCCGTCCGAGCAGCGGCGGGCCGAAGCCGGTGGCGGAGGTGAACAGCACGTTCAGCGGTCCGAAGAGCGTCGTCGCGCCGCGCAGGGCACCGACCACCAGCGGGTTGCCGACCATGCCGAGCCCCAGTACGGAGAGCTGGCCGGCGGCGTTGCCCACGCCGAACTCCACCACGAAGCGCCGCCCCAGATGCCCGCGTCGCAGGAGGACCATGAGCCGCAGGGGCGTTCCGGCCACCCTGCGGTGCAGCAGGACGGCCGACAGCAGCAGGGCCGGCAGCGCGGACAGCCCCCAGGCGGCGACGAGCCGGGCGGCCGGGACACCATGGGGCTGCACGGCCAGCGCGCCCAGCACACAGGCCAGTCTGAGCACGTCGCCCGCCAGGGCCAGGTGCGGCAGGTGCAGGGTGGAGAAGGCGTAGCGCATGGTGTCCTGGCCCAGGACCACCGGCAGGACGAGTCCCAGCATCATCAGGGCACGTGCGGTGGCACCCGGCAGCGGCAGACAGACGGCGGCGAGCGGGACGCCGAGCCCGGCCGCGGCGAGCAGGGTGAAGGCGACCGACGACCGGCAGGCGCCGCGTATCTCGTCGCCCTCGCCGCGCCGCAGGACGAGCGGTTGACCGGTGTAGGCGCCGCATACCCCGAGCAGCACGGTGAAGACGAGGTAGACCGCCGAGAAGCGGGCGAAGTCGGCCACGGTGGAGAGCCGGGCGGCGGCCACCAGCACCAGGATGTTGGTGAGCGCCGCCACGCCCTGGTCCGCGACCGAGCAGACGATCGCGGTACGTGCCTTCATCTGTGTCCCGCGGTGGAGTCGAAGGGGCGCAGGCCGAGCGTCTCGGCGGGGTCACCGGCGCGCTCCGGGCCGCTGCCCGTTCCGTCCCGGCCGGGTCGGCCCCCGCCCGCGCGCCGTCTGGCGGCCTTCTTCCGGGCCCGGCGCTCGTGGCGGTTCCGGCCGGGGTGGAGCAGCGCTCCGAGCACGGTACCGCCGGCCGCTCCGATGATCTCGCGGATCCGTTCCAGGTCGCTGCGGTGCACCTCGTGCGGGTCGCAGACCACCACGACGCCCTCCACCCGGTCGATCAGCGCGACGGCGTCGGCGTACGACAGCACGGGCGGGGCCAGCACGATGACGACGGCGCCCGGCCGGTCGCCCTCGGCGACGATCCTTCCGACGGGCGCGGACGTCAGGGCGCGCGGCACGTTGTCCGTGCGCCGGCCCGCTATCAGGGTGAAGGCGCCCGAACCGGGTACGTCCACATTCATCCGGCTGTCCGACGGCCAGGCCCGTCGGCCTTCCGGTCCCCAGCGCGGCCGGGCTCCCCGCACGGCCGGGCCGAGGTCCCCGGCCAGGGACGGGGTGCGCAGATCGGCCTCGACCAGGAGCACGTAACGCCCCATCTCGGCGAAGGCCGCGGCCAGGTTGACCGCGGCGTCGGCGGCCTCGTCACCGGCCCCGCGCGGGGCCGCGACCAGGAGTCTGCGGCGCTCGGCGAACGACGGGTCGTAGGCGAGCCGGAAGGCGACCGCCCGGTACTCCTCGGCGAGCCGGCTCCCGCTCCGTCCGATGGCGAGCAGCCCGCCCGCGGATGCCCGCTCCCTGGGCAGGGTGCCGAGCAGCGGGGCCCCGAGCGAGCTGACCAGCTCCCGGGTGGACCGCACGGCCGGGTCGAAGACGAGGCGCACCCAGGACAGCAGCAGCCCGAGCGCGAGCCCGACGACACCTCCGAGTCCCAGTAGCAGGGGGAGTCCCGCACCGGTGGGCTCGGTGGGCGCGACGGGCTTCTTCGTCAGATAGCCGGGGGTCGTGTCCAGGGCGCGCAACTCGGAGATCTTCCGGCTCAGTTCGGAGATCGAGACCACGAGGTTGGCCCGCGCGCCGGCCACGTCGTTGCCTTTGCCGGTCTGCTCCGCGAGTTGGTCGCGCTGTTCGGTGAGCGGCTCCAGCTGGGCGCGGTAGCCGTCGACCATGTTGGCGATGCTGTCCTCGGTGCGCTGCCTGCGGATCTCCAGATAGGCGTCGGCGAGCGCCTGGGCCCGCCCCCTGGCCAGGGCAGGGGTGCGACCGGTGTACGCGAAGCGGAGCACGAGGGTGTTCGGCGGGTTGGTGACCTGGAGGCCGGACAGCAGGGTGCCGACCTCCACCCGGTCGCCCGCCCTGGCCAGGGAACCGACGGCCAGGGTCCCCACGGTGTCACTGACGGCGGTCTGCCGCTCGGAGCCGATGTTGATGCCCTTGTCGGCGGAGGCGCCCGCGGCGAAGGGGTCGGACGCGGCGGAGCGTACGACGACCTCGCCCGTCGAGGTGTAGCTCTCCTCGCCGCCGAGGGCGAGCCAGCCGCCGCCGAGCAGCCCGAGGACGACGCCGGAGGCGAGCAGTGCCCGGTAGCGCAGGAGCTGGCGGAACTGGTCCCTCAGCAGCGCGGGTTCGTCCTGGTCCTCCAGGGCCCGGATCGGGTGGGTCATCGGCGTGGTCTCCCTTGTGCGTCCGCGAGGACCTCGGTGAGCAGTGCGTCGAAGCGGGCCAGACCCGCCTCCTGGCTCAGGTGACGTGCGACGTACCGCGGTCCGTTGGCGCCGAGCCGGGCCGCCTCGGCCGGTGCCTCGACGAGTTTGCGTACGGCTGACAGCAGCGCCGCGGGGTCCTCCGGTGTGACGAGGATCCCGGCGCCGGACCGGTGGATCTCCTGCGCGGTGCCTCCCCCCTCGGCCACCGAGGCGACGACGGGACGCCCCGAGACGAAGTACGAGGTGAGCTTGGACGGGACGCTCATGTCGAGCACGGACGACCGCTGGGTCACCGCGAGCACATCGGCGGCGGCGAGGATGTCCGTGAACTCCTCGGAGTCGGCCGGCGGCAGGAAGTCGAGGTTGCGCAGGCCCGGCGCACGCGTCAGCAGCGCCTCGCGCTGGTTCCCGTCCCCCATCAGCACGAAGCGTATCCCCGGGGCGAGCCGGGCCGCGTCGACGAGGACCTCCAGGCCCTGTTTGAGTCCCATGTTCCCGGAATGCAGGACCACGGGGATGCCCTCGCTCCAGCCGAGTCGCGCCCGGGTCCGCGCCCGGTCGGCCGAAGGTGCCCGCACATGCGACCAGTTGGGGACGAGGCGGATGCGTCCCGGGTCCACGCCGTACGCGGTGACGCGCGGGACGAAGGTCTCGTGGATGACTCCGACGAGGGCGGCGCCGTGCAGCACGTACCGTTCGGCCGACGAGGCGACGGCCGCCGCCCGCTGACCGCCCCGGATACCACTCTGCGCGGCGGCCGCGCCCATCAGATCCTGCACGACCGGTATGTACGGGACACGGTGGCGGCGGGCCAGCCGGGCCCCCATGACACCGCCCGCGAGGCTGGGCATCTGGGAGATCACCGCGTCCGGCGGGGGCGAGACGGGCGGCGCCAGCAGGCCGTGCCCGAGGACCGTCGCCTCGAACGCGGCTCTGCGCAGAGCGCTCTGGCGCGGTGGCACATAGTGTCTTCGCCGATGGACGGTGACCCCGGACCGCTTCTCGGTGACCCGCCACACGCCCCGGTACCCTGCCTCGGTCCGCCAGGACGGGTAGTGCGGCATGCCGGTCAGCACGTGGGTCTCGGCCCCCGACGCGGCCCAGTGCTCGGCGAGCTGCGCGGCGTACGGGCCGATACCCGTCAGCTCCGGCGCGTAGTTCGTCGAGACGACCAGCAGCGTGCGACCCTCGAACGGTTTGTGACCGTCGGTATCGGACATGGACGCTCGCCTCCCCCGGCACCTCTGTGTTCCCCCCAAGGAACAGCCCCAAAAGCGAGCTTATCCGTTCACGTGATGCGCAAGTTGCCTTCGGAGTAAGGTCGTTGCACCATCAACACAGATACCGATATCCCGCTCCACCGGACGCCATGTCCGGACGACGACGCGGGACACGGACATCACGTTCACCGTGGGGGGAGAGAACGGATGGTGCACAGGGTCGGCTACGCGCCGGGGGTCTACGACCTGTTCCACATAGGGCATCTCAATATCCTGCGGCATGCCCGCAGTCGGTGCGACTACCTCGTCGCGGGAGTCGTCTCGGACGAGATGGCCGCGCTCGCCAAGGGCCACAAGCCGGTGATTCCCCTGCCTGAACGGCTGGAGATCGTCCGCAGTGTCCGCCATGTGGATGCGGCGTTCGTCGAGACGGTGCCCGACAAGATCGAGACCTGGCAGCAGGTCAGGTTCGATGTCATCTTCAAGGGGGACGACTGGCGGGACACGGAGAAGGGAAAGCGGCTGGAGCGCGACTTCGCCGAGGTCGGCGTGGAGGTGGTCTACTTCCCGTACACCGTGCACACCTCCAGCACCCAACTGCGCCGGGTACTGGAGACGCTCGTCAGCCGGCAGTCCGGAGCGCTTTCAGCTCCCTGAACCACTTGGCCAGGAACGCCATCAGGAACAGCGCGTGCACGGCGGCGAGCACCGCGTAGCCGATGCGGAAGGCGGTCCGGTCGCCGAGCAGCAGGAACACCAGGCAGAACACCCCGTAGTCGGCGGGCAGCAGCACCACGGCCCGCACCCGGGACACCGGGCCCGGGCCGGCGGCACCCGCAGCGGGCCGGACGGCCGCCTTGCCCAGCTGCTCGCGCAGCAGCCCGGCGCAGAAGGTCAGCACGGCCGTGAACAGAAAGCCCAGCGGCAGCAGCAGCCAGCCCTCGGACGGCAGGTCGAAGAACCGCTGGAACGAGATCAGCACGGCGGTGTGCACGAGGACCATCTTGGCGCAGTCCACGACGTGGTCCAGCCATTCGCCGTCCGGGCCTCCCCGCCCGGTCAGCCTGGCCAGCTGCCCGTCGGCCGAATCGAGGGCGAAGCCGACGGCGAGGCCCGCGTACACTGCGGCCGCGAGCCCCCAGGACGGCCGGACGAGCGCTGCCGAGGCGATGGCCGCGAAGGTGAACGCCGCACTGATCAGGGTGACTTGATTGGGTGACAGTCCGATGCGGTACGCGCCTGCCGCGAAGATCCGGCCGGCCGGCCGGTTCACGTACCGCGAGTAGAGCGACACCCCCTTTGCCGTCTTCTGCGCACTGCGCAGCTCGCGCAGAACCGTGCCGGTGCTTCCCATGCGCCCCCCAGCGTGCCGCGGTTGCCCCTGCGGCATCGGCGGAGTGCCGCGGACGCCGTCGGTCAAAGCCGCATCATGGCACGGGGACCGTGTTCCGCGCGGCCACTCCCCCAGCCCGGCCGACGGTCGGCGTCCGTCGGACCCGCGCCGGGTGCGGGCCCGACGGAACAGCCTCTCAGGCGGACGTGGTGCGGCACTCCGGGTGGCCCCAGCCGTGCGGGTTCTTGGCGATCATCTCCTGTGCCGCATAAGGCTTTCCGCAGTGGCAGCGACCGGCGAATTTCGCCCGGATCGTTCCGCCGGAGCGCGCCGGGCGCGCCGCTCCCCCCGCCTTCTTCGGCGAAGCGTTCTTGCTCCGGCCCTCCGTGGCCCGGGCGGGAGCCGGCGTCGGCAGCGGCGAACCGTGCGCGGTACCGGCCGGCCGCTGCGCCACGGCGGCCTCGCTCGCCGCCTGATCGGCGAGGGCGTTGAGCGGGTCGCCGTCCACCTGGTGGGCGGGGACATACACGAAATTCACGTCCCGGCCGGTCAACAGTGCGTCGATGCGGGTCACCAGGTCACGGTTGGCCACCGGCTTGCCGGCCGATGTCTTCCAGCCGTTGCGCTTCCACCCCGGCAGCCACTTCGTCACCGCGTTCATCGCGTACTGCGAATCCATCCGCACCTCGGTCGGCACAGACGGGTCCGTGGACTCCAACAGCTCCTGCAGCGCCGTGAGTTCGGCGACGTTGTTGGTGGCGGACCCCAACGGTCCCGCCGCCCAGCGTTCCGGTCGCCCCTGCGCATCGGCCACGACCCACGCCCAGGCCGCAGGCCCCGGATTGCCCTTCGATGCCCCGTCACACGCGGCGATGATGCTCTCGTTCATGCCCCTGATCATGCCAGCGCCGCACCACCGCCACGGCACCCGGTGACGCTGAGTGACGATTCGAGGTGCGGCGAACCGGCGGCGCTGGTTCTCTGATGGAGCCCGCTCTTCCCAACCGCACAAGGAGCGATGATGAGCGTTGCACGTGAATCCGGTGACCGTGCGCAGCAGCTGCGCGACAAGGCCCGGCAGATGAACGAGGCCGCAGAGCGCACCACCGACCCTGAGCAGCGCCAGCGGCTCCAGGACAAGGCCCGGAAACTGCAGGAGCAGATCGACCAGCAGGGCAACATGGGCACCGGGAACACCCGTCCGCCCAAGTAGTACCGGCCTCACGTAGTACCTGTCTCACACGAACGGCCGACGTCTTGCCGCTCTTCCATGAGTGAGTGGCAGGGCGTCGGCCGCCCGGTGCCCGCTGTCCCGGCACATCGGCAATATGGCGATCGTTCTCTCGTGTCCGAGCCGCTTCAGTACGGGTGCTTGTTCGCCTTGTTCACCCACGCCGCGTAGGACGTGGCCCCCAGCTCGGGGTGGAGCTGTTCGAGAGTGATGCTCCGCCGGTCCGGGGGTTTCGCGAAGTCTTCGTACTGGAAGACATCGTCGAAGCCGATCTCCTGAGTCGCCTTCCAGTCACAGCTGAAGTAGACGGTGCTGATCCGGGACCAGTAGATGGCACTCATGCACATCGGGCACGGGGCGCCACTGGTGTAGATCGTGCACCCCTGCAGCATACGAGCGCGCTCGGGCACCATGTCGGGGGAACCCTCCGGCCGAGGCACCAGCTTCAGGGTGTACGCGTTCTGGTGCTCCTCGGAAATGCTGGGCGCCTCCGGATTGAGCAGCTGAACAGCCTTGCGGATGGCCTCCACCTCACCGTGCGCGGTCGGGTCGGCCGTGAGAAGTACACGATTCTGCCCTCGGGCGATGATCTCGCCGTCGCGGGTGATCACCGCACCGAACGGTCCGCCCCAGCCGTTGTCGACGGACTCGGTAGCCAGACGAACCGCTTCGGCCATGAACTCCTTGTGTCCCATCTCAAGATCCTCCCGCGAGGGGCGGAATTTTTTGCGGAATTTCCCCCATTTGTCTGATAAATCCTTTTAGAACTAGACTACTCTGCATGAATACCCGTGCAAGCCGTGGCCCCGGCGGCAGTGCAACGGTCGTGATCTCCCAGAGAGTCCGGGCCGGCCGGGACGAGGATTACAAGCGCTGGCAGGAGAAGACCAACGAGGTCGCGCGAGGCTTCGACGGGTTCCAGGGAACGGAGTTGTACCCGCCGGCCTCCGGCGAGGAGAACGAGTGGGTCGTCGTATTCCGCTTCTCCCATGTCGAGCAGCTCACCAAGTGGCTGGACTCGCATGCGCGTCGGCAACTCCTCGACGAAGGCCGTCCGCTCTTCGATGGAACCCCCACACAAGAGGTGCTTTCCGGCGGTACACCGACCGAGGATGTCGTCACAGCGGTCGTGTCGCACGATGTACGGCCGGGGCGCGAGCAGGAATTCATGCACTGGCAGGACAAGATCCTCCGGGAACAGGAGAGGCGCCCTGGTTTCATGGGGTCGGAGCTGTTCAGGCCGGTACAGGGAATTCAGGATCGCTGGGTTGTCGCCTTCCGTTTCGACACACGCGAACACCTGGAGGAATGGCTCGGCTCCGAGGCCCGCGAAAAGCTTCTGGCGGAAGGGCGCGAGTACTTCGGTTCCTACGACGTACGCAAGATCGGATCGGCGTTCGGCGCCTGGTTCCGCTTCGGTGAGGGCGCGCAGGAAGGGGGGACTCCGCCCAACTGGAAGCAGGCCATGTCCGTGGTACTGGCCCTGTATCCCACGGTGATGATCCTGAACCTGACGGTCGGTGACTGGTTCACCCGCCTGGGAGTACCCGGGTATCTCGCTCTGTTCATCAGCAACGTACTGAGTGTCAGTGTGCTGACCTGGTTGCTGATGCCGCTGGTCACCCGAGCGCTGGCCTTCTGGCTGCTGCCCGCCAGGGCGCGATCTGCTCGTGTCCACATAGCGGGCGCCGCGCTCGTCGCAGTGTGCTACCTGGTGATCATCGCCGTCTTCGGCCTGACCACGAGTTAGCCTCGCGCTCTCGTGAGCGCGCTCGTCCATGCAAGGATTCTCAGGTGCCGTGACGGGGCGTCACGGCACGGTCAGGCCTGAAGCAGCAGCGATGCGCCGACGTGTGCCATCACACACCACTCCCTCCCCAACCTCCTGTTACCGGGATGTGGTGGCATGGAGCCAGTCGTCGACGGTGACGACGTCCGCCCATTGCGGGAACAGCTTCTCGGTGAGGAACCGGTGAACCTCGGCGTCGATGTCCAGGCAGGCGTCGGCGAGAACGGTGAGGCCGAAGTCCAGGTCGTTGGCCTGACACAGGGTGTGCAGCACCACGGCGCTGGTGGCGATGCCGGTGAGGACGAGGCTGTCGATGCCCTGCGCCCTGAGCACCACGTCGAGGTCGCTGCCCGAGAACGCGCTCGCCCGTCGCTTCGTGACCACCACCTCGCCCGGCCGGGGCGCGACATCGGGGTGGATTTCGGTGCCGGGGTCACCCTCGACATGGAGCCCGGCTCGCGCGACAGCGGTGAGTGCCCTGTTGCGCGGGCCGACCTCCGGAAACCCCGGGCGCAATGCGATGACCACGTAGATGACAGGGATGTCTGCCGCCCGGGCACCATCGATCGCCCTGCGCAGACGCGGCAGGTATCCGGAACCGTCATCGGCGATGTCCACGACGGCTCGCTGGACGTCCATCACGAGAAGGGCGCTGCTCATACGGTCTCCAGGAACGACGTCAGTTCGGCGCTGAAGTGGGCCGGGTTCTCCATGTTCGGGTGGTACACGGCCGCCGGCACTGTGGCAGTGTGCCCGCCGGGAAAGAGTTTCGCCAAGCGGCCTGCCATGGCAAGCGATGAACCGCTCGTTGCACCATCGCGAACTCAGACGTTCCTGGGCGGGGACACGGCGCACGGTCCGGCCCCGAAGGGCCGCCCAACCATGGGATGAGCAAAGAGGAGCCGAGTGCGAGTTCTTCTTCCTGTTGACGTCCGTCCGGCGGAGGGCCTACGTTTCGGTAAGCGCTTTCCAGACCCACCCGGGAGACTTGGGACATGAGCAGTCCACTGCGCGTCACGCACACCCACGGGGAGCGGATCACGGTCGCGGAGGAGCGGGGCGGCATCGATCTGATCAGCTACGTGTACCGCCCGGAGGCGGCCTGGGAGGCCCCCAAGCCGTACATCCATCCCATGCGCACACTCGCCGATAACGTTGTCAGCGATTATCGGCCCAATGATCACCGCTGGCACAAGGGCCTTCAGATGACGGCCTCCCATCTGTCCGGGCAGAACCTGTGGGGAGGCAACACCTATGTGCCCGGCCAGGACTACCAGCCGCTGCCCGAACGGGTCGGATCGATGGCACACATCGGGTTCGACGAGGTGGCGGCGGAGGCCGGACGCGCGATCATCGCGGAACGGCTGAGCTGGCGCCACCATGACGGCACGCACTGGGCGGACGAGCAGCGGCGCATCGAATTCCATGACGTGGAGTACGCCGAATCCGGCGCCGGTGCGACAGGCGCCGGAAGCAGCTGGACGCTGACCTGGTCGAGCGCGATCACCAATCGGCGCGCCGAGCCCCTGCGCTTCGGCAGCCCGACGACGCACGGCCGGGAGGCGGCGGGGTACACCGGTCTCTTCTGGCGCGGGCCGCGCGCCTTCCGGGGCGGGCAGATCCTCGGACCGGACGGCTCGGGGCCGGAGCTGATGGGCACGCAGGCACCGTGGCTGGCCTACATCGGTGAGCACGACGGCGCCGACGGGCAGGCCACGCTGATCTTCCGGCACGCCCCGGAGAACGATCACTCGGGAGAGGACGGCACCCACCCGGCGCACTGGTTCGTCCGAAACGAGCCGTTCGCGGCCGTCGCCCCCTCCTTCGCCTTCTACGACGAACTGGAGCTCGCCCCGGGCGACACCCTGGCCCGCCGCTACCGTGTCACCGTCGCCGACGGGGCCTGGGACCGGGAGCGGATCGCCGAGTACCTCGCGAGGCACCCGTGGTGAACGGGGACACGGACGGCCTCGGCCTGTACGTGGAGCCGCCACTCGACGATTCCGGCCGCGCCCGCCTGCGTGGTCCCGATTCCGCACTCGTGTCCGAGCTGTCCGCCGGGCGGCCCGGCGATGCGGTGCCGGACCGACAGGGCCGGTTCCCATTGCGTACGCAATGGGAAAACGCTTTCAGTGCAGCTATCGTAGCCCTATGCAGAGCCAGGTCAATCGACGTTCCGCCCGCCCCCGCCCGTCGTCCGCTGTGACGCTCCAGCAGGTCGCGCAGGACGCCGGGGTCTCTCTCGCCACGGCGTCGCGCGTCCTCAGCGACAGCGACCGCAACGTCACACAGGAGCTGCAGGAGCGCGTCCTGGAGGCGGCCGCCCGGCTCCGCTACGTCTCCAACGCGCCGGCCCGCGCGCTCGTGCAGTCCACGACGTCCATCGTCGGCCTGGTCGTGCACGATGTGAACGACGCCTACTACTCCGCGATCGCGGCCGGGGTCATGGAGGTCGCCCGCGACCACAAGCTCCTCGTGATGCTGGCGGGCACCTTCCACGAGCCCGGGCTCCAGGCGGAGTACGTGGCACGACTGCGGGCGCAGCGGGCCCGCGCCGTCGTCCTCGCCGGGTCGGGTTTCACCGGCAAGAACCCCGCGCTCACCCAGGAGCTGGAGGCGTTCGCGGCGCAGGGCGGCCGGGTGACCGCGGTCGCGCACCAGGACCTTCCGGTGGACACGATCCTGCCGGGAAACCGCGAGGGGGGCCGGGCGGTCGCCGAGCATCTCGCCCTGCTGGGGCACACGGAGGTCGGCGTCATCTGCGGACCGCTGACGCTGGTCTCCGTCCAGGACCGGCTGCACGGCTTCCTGGAGCGGGCTGCCGAGCTGGGCATCTCCGTACAGGAACGCCATCGCGCCGAGTCCGACTTCACCCGGGACGGCGGGCGAGCCGCGGCGGTGCGGCTGTTCCGCGGCTCCCCCGGCATCACCGCGCTCTTCGCGCTCAACGACGCCATGGCCCTCGGAGCGCTCGCGGCACTCCGTGACGACCTCGGGCGCAGTGTGCCCGCCGATGTCTCCGTCGTCGGCTTCGACGATCTGCCGGTGGCGTGCGACGTCACACCCGCGTTGACCACCGTACGACTGCCGCTCGAAGAGATCGGCCGCCGCGCGCTGCTGCTGGCCCTCGGCGACGCGACGGCTTCGCCACGCACGCTCGCCGTGCCGTCGCGCCTGGTGGTGCGGGCCAGTACGGCGCCGCCGCCCCGTACGGCCGGCTGAGGACGGCACCGGCCCCGCGCCCGCTCCCCGGCCGGACGCCGCCCCGTGAGCCGGGAGCCGACACCGGCCGCGCGTTCGTCGTCCCCGGACCGGCCGGGATCCCGGTCCGGGCCACTGGATTGACACATTGAAGCGACAAGCCGCCCGCTTGACGCACTAATTGCTGACTATTTCGCTGCAACCCTCTTGAAATAACGCGTTAATCGCCACCACACTGAGACCAACGCTGTTTGACGCGTCAAATCCGAGAGGGTGGTGGCTGGATGGGTACGTCCGGACCCAAGTACCAGCGAATCAAGGACGAGTTGCGGGCCGAGGTGGCACGTGACGAGTACGAGGCCGGCGCTCCGTTCATCACTCAGAACCAGTTGCGCGAGCGTTTCGGCGTCAGCTCCACCACCGCTGTCCGGGCGCTCAACGACCTCGTCGCGGAAGGGCTGCTGGTACGGCGCCGGGGGATGGGAACCTTTGTCGCCGATCCCTCGGACCGAACCCCGGAACCTGCCCCGGCGCGCAGGTCCGGCGTGATCGCCTGCATCATCAGCGGCCAGGGCCCTTACCAGTCCGAGGTGCTGCGCGGGGTCGAGTCCGTCTGTTCGGACCGCGGGCTGCGGCTGTTCTTCTCCGACTCCGTGATCCATATGACCGAGACGGGGCACGCCGACCACGACGCGTCCCTGGCCCGCCAGGACCAGGCGCTGCGCCAGGCCGTCGAGGACCAGGTCGACGGAATCATCCTCTACCCCGTCCAGGGGGCACCCGATCCCGACCTGCTGGACGAGATCCGGCGTCTGCACCTCCCCATGGTCCTGGTGGACCGGTATTTTCCCGGCCGCGCGATCGACGCCGTCACCGCCGACAACTACGACGTCGGCTACCGGGTCACCGAGCACCTGCTGGCCGACGGCCACAATCGCATAGCGACGCTCTGGGGCGAAACGCAGTGCACCAGCGTCCACGACCGGATGACCGGGCACAAGCAGGCGCTGCGCGCCCATGACCAGCCGCTGCTCCCCCAGTTGACCGCGCTGCGCTCCTACACGGCGCTGCCCGGGAACGAGCGCAGACAGCTGCTGACCGAGCTCCTCGCCGCGCCCGAGCCGCCGACCGCCCTGCTGTGTGCGCACGGCTTCGCCGTCGCCACCGCCGCCTCCGACCTGGCCTCGCTCGGCATCGCCGTGCCCGACGACATCGTGCTGGCCGGTATGGACGACGTGGGCCCCTACGATCTGCTGCCGCTCACCAGCTTCGCGGCCCGGCTGCCCGCCAGGGAGATCGGCAGCCGGGCGGTCGAGCAACTGGTCACCCGGATCGCGGAGCGCACGGCGGGCGAGGACCCGTACCGCAGCGCCGAGCAGATCGTGCTCCCCGTCCGGATCAGGACGCGCGAGTCCGTGCCGGTCCGGCTCCGTACCGTCGCCGCCCGCCGGCCCTGAGGGAGGAGACTCCTGTGTCCGCCGCCCCCGCACCCCGTACCCGCGAGCTCGGGACCGACGTCCTGGTGGTCGGTGCCGGCCTCGGTGGCCTCGCCGCCGCGCTGACCGCGGCCAGGTTCGGCCACCACGTCGTGCTCACCGAGGCGACCGACTGGCCCGGTGGCCTGTTCACCACCCAGGCGGTCCCGCTCGCCGACGGCCACCGCATCGAACTGGACCCCGTCTCCCCCGGATACCGCGACTTGCGCGAACGGATACGCGACTTCTACCGGCGCAACTACCCGCTGTGCCCGGAGCCGTACGCCGACCCGCTGCTGAACCCCGGGCTCAATACCACCGGTCATCTCAGCCACGAGCCACGCGCCGCACTCGCCGTCGTCCAGGAGCTCCTCGCCCCGCATCTCGCCTCGGGCCGGCTCACCCTGCTGCTCCGCCACCGCCCGGTGGCGGCCCAGGCGGACGGGGACCGGGTGGCCGCGGTCACCCTGGAGGCCGCGGACGGCGAGCTGCTGACGGTCGGCGCTCCGTACGTCGTCGACGCGACGGACCTGGGTGAGCTGCTCGACCTCGCGGGCGTCGAACACGTCACCGGCGCCGAGTCCCGTGAGGAGACCGGCGAACCGCACGCGGCCGCCGTCGCCGATCCGCTGGACCAGCAGCCGGTCTCCTGGGTCTTCGCACTCGACCACCGCCCCGGCGAGGACCACACCGTCGACCGGCCCGCCGGCTACGACCGGTGGTCCGACGCCTTCTCCTGGGACACCAGGGAACCCGGTGGTGCCCCGGCCCGCTCCGTGCCGCTCTTCCTGCACGAGCCCGACGAGGTCCCGCCGTGGGCCGCACCGCCCAACGACCGCTGGCACCAGCTGCGGGCGCTGGCCCGGAGCCGGTACCTGCCCGGCACCTTCGACAGCGACATCACCCTCGTCGACTGGGAGCAGACGGCCTACACACGGCTGCCGCTCGTCGGACGCGGGAACGAGGTACGCGCCCGTGCCGAGCGGGAGGCCCGCGAGCAGGCGCTGTCGTTCCTCCACTGGATGCAGACACGGGCGCCCCGGCACGATGGCGGGCACGGCTACCCCGAGCTGCGCCTGCGGCCGGATGCGACCGGCACGGCCGACGGTTTCGCCAAGACACCGCATATCCGCGAATCACGGCGCATCCGGGCCGAGTTCACCTTGCTGGAGCACCATCTGACCGCTGCCGCACGGGCCGGGACGCCGGGCGCCGAAACCTTCACGGACAGCGTGGGCACCCTGCGTTCCAGGATCACCTTGCATCCGGGGCGCGGTGGCGGCGCGGGCCTGGATCTGGAGTGCCTGCCGTTCCAGCTGCCGCTCGGCGCACTGCTGCCGGTACGGGTGGAGAACCTGCTTCCGGCCGGGCGGAACATCGGCGCGACGCATCTCAGCGCGTCCGCGCTCGGCGGGCACGCGGGTCAGTGGAGCATCGGCGAGGCCGTCGGCGCGCTGGTGTCGTACTGCCTGGAGCACCGGCTGCCGCCGCGCGCGGTCCGCGAGGCCGAGCACCGGCTCGCCTCCTTCCAGAGCCGGTTGAGGGAATCGCTCGGCCTCGCCCTCGACTGGCCGGACCGGCTCCGCACCGGACCCGTGACCAGCGCCGGGGCGCTCTACGCCACTCTCTGAGACCCACTGCCCTTCCTTCGGGAAGGGCATTTTCCCGACCTGCTGGAAAACGCTTACCAACCTCGGCGGCTCACACCCTCAGCCTGGACGGCCCTCTGTGACTGCAACTCCCTACCGTGTCCTGCTCGTCGGCGCGGGCAACATCGCCCGCGCCGTCCATATGCCCGCATTCCTCGAACTGCCCTCGGACTTCTCGGTGGTCGGCGCCGTCGACGCCGATGCCACCGCGGCCCGTTCCTTCGCCACCGACTTCGAGCTCTCCCACCACTCCACCGATCTCGCCGCGTCCCTCGGCGAGGTCCGCCCCGATCTCGTCGTCATCGCCTCGCCGCCCGTCGCCCACCGCGAACAGGTCGTGGCCGCCCTCGGCGCCGGGGCCTGGGTGTGGTGCGAGAAGCCGCCCGCACCGAGTCTCGCCGAGTACGACGCCATGACCGCGGCCGAGGGCGAGGGCGGCCCGTACGCCCCGATCGTCTTCCAGCACCGGTTCGGATCGGGTGCCGAGCACGCCAAGGCCCTCATCGCCTCCGGTGAGCTGGGCGCGCCGCTGGTCGCCCACTGCCAGACCACCTGGTACCGCGACGACACCTACTACGCGGTCCCATGGCGCGGGAAGTGGGCCACCGAGGGCGCGGGCCCCGCCATGGGGCTCGGCATCCACCAGATCGATCTGCTGCTGGAACTGCTCGGGGGCTGGGCGGAGATCCGGGCCATGGCGGGCAGGCTGGCCCGCGACGTCGAGACCGACGACGTCACCACCGCCACCGTCCGCTTCGTCTCGGGCGCCCTCGCCACCGTGGTCAACAGTGCCCTTTCGCCACGTCAGTTGAGCCATCTGCGGATCGACCTGCGGGACGCCACGGTCGAGCTCAACCATCTGTACGGCTACGGGAACGGCGACTGG
Source organism: Streptomyces sp. NPDC015032 (assembly GCF_043080425.1). NCBI lineage: Bacteria > Bacillati > Actinomycetota > Actinomycetes > Kitasatosporales > Streptomycetaceae > Streptomyces > Streptomyces sp. NPDC015032. Next base: position 162,308 of record NZ_JBIBVN010000009.1, on the reverse strand, counting down.
ACGTACACCCCCGCGCCGGGTGTCGAACCCGGCCGGGCGGCCGGCTGGGCCTCCCCCGCCGAGGACGTCCCGAGCTCGCACGGCGCGCAGCTCCGTTCGCTCCTGGCCGACATGCGGGCGGGCCGGCGACCCAGGGCCAGCGCCGGGGACGGCCGCCGTTCCCTGGAGCTGATCACCTCGATGTACAAGGCGGCCCTCACCGGCCGCCCCGTCCTGGCCGGCGAGATCGGGCCGGGCGACCCGTTCTACACGGCACTGCACGGCTCCGTGCCCGGCTGGGCGCCCGAGGAGCCGGGGCGATGACGGACCGCGGGGACCACCGCGTCGACCGCGCCCTGCTGCTCACCTTCGACGACCGGCATGTGCGCGAGTGGGCTGCCGCGGCACCGCTGTTCAGGCTGTACGACGCCCGCGTCACCTTCTTCATCTGCGAGCCCGACCGGCTCGACCGGGACGACGTGCGGTTGCTGCGCCGTCTCGCGGACGACGGCCACACCATCGGCTGCCACGGTATGCGGCACGAGCGCGCGCCGGAGTTCATCGCCGCGCACGGCGCGGGCGCCTATCTCGACCGGGAGGTGGTGCCCGCACTGGAGTCGCTGCGCCGCCTCGGCTTCCCGTCCCGGAGCTTCGCCTATCCGTGCAGTGCCCGTGACGCGGGTACCGACCGGCTGCTCCTCGCTCTCTTCGAGCGGCTGCGCGGCGGTGTGTCCGCCGACCGCCGCACCGATCCGTCCCTCACCGCCGAACTGCGCGTCCCGGCAGGCGACATCGCTGCCCGGCGGGTCCTCCTGGGGTGCTCGGTGGACTCCGGGCGCGGGACCGTCACGTACGGGGACGATCTGGCCGGCGTGGTGACGGCCCTGCGCCGGACCGCCGACGACGGCGGCGTCACCACGCTCTACGCCCACTGCGTCGCCGACGCCCATGAGGCCAACCATGTGACCCCGGCCCGCCTGGAGAAGCTCCTGGCCCTGGCCGACGGGATGTCACTGCCCTCCGTGGGCTTCGACGAGCTCCCATGAACAACCACCCCGTAGCACACATTCATTCAGAGGGGCCTTTTCACCCATGCATGACGACCGCACACTGACCGAGGAACGGCTCGACCGCGCCCTGCGCGAGCGCATCCGTCCCGCTGTCCATCCCCGTACGGCGCCCCTGGAATTCGAGGTCTGGCACGCTCCCGGCGAACCGGTGCCGTTCGCCGAGGCGATGGCCGGCCCCTACGAGCCCGGCGCGCTCGGCGACGACTGGGGACCGGCCTGGGGCACCAGCTGGTTCCGGGTGACCGGCCGCGTCCCGGCCGACTGGGCCGGTGAGACCGTCGAAGCGGTCATCGACCTCGGTTTCGCCCGGGACCGGCCGGGGTTTTCCGCGGAGGCGCTGGCCCACCGGCCGGACGGCAGCGTGGTCAAGGCGCTCAACCCGCGCAACACCTGGCTGCGCGTCGGCGAACCGGTCGCGGGCGGCGAGGAGTTCACGTACTACCTGGAGGCGGCCGCCAATCCGGAGATCCTGGACGGTGTCAGTGCGCTCGGCGACCGGGAGACCGCGGGCAGCGAACCGCTGTACCGCGTCGAGCGGATGGACATCGCGGTCTTCGACCAGCAGGTCTGGGAACTGGTCCAGGACCTGGAGGTGCTCGACCAGCTGATGCGGCAGCTGCCGCTCGGCTCCGCGCGCCGCTGGGAGATCCTGCGTGCGGTGGAAGGCTGTCTGGACTCGCTGGACCTGGACGCCGTGGGCGCGAGTGCGAGCGCCGCCCGGGAACGGCTCCGCCCCGTGCTCTCCTCCCCCGCGCACGCCTCCGCACACCGTCTCTCGGCGGTGGGTCACGCGCACATCGACTCGGCTTGGCTGTGGCCGCTGCGGGAGACGGTGCGCAAGGTCGCCCGCACCACCTCCAATGTCGTCGCGCTGATGGACGACCACCCGGAGTTCGTCTTCGCGATGTCCCAGGCGCAGCAGCTGGACTGGCTGCGGGAGCACCAGCCGGCGCTGTACGCACGGGTCAAGGAGAAGGCCGCTGCCGGACAGTTCGTGCCGGTGGGCGGGATGTGGGTGGAGTCGGACACCAACATGCCGGGCTCCGAGGCGCTGGCCAGGCAGTTCGTGTACGGCAAGCGGTTCTTCCTGGAGGAGTTCGGGGTCGAGACCGAGGAGGTGTGGCTGCCCGACTCGTTCGGATACTCGGCGGCCCTGCCGCAGTTGGTGGCGCTCTCCGGTTCGCGCTGGTTCCTCACCCAGAAGATCTCGTGGAACACGACCAACCCGTTTCCGCACCACTCCTTCCTGTGGGAGGGGCTGGACGGCACCCGGGTCTTCACGCACTTCCCGCCGGTGGACACCTATGTGGCCGAGCTGTCCGGCGAGGAGCTGGCGCACGCCGAGAGGAACTTCCGGGACAAGGGGCACTCGACGCGCTCGCTCGTCCCGTTCGGCTGGGGGGACGGGGGCGGTGGCCCCACCCGCGAGATGCTCGCGCGCGCCGGGCGGCTCGCGGATCTGGAGGGATCGCCCCGGGTGACGATCGAGAGGCCCGCGGAATTCTTCGCCGCCGCCGAGGCCGAGTACGAACGGCCGCCGGTGTGGCTGGGCGAGCTGTACCTGGAGCTGCACCGCGGTACGTACACCTCCCAGGCCCGGACCAAGCAGGGCAACCGGCGCAGCGAGCATCTGCTGCGCGAGGCGGAGCTGTGGGCGGCCACCGCGGCGGTACGGACCGGATTCCCGTATCCGTACGAGGAGCTGGACCGGATCTGGAAGAGCGTGCTGCTGCACCAGTTCCACGACATCCTGCCGGGTTCGTCCATCGCGTGGGTGCACCGCGAGGCGGAGGAGACGTACGCCCGGATCGCCGGGGAGCTCGAAGCCGTGATCGACGCCGCGCAGCGGTCCCTGGCCGGTGCGCCGGCCGGTGCCGGCACGGTCGTCTTCAACTCCGCCCCGCACGGCCGCGCCGGCGTGGTGGCGGGGGGCGCGGCGCCCGCGCCGGAGCAGCGGGAGCAGCCGGTGGAGGCCGAGGCGTACGACGGTGGTTTCAGGCTGGACAACGGGCTGCTGCGAGTGACCGTGGACGCGCGGGGTCTGGTGGTCTCGGTCGTCGATCTGGTGGCCGGACGCGAGACGGTCGCCCCGGGCTGCGCGGCGAATCTGCTCCAGGTCCATCCGGATCTGCCCAACCGCTGGGACGCCTGGGACGTCGATGCCTTCTACCGCAACACGGTGACCGATCTGACCGAGGCGGACGTGGTGCGCCGCAGCGGTGACGGCGTCGAGGTGGTGCGTACCTTCGGTTCGTCCCGCGTCACCCAGCTCCTGACGCTGTGTCCCGGGGCCCGGCGCCTGGACATCGACACGGAGGTCGACTGGCACGAGCAGGAGAAGTTCCTCAAGGCGGCGTTCCCGATCGATGTGCGCGCCGATCACTCCACGGCGGAGACCCAGTTCGGGCATGTCCAGCGGCCGACGCACACCAACACCAGCTGGGAGGCAGCGAAGTTCGAGATCTGCGCCCACCGCTTCCTGCACGTCGGCGAGCCGGGCTGGGGCGCGGCGCTGATCAACGACTCGACGTACGGGCACGATGTGACCCGTACGGTCCGCGAGGACGGCTCCACCACGACCACGGTGCGGCTGTCGCTGCTGCGTGCGCCCCGCTACCCCGACCCGGCCACCGACCAGGGCGTGCACCGGCTGCGGTACGCACTGCTGCCGGGGGCGACGATCGGTGACGCGGTGCGTGAGGGCTGGCAGTTCAGCCTCCCCGAGCGCCGGGTGCCGGGCAGCGCCGCGGTGGCCCCGCTGGTCTCGGTCGATGACGACGCGGTGGTCGTGACGGCGGTGAAGCTCGCGGACGACGGCAGCGGTGATGTGGTGGTCCGGCTCCACGAGGCCCACGGCGGGCGGGCCACGGCTCATCTGACGGCAGGTTTCGCACTGGCCGGGGCGAGCGTCACGGACCTGCTGGAGCGTCCGCTCGCCGAGGAGCCCGCCGAGGTGGCGGGCGGCGCGGTGCGACTGCGGCTGCGGCCGTTCCAGATCGTGACACTGCGGCTCACACCGAACGACAACATGTGAGGCGTGCGGGGCGGGTGAGCACTGCTGCGGACCCGCCCCGTACCCTCTTTTGCATGAACGCTGGGGGGCCTGTGCGCCGTGTGATCGACGACCGTTTCGAGCTGGTGAACAGGCTCGGCAGCGGCGGTATGGGCATGGTGTGGCGGGCCCATGACCTCGCGCTGCACCGCGATGTGGCGCTCAAGGAGGTACGGCCCCCGGACCCGGCACTCGCCGAGAACGATCCGGAGTCGGCCAGGCAGTTGCGTGAGCGGGTGCTGCGCGAGGCCCGCGCGCTGGCCCGGCTCGACCACCCGGGCGTCGTCACGGTCCACCACATCGTGGACGGCGGCGAACACGCCTACCCGTGGATCGTGATGGAGTTGGTGCCCGGCGCCTCGCTCGCGGAACGCCTCGCCGAGGGAACGCTCACCCCGGTCGGGGCCGCAGAGCTGGGTCGCGGGGTGCTGTCCGCGCTGCGCGCCGCCCATGCCGCCGGAATCCTCCACCGCGATGTGAAGCCGGCCAACGTACTGTTGCGGACCGACGGCAGCCCGGTACTCACCGACTTCGGCATCGCGGCGATCCGTGAGTCCACCAGTCTGACGGCGACCGGTTCCATCATCGGCTCCCCGGACTACATGGCCCCCGAGCGGATCCGCGGCGAGGAGGGCGATCCGTCGTCGGACCTGTGGTCGCTCGGCATGATGCTGTACGTCGCTGTGGAGGGCGTGCATCCGCTGCGCAGGGCGACCACGCTGGCGACGCTGGCGGCCGTGCTCGACGAGGAGATCCCGCCGCCCCGCCAGGCCGGTCCGCTGGCTCCCGTGCTGAACGCGCTGCTGACCCGGGACACGGCCGCGCGGCCCGGTCCCGAGGAGCTGGACCGGATGCTGGCCGCGGTGAGCGCGCCGGCGCCGACGCCCGGGCCGGGCCCTGCGGCGCCGCCGGACGCCGTACCGCCTCGCCAGGATCCGCCCACCCGGAGGGACGCGGCGCCGCCCGGCTACGGCCAGGCCGGCCCGACCACCGTCCTGCCCACCGCCCCCGTGCGGCGCCCGTCCGGCGCGTACGGGCCCGCTCGTCCGCCCGTCACCGCTCCCCCGCCTCCCCGGCCCGCGACGCTGGGCACCCAGGAGATCCGTCGCCGGGTCCGGCGGGGCCGCGCCGTCGCGATCAGCACGGCGCTCGCCGGAACCGCCCTGACCGGCGTCCTGGTGTGGTCGCTGGTGCCCGACTCGGAAGCAAAGGTTTCCGGCAGCTCCGCGTCCGCCTCGGACCGGACCTCGGGCGGGCCCTCGGCCGCCGAGGAGAAGGAAAGCCCGCAGAAGGCCGGGGCGCCGACCAAAGATCTGCTGACACCCTCCGCCGCGCGGTCCGTCATCGCGGCGCTCGAGCCGGTGATGGGCGGTACCAGGGTCACGTCGTTCACGCTGTACGACGTGCACGCGAGCGTCGAGGCCCCGGTCGCGAAGAACAAGGCCCTGTACGACGTCTACACCTACCGGGACGGCAAGGCCGCCCGCGAACGCGCGGGCGGCACCCTCATGCCGGGCGCCAAATCCGTTGACCTGGAGAAGTTCAACTGGGACGCCCTGCCGGGGCTGATCCGCCGGGCGGACAAGGAGCTCGGCGTCACCGAACCCACCAGCCACTACGTGGACATCGACCCGGCGTCCCCGTTCGACGGCTACCAGCCGACGCTCAGCGTCTACGTCTCGGACGAGTACGGCGGCGCCTATCTGCGGGCCGACATCAACGGCAAGGTGCTCAAGAAGTACCCGCGCAACGGCTGAGAGCCCGCGGCGGCTCAGCCGGCCAGCCGTACCAGCACCAGCAGTGCGGCCGCGATCACCACGCCCGACGCCAGCGCGCGGAACCCGGCCGGAACACCGCCGGCCCGGGACTTCACCTCGCCCGCCGGCGGGACGAGGCTCGCCGCGCGGGCCAGCCACTCGCGCGGCGGGTTGTCGGGGATGACGACCCGCCAGGGCTGCTCGGGGTCGTACTCGACGACCGCCCTGGGCCTGTGCAGCAGCCCTTGCAGGTCGAGGGGGTGACGGACCTCGATCCGGTACGGGGGCAGTTCGTCGGTCACCACGGTCAGGTCGAAGGCGAACACGGAATTCACGGCCTGCCCGTCGGCGGCCGTCCGGCCGTTCTCCTTGTTCACCGCCCTCACCCCGTTGACCACGGCGGGCGCGAAGGCGCGCGGGCCGCCGGAGCGCAGCCCGGGGGCGGCGACGCCCGATTTCATGTCCTCGGCCGCCTTGCCGTACGCCGTCAGGGCCAGGGCCGTCACGGGGAGCGCGAGCATCAGCAGCCAGCGGGGGCCGTCCACGGCGCCCTGGACGAGCGCGGCCAGCGCGAGACCGGTGCCGAGGGCGGACACCACGGTGAACAGCCTGAGGAAGCCGCGCGGGGAGGACACGGCGGAGCGCGACGTGGTCATGAGGGGCGCAGTACCTTCCGGCGGGGGATGACGACCTTGGTGTGTGCCGGGTCGTCGGGGCGGTCGGCGTCGTACAGGGCGAGGACGTCCCGCTTGAGGGCGACGCGTTCCACGATGGCCGGGACCTCGTGGCGCACCCCGGCCGTGTCGTCGAAGACCACGGTGACCTCGCCGTACTTGCGGCCCACCGACCGCCAGCCCTCCAGCACCGCGTCGGCCGTGGTGTAGCGGCGGGAGAGCCTGCGCAGCCCCGCGGTGCGCCGCAGGCTGACGGCCGCGCCCCACCATGCGGCGAGGCAGCCCGCGCCCGCGACGCACCACAGGAAGGTGAGCCATGCGGAGACGGAGAACTCACCGACCGGGAAGAAGATGTGGAAGGAGGTGGTGGTGCCGTGCTCGACCTGGCCCTCCGCCAGCGCGTCGTGCCAGCCGACGATCGCGGCGAGGGCGCAGAGCACGACCATCGCCCCGGGCGCGGCACGGTGCAGGAAACGGGTGGCGAGCAGACCGAGGACGACGGCCGAGCCGATTCCGAGGATCGGGGCCACCGACGCGAACTGGTCGCTGCCGCAGCCGCCGGTCCCGTCGCAGCTCCATCGGATGGAGACGGCTTCGTGGCTGGCGATGTACCACATCATCCACACCTGCCACGCCATCAGCGCGCAGGCGATGACGCGCAATGCCTGTGCATAGGCTTTCTGCCGCACTGTCCGCCCTCGTCCTTGCCGTTCACGGGGGCCATGCAACGCCCCCGTGGACCATATACATGCTGTCCACACTCTGTCCGTGATCCACACCACCCGGCCGGACCCCGGCAATGCTCAGCCGGCGTTCTCCAGCGCCTTCGGTACCCAGCGGAGCTGAGCGGCCTCCTGGAACATGGCGCCGCCTTCGTGCCCGTTGAACCGGTAGACCTCGATCTCCTTCTCGCCGCGGTACGCGTTGTGGGCGGCGAAGACCGTGGACGGCGGGCAGACCTGGTCCATCAGCGCGACGGAGAAGAGCGCGGGGGCGCTGCCGCGCGCGGCGAACGAGACCCCGTCGAAGTAGGACAGGGTGCGCAAGACGGTCTCCTCCTTGCCGCGGTGCATCTTGAGGTAGCGGGCGATCTCCGCGTACGGGTCGGCGTCGGTGAGGGTGACGGCCCGTCCGAAGTGGCAGAGGAAGGGCACGTCGGCGGCGATGGCCGCCAGGTCGGGGACGAGTCCGCCGACCGCGAGGGCGAGGCCGCCGCCCTGGCTGCCGCCGAGCGCGACGGTGCGGGCGGGGTCGGCGAGCGGGTGGGAGCGGGCCGCTTCCACGGCGCGTACGGCGTCGGCGTAGGCCCGGCGGTAGTAGTAGCTCTCCGGGTCCTCGATGCCGCGGGTCATGAAGCCGGCGTGGGAGGGGCCGGAGCCGACCGGGTCGGGGGTGTCGCCGACGTTGCCGCCACTGCCCTGGCCGCGTACGTCCATGATGAAGTGGGCGAAGCCGGCCAGCGGCCACATGCCCCAGCAGTGCGGCAGGCTGCGACCGCCGTTGTAGCCGTGGAACTGGACGATGAGCGGCAGCGGGCCCTCGGCGTGCGCGGGACCGCTGAACCAGCCCTTGACGGGGTGGCCGCCGAAGCCGGCGAACGTGGTGTCCCACGTGCGCATGCCGGTCAGCCCGGTATCGACAGGTTCGAAGGAGACCGCGAGGTCGTGGGAGCGGGTCTCGGCCAGGGTCTTCGACCAGAAGGCGTCGAAGTCCTCCGGTTCGTCGATCTGCGGCCGGTAGTCGCGGAGTTCGTGGAGCGGCAGGTCGAACAGGGCCATGGTGCTGGTCTCCTCGCGGTGGGACTCGGAACAGTGTGACGTGCGACAGTGGGACCGGGAGCGGCGGGACCGGGTGCTGTCAGATGCACCCGGCCCCGCCGGTTCATGGGTGGGTCAGTCGGTCAGCTGGACGGCCCGCAGGCCGGTGGCGCTCTTGGAGTTGTTGGTGATGCCCGAACCCCACTCGGACCAGCCGCGCGCCCGGCCGTCGTTGTCGATGTCGTTGACGGCGATGCCGAGTCCGATGGACGCGGTCGGCTTGCCGCTGAGGCCGAGCGAGGCCCACGGCACCGTCACCGTGTAGCTGGTGGTGGTGCCGTCCCGGGTGATCTGGGCGGTGGCACCCGGGGTCGGCCCGGCGGTCTGGCCGGACGGCGCCCGCCAGGTGTAGACCTGCGGCTTGCCGCCCACCAGCGAGGCGCCGGCCTCGACGTACTGCCTGCTGCGGCCGGGCAGCTCGGGGGTGACGGCGAACTGGATGCTGTCGCCCTGCCACATGTTCTCGGCGGTGGTGGCGGGCTGGGCCAGGACGTTGTCGGTGATCTCGCCCTTCAGCACGAGCCCGGCGTCGGTGTACTGGGGCCGGATGGTGCCGGAGAGGTCGGCCGCGCCCTGGTAGCCGCCCGCGTAGTACACCTTGCCCTGAGCGGCGATGTCGATGGGCGGTGTGGTGTCCGTACCGGCGGGCTGCACAGCGCCCCAGCCGTTCCAGGTGCCCACGGGGGTCCGGGGGCCGTCGGGGGTGCTGATGTAGGCGGCCGTCCAGTAACGGTCCCAGGGCTTGATGTTGCGCGCGTCCACGGTGTAGGAGGTGCTGGACCCGGCGCCGACCTTGAGCGGTCCGTCGACGGTGCCCCGGTCCACATGGGCGGTGCCCTCGTTCACCTGCCACTCCAGCTTGGTGAGATCGAGCGCGGAGCGGGCGCGGTTGTTGGTGACGGTGACCTTGAGCCCGGCGGCGAACGGTGCCGCCTTCTTCACCACCGGGTCGAAGGTGACCTCGGTCGGGGGCACCACCTCGGTGTCGGTGGTGACCCGGCCGAGGGTGAGCGGGCCGAGTCCGACCGTGCCGCTGATCGAACGCGCCCCCGTCAGGGCGGACGTGGGCAGCTCGACGGTCTTGCTGGTGACCTGACCGGGCTCGGCCGTCAGACCGTAGGTCTCCCCCGCCACACGGAACTGCACGGGCCACGGCACCGGGAGGTGCCCCTTCGTGCGGTCGACCTTGAGCACCGCCGTGACGGGCTCCTCCGTGTTGGTGCGCTTGGGGATTTCGAGGGAGTAGGCAGGGGCGGCGACGGACTTGACGCCGGTCACCGTGCCCTTGACGTACAGCACTTTGCCGTCGATCCCGAGCTGTACCTTGCCGCCGGACGGGGTGTAGGTCTTCGCGTGGCCCAGCTGGTCGGTGACGGTGAGCGGGCCGCCGGCCGAGAGCTCCACGGTTCCGGGTGCCGTCGCGGTGGTGTACAGCGCCCGGACGGTGTCGGTGCCGGTGCCGAAGCGGTACGAGCGGACGGCGTCGGAACCGGCGTCGTCACGGCCGGTGCAGGCGCGGCCCGCGATCTGGCGGATCAGGACGCCCTCGGTGACGACGGACGGCTTGGGCTGCCATGCCTTGACTTCGGCGGTGGGTCGCTTGAATCCACCGAAGTTGTGTTCCTTGTTCGTGTTGTCGGTGCCGTCGTTGGTGAGGTCGTACCAGTAGTAGCGGTTGGCACCCGAGGCGAAGGAGAAGATCTGGGCACGCGGCAGGTACTCGGCCTGCAGGGCCGGGGTGACGCCGTCGCCGTGGGTGGGGTACCCGTTCTCCGTGATCCACAGCGGGAAGTTCTTGCCGCCCGCCGCGTCCAGATCGGCGCGCACCTGCGGCAGCCTCGCCAGGGCTTCCTCGGGCGGCCTCGGGTAGCCGTATTCGTGGACGCTGAGCGCGTTCATGTAGTCCAGGCCACCGATCGCGTACAGCCGCTTGAGCCAGTCGGTCTGGAGACCGGCCAGGCCGCCGCCGACGACGGTGGCGTCCGGCACCTTGGCGTGCACCTTGCCGTAGCTCGCCTTGAGCAGCTTGAGGTAGCAGTCGGCGGTGATGCCGCAGGTGCCGTTGTTGAAGCCGGTCGAGTTGTACTCGTTGTAGATCTCGACCTCCTTCGTGGACTGCTGGTACTTCTCCACGATGGCGGCGGTGTACTTCCCGTAGGCCTCCAGCGCCGCGTCGGATGCCGGTGTCCGGTTGTTGTCGTACAAGGGGTTCCGGTAGGCGGAGATGGGCAGGGCGGTCAGCCCCTGCGTCTTGGCGTACGGGATGTGCTGGTCGGTGGTGTAGTTGCTCCAGGTGTACTCGCCGGCAGTCTTCTCGATGGCGCTCCAGTTGATGTCGGAGCGGATGCCGTGCATGCCCATCAGCTTGACCGAACGCAGCAGCTTCTGGTCGTCGCCGTCGTTCCACCCGTAGTGGATGCCGGTGCCGAAGCGGGGGTCCTTCTGTTCGTGGCCGGCCAGTGCGGTGAGCACGCCGAAATTGGCGGTACGGGTAGTGGCACCCGCGGTCGCCGTGAGGGTGTAGTAGCCGCTGCCGAGCTTGGTGACGTCGACGGTGGCCGTACCGCCCGAGACCGGTGCGGTGCCCGACGCGACGGTCAGGCCCTGGTCGTCGGCGGCCTTCCAGGCCACCGAGGCCTCGTCGGAGGCCAGGGTGATCTTCGCCTGTCCCCTGACGAAGATCAGGTCGGGCGAGGTGACGGTGAGGGTGCCGGCCGCGTGGGCGGCCGGAGCCGTACCGGGCAACGGCGCTGCCACCAGCAGACAGCCGAGCAGGGCGGCGGCGCCGCCCCATGCGACGGGCCGTCTGGAGCGGCCCGTTACTCTGGCCGGAACCAGTGGACCTGGCCGGATCGTGCCGTTCTTTTCCATCGAGGCATCCTCTCGATCGGATCGGCGCGGTGCGTATCGGTGGTTCCCGGGTGGTGGTGTGCTCCGTCGGCTGTACCCCGGCGGAGCACACCGGTCCGTGTGCCGTCGGCGCGCACCGCTGCCGCCGTCGGCCGCGCGGACCGGGTCCGCGCGTGTGTCCGGGTGGAACTCATCCCTTGAGGCCGGTGAAGCCTCCCCCGCCGCGTACGATCTGCCGCTGGAAGATCAGGAACAGCGCGACCGGGGGCAGGACGGCGAGCAGCATCCCGGCGATGAGCAGCGACTGTTCCGCCGTTTCCGCGAGACGCGGCAGCGCGGCGGAGATGGGCTGCTTCTCGGTGTCCGGGATGACGATCAGGGGCCAGAGGAAGTCCTTCCAGGAGTTCATGACCGTCAGCAGGGTCACCACCGCGAGGATCGGCCGCGACATGGGCAGCACGATCCGGCGGAAGATGATGAACGGGCCCGCGCCGTCGACCTTGGCGGCCTCGAAGAGTTCGCGCGGGATGCCGTCGAAGAACTTCATCACGATCAGCACGGTGAAGGCGCTGGCGGCGTGCGGCAGCCAGACGCCCCACGGGCTGTTGGCGAGCGAGATGCCGAGGCCCGGCAGGTCGAGCACGGTGAGGTAGAGCGCGACCAGGGAGATGGAGCCCGGGATGAAGAGGGTGGCGAGCACCATCCACCGCACGGGCGCCGCCCACTTGGGGCGCAGCACGGACAGCACGTATCCGCCGGTGGTGGCGACGACGAGGTGTGCGACGACCGAGCCGGTGACCAGGACCACGGTGTTCCAGAGGTACTGGCCGACCTGCAGTTCGTTCCAGGCGCGGGAGAGGTTGTCCCATTGCGCGTGGCCGGGCCAGAGCGCCAGCGGATCGCGCAGCAGCTCCTGGGTCGGTGAGACGGCGCCCTTGAACGTCCAGTAGAGAGGCGCGGCTCCGAAGGCGAGCAGCAGCAGGAGCGAGAGAGTCTGCACGGAGCGGAGCGAGACGCGTACGGAGGTCCGTCGCCGGTCGGCGTTGGATATGAGTCCGCGTCCGCTCTCCTCGGGGCGGTTCCTGCGGCGGGTGCGAAGGGGGGTCTGTACGGCCATCAGTTGCTCCAGCTCCTCGTCGCCCGCAGATAGATCGCCGAGAGCGCGCCGAGCACGAGGGCCAGCAGCACACTGAGCGCGGTCGCGGCTCCGAAGTCGCCGTTCTGGAAGGCGTAGTTGTAGATCAGCATCAGGACGGTGAGAGTGGAGTCCTCCGGTCCGCCGTCCGTCATCACGAAAGGTTCGGTGAAGACCTGCAGGGTGCCGATGATCTGGAGCAGCAGCATGATCAGGACGACCCCGCGCAGCGACGGCAGGGTGATGTGCCAGACCCGGCGCCAGATGCCCGCCGCGTCGATCTCGGCGGCCTCGTACAGTTCGGCCGGTACGGAGCCGAGCGCCGCCAGATAGATGATCACCGTGGAACCGAAGCCTGCCCAGGTGGCTTCCAGGACGATCGACAGCATGGCGGTGTCGGTGGACTGCAGCCAGGGATACGGGCCGAGGCCCACATGGGCCAGCAGTTGGTTGAACAGGCCGGCGTCCGGGTCGTAGAACACCTTCCAGAGCAGGACGGAGACGACCGGGGGAATCGCCACCGGCAGGTAGGCGAGGATACGGAACAGCGTGCCGCCGCGCCGCAGTTCGGCGATGAGCACCGCGAGGAAGAGCGGCACCGGGAAGCCGATCACCAGCGCGAGCACCGCGAAGAGCGCGGTGTTCTCGACGGCGGTCCACAGCAGCGGGTCGTCCAGCACGCGCTGGAAGTTGTCCAGGCCCACCCAGGTGGCGGGGTCCACCAGATTGGTCTGCTGGAAGCTGAGCCGCACGCTCTGGACGATCGGCCACCAGGAGAAGTAGGCGAAGCACAGCACCATCGGCAGGCCGAACAGGATGGTGGTGACACCTCCTTGCCGGGCCCAGCGGACGACACGTTGCCCGGGGCCGCCGCGCTGCGGGGAGGCGGTGCGCGGCGGCCCGCCCGCTGTCCGCGACCGGTCCGCGGAGGGGTCGGCGGAGCGCTGTTTCCGCGTCCGGTTCTTCTGGGTGCGGTTCCCGGCGGGCGCCGCAGGCGCGTGTGACCTGCTCATTGACGTCTCCTCGCCTCTCCTCGTGCTGTGCTCATGCCTGATGTGCCGGACACGCTCTAGTGCTGCGCGCGCTCCACCTGGGACTTGACCTGCGAGGCAGCCTTCTTCAGCTGCTCGGCCGGGTCTGCGTCCTGGCGGGTCAGCACGGCCTGCACGACGCTGTCGAGGGCCTTGTAGACGTTCTGCGCCTCGATGGGCGGCTCGATGGCCAGCTCGTACTCGTCGAGCGCCTTGTTGTACGGGGCGAAGTGCGCGAGCGGCACGTTGGCCAGCTTGTCGATCGCGGCCTGGACCGGGTCGTTGATGGCCGGCTGGTAGAACGGGACGGTCGGTGCACCGATGACGGCGCCGTCCTTCTTCTTGGACGCCGCGTCCTGCTCGCCGAGGGCGACGTCGTACTTGGGGGCGAGGTAGTAGAAGTCGATGAACTTCGCCGCGGCCTCACGCTGTTGCGGGGTGGCCCTGGGGCTGACCACGGCGATGGCGCCGCCGGCCAGGGTCCGCTTGCTGCTGCCGTCCGTGGGCATGGCGGCGAGCCCGATGGTCTCCGGGTCGCCCTTGTACTGCGCGATGTAGTGGCCGATGATGCTGGGCCCGGCGATCGTCATGCCGATCTTTCCGGCGGAGAAGTCCTTTTCCATGTCGGTGAGGTTGCGCAGCTGGTTCTTGCCCATCGACTGATCCGTCCAGCGCATCTCCTTGAGCACCTTCAGGGACTTCTCGGCGCCGCTGCCGGACCGGTCGAAGGTATTGGCCCACTTGCCGCCGGACTCCTCCTGCATGCTGTCTCCGAAGGAGTAGGCCATGGCGGTGAGCATCCAGCCGCCGGCGTTCTCCTTGGTCATCTGGGCGTAGCCGGTGGCATCGGTCTTCTCGGAGATCGCCTTGGCCGCGGCACGGACCTCGGGCCAGGTGGTCGGCGGCTTGTCGGGGTCGAGTCCGGCCTTCTTGAAGAGATCCCGGTTGTAGGCCAGTCCGAGTGCGTACTCCTCGGTGGGGATGCCATAGATCTTGCCGTCCAGGCCCTTCGAGGCGCCGAGCACCACCTGGTTGAAGTCCTCGCTGTGCTTCAGCCCCTTGAAGTCCGTGGTGAGATCGGCGATCTGCTTGCGCTTGATCAGGCTCGACATCTCGGTCAGCGGCACCCGGACGACCGTCTCCAGGCTGCCGCCGCCCACCTTGGTCTGGAAGCTCTGCTGGTCGTACTGGTACTCGTTCGTCTTGATCCTGATCTTGGGATGGGCCTTCTCGAACTCCGCCACCCGCGCGTTGAAGATCTTGAGCGCGGCCGCGTTGGTGGCCGGGGGGCGCCCGGAGACCGTGATGGTCACCGTGCCGTCCCCGGCGGTGTCGCTGCCGGAACCGGAACACGAGGCAAGCACGCAGACGAGCGCACCCGCGGTGACGCCCGTCAGGGCGATGCGTAGGGAGGGTCTCATCGGGGACTCCATTCGAGAGCAGACCGGAACGTGGCTGGAAAGCGTTTTCCAGCCGGGGTCACCTTGCACCGCCCGATATCGTCGCGTCAATGGGTTGGAGGCGGACTTCCGACCCGGAGGTTTACCGCATACCCCTTGCCGGAGCGTTGACGTCGGCTTAGCCTCTGGAAAGCGTTTCCCGAGCGTTGCCGGAGATCGTCGGACCGACGATCGCGAGCTGGAGGACATTCCCGTGCACCCTGCCTGGTCGGTCGCCGAGTACGACCGCGCCCTGCTGCGAGCAACCCTTGCCGAGGGCGACCGCCGCTGGGACCCCGAGGCGAACCTGCTGCAGGTCGAAGCGCCGTACAACCCCATCCACACCCACATCAAGGGTGGTCTCGCACACCCCACCCGCAACTCCCTGCAGTACGCGCTGCTCCTGCTGGAACGCGGCGGCGCGGGCGACGACGAGCGCGCCCACGACGTGATCCTGCGGATCGCCGAGCTCCAGGACCGGTCCACGGACAGTCCCACCTACGGCATCTGGGGCTACTACGCCGAGGAGCCTGCGGCGGAGATGGACCCGGCCGACTGGAACTGGGCAGACTTCCTCGGCATCCATCTGCTGCTGGTGCACGCCCGGCACGGCGACCGTCTGCCGCCCGCGGTGCTGCGTGAACTCCGGGAGTCGGTCGGGCACGCGGCGGCGTCGATCGTCCGCCGGAACGTCCACATGACGTACACCAACGTCGCCGTGATGGGCACGTTCGTCGCGCTCGCGGCCGGGAGGATGCTCGACGACGAGGCGCTGTTCGCCTACGGCAAGGACCGCATGGTACGGCTGTGCGAGGCGATCGACACCACCGGCAGCTTCACCGAATTCAACAGCCCGTCCTACTGGGGTGTCGTGCTCCAGACGCTGACCCTGATCAGGGAGCACGTCCGGGACGAGGAGGTACTGGAACTCAACGACCGTCTGCACGACCGGCTCTGGCTGCACTTCCTGGCCCGCTGGCACCCGCCGACCCGTCAGCTCTCCGGCCCCATGGCCCGCTGCTACGGCAACGATCTGGGCGTGCCGCCGTTCCTGGTGAAGGCGGTACGGGGGGTGCTCGGCACTCCGGAGATCGGCCCCATCGAGGGGGAGATGTCGGTCGGTGTCCATGCCTGTGTGGATTACCGCATGCCCTTCTGGGCGCTGCCGCGGCTGCTGGAGCTGGAGGGCGAGCGCGAGCACCGGGAGCTCTTCGTCGAGGGCCCGTCCCCGGAGACGGGAACCACCTGGCTGGACGCGGTCACCACGCTGGGCAGCATCAACCACCAGGACACCTGGCTGCAACGGCGTCCGCTGTTCGGCCATTGGGTACGCCCGGACGGAACCTCCGGGCATCTGCACGTCCATCTGGTCAAGGACGACGGCGCGGAGGACTTCGACTTCGCGTCGGGCGTGCTCTCCACCGTGCAGAGCGGCCCGCACGTGGCCTGGCTGACGGGCTTCGCCTGCCCGGCGGGCGACCGGCACCACCACCTCGACATGATCGAGCCGGGTGACACGTTCCGCGCGCGGTCGCTGCGCCTGGTGGTCGACGCGATCGGGGCACCGCCGGTGACGGAGACGTCCGCGGTCGACGGCGGGGTCGATCTCGACCTGGGTACGGCACGGCTGGGCTTCAGGCTCGCCGGGGGCGGCTTCGGCGGCCGCACACCGACGGTCCGGCTGGTTCCGCTCGACGACGGGGTACGGATCGAGGTCGTCCTCTTCGAGAGCGCGGCCCCGGTCGAGCTGGACTGGGCGACGCTCGGCCACACGTTCGCGGCGGGCTCGCTCTCCCTCGTCCCGGCCGGCGCGGAACAGGACGGGGATCCGGCGCCGGATCCCGAGGTGGACGCGTCGGGCGACTGCGCCGAGGTGCGCTGGACGACCCCGCGGGGGCACCGGCTCACGCTGCGCGGTGGCCGGTCGGTGGTCTCCCGTGAGCAGCACGCCGCGCTGTACCGCGCGACGCTGGACGGCGGGGCGGTGCCCTCGCCCCGCCTGTCGGAGTCCCGGCTCGTTCCCTGAGGTCCTCCCGTTCGGATCACGCCGGGCTCGGGGGGTGCCGGCGTGATCCGAACGGAAGTCCCCCGAGCCCCCGGGAGTACCGTTCCGGCCCGGGGCCCGGAGCGGTACTCCCCCGTCGGGAGCCGGCGCGGTCGCCGCGCTCACCGTGATCCACGGGCACGCACGGCCCGTCGAGTGATGCCGGTGACGAGCCGTCCGAGGGATCCCCGGGAAGGCCCGACGCGCGGCGAGGACGTGGGCCCGCCCTCGTGGTGAGTGCCGCCCGCCCGGCTGGTTCCGCAGGCTGCGGCGGCCCGACGCCGCTCACGGCCGGCCATGCGGGACCGGCCCGCTTCCGGGTGCCCGCCGATCCGGCTGGTCGGCGGATCAGCGGCGGACCACCGGCGAAATCCGGTCAGGGGGCCATGCCGGTCCCGCCGCCGGTGGACCGGTGCCTGCGGGCCGCCGCCACGAGGCCCGCGCCGGTCAGGACGGTTACGCCCGCGAGTCCGCCGAGACAGGCCAGGACCATGGCGCTGATGCCTGTCGGGGCCATGCCCGACTTCGCCGGTGGCCGGTCTCCGGCGGCCAGCCGGATCAGATCGGCGACGACGTCGGGGTGCGAGATCATCGCGGCATGGGAGGAGTCGACCTCGACCGTGTGCGATTTGGCGCGCTTGGCCCCGAAGCGTTCGAGATCCGGGGCTATGGCCTTGTCCCGGGTCGCGACCAGCGCCCAGGACGGGATGGTCCGCCAGGCCGCCGCCGTCGTCTTCTCCATGAACGCGGCTCCGCTGATGGGGCGTTGGGAGGCCGCCAGCACGGCCGTGGTCTCCGGCGGCACGTCCGCCGCGAAGACATGGTGGAATGCGGCGGGCCGGATGTACAGGTCGGTGCCCTCCGTACCGTCGGGCTTCCGGAACGGCACCGGCCTGAGTGCGGTGTTGAGGTCGCTGCCCGCGAATTTCGCGCCCAGTTCCGACAGTTCCTCCCCCTTGTCGGGCATGAACGCGGACACGTACACCAGCGACTTCACGTGCGGATTCCCGGCGGCGGCGTTGCCGATCACCGCGCCGCCGTAGGAATGCCCGGCCAGCACGATCGGGCCCCTGATGCTCTTCAGTACGTCGGCTATGTACGCGGAGTCATCGGTGAGTCCGCGCAGGGGGTTGGCCGGGGCCATGACCGTGTACCCGTCACGCTGCAGACGTTCCACCACGCCGTTCCAGCCCGAGGCATCGGCGAACGCGCCGTGTACCAGCACCACTGTGGGCCTGGCGCCGGCCGGACCGGCATCGCCGTCGGCTACGGCGGTTGCGGGCGCGGCAACAAGGGCGGCCGTGGTGAGCACTGCGGCGACGGTCTGCGCGCGACGCCCGGGTATCCGTTTCCGCGGGGCGAGGAGGGTGGAGGGGGACATGCTGTTCTCTCTTCGTCGTGGACCGGTTGCTGGGCTCAGCGTCGCCAGGCCCGGCCCGAACAGCGCGACACGGAAAGCAGAGGAGTGAAGACGCCCGACCGTCCGGGTGAGGGGTACGCCACACGGAGTGACGGCACGGATCAGGGCCGGCCGACCGGCCTGATCAGACGTCCGTCACGGTGCTCGGTCGTGCGAGGGGCGATGGCGGACCGGGTGGGGCGGTCCGCTGCGTATCGCCTCGGTCTATCTGGCGCGGAGGCGGAGGCGCAGATCGGAGGTGATCTCTACGCGGCCGCCCGCACCACCGACGGAACCCGTCTGATCATCGGTGACGTACGCGGCAAGGGGCTGGCCGCGATCGGCGAGGCCGCCGACATGCTGGGTGCCTTCCACGCCCTTTCCCGCCAGGAGTGGCAACTGCCGGATGACGGCCGCCGGTCCGCGCCGCCTCAGCTCCCGGGTCCTCGCAGACGACGCGACACAGCACGTAGCCAGGGGTGGCGTTCGTGCACCTGCGCCGAACGCCGGTCGAGCTCCTTGCCCAGGCGTTCGGTGCGCTTGTCGATGTCGAGCTCGTCCAGAATCCGGTCGACCTCGGCGAGCAGGGCTCCGTGCAGCTGCCACTGCCGGGGGTGTTCCTGGACGCCCGCCAGGAGCAGGTCCGCCACCCGGTCCCTGGTCACGCGGCTGAGGGCGAGCGCGTGGGCCAGTCGGTCCTCCGCCGCCTCGGCGTTCTCCGCGACCGGAGTGGTGATCAACTCCGAGAAGCTCTCGATGGCACCGGCCATCTGTCCGAACAGTTCTTTCAGGGACGCGGCCACGTCGCCGGGGAACAGCGTCTCCTCGGTACGGGCCTTGGCCAGGTCGGTCAGGGTGCGCGACAGCACCCGCAGCACCACGGCGCAGATCTCCAGGGTGTCCAGACCGGTACGCAGCACGACCCGGTACAGCAGGCCCTGCCGGACGCGTGGATTGAGCGTGAGTCCCTCCTCGGCCTGCCGGAGCGAGGCATCGACCTCCACGATGTCGTGGTCCAGCCGACGGGCCTCGTGGAGCCGGTCGGCCGCGCGCCGGACCGGGATGTGCCCCGTCACGTCCTCCCCCATCGCGCGAAACATGTGGCCCATCGCCCGGGCCAGGCTGTCGATGGAGGCGCCCGCGGACTGCACCCACACGGGTGGTGCGAAGAGCAGGTTGAACAACAGGCCCACGCCCGCGCCGATGAGTGTCTCCAGCACACGGTCCCATGCCGTGGCGGCGACCTGCGAGACGCCCAGGACGAGCATCGCGCTGATCGCCACCTCGGGTACGAACTCGTCGACCCGCACCAGCCGCCCGATGATCAGCGAGGCGAAGATCGTCAGTCCGAGGCTCCACCAGCTGAGGCCGACCAGCGCGCTGAGCGCGGTGGCGATGAGCACCCCGACGACGACCGAGTTCACCCGGCGGATCCCCGTGGTGAGGGTCGCGTAGAGGGTGACCTGTACGACGAGGAGCGCGGTGAGCGGTGCCGTGAGCGGTGCCGGATGCGGAAGGGTCCGCGCCGCCACGGCATAGGCGATGACGGCGGCTGCCGTGGAGCGCAGGGTCTGCGCCCCGACGGGTTCGGTCGTGCGCCGGACGAGCTTGATCACGGGCTCGGATACGGATACTGCTGGCATCTCTGTCCCATGCCCGCCTGCAGGCCGTCACAGCGGCTCGGCGAACCGAACCCCACCGTACGGGCGTGCCGGTGCGCGTCGAATGCGCGGGAGGCGCGGTGGTCAGGGTTCAGGTGCGCGGGTCGAGGGTGTCGATCAGCTCCCCGCACGTGGCGGTGGCCCGCGTCTCGTGGCCCAGGTTCTCGGCGCGCGCCCGGTACGAGGGTTCCTTGAGCACCAGCTCGACGGCCGACCGGATCCGGGAGATGGCCTCGGTATCGAGGACCGGCGCGCCGCCCACCGGTACGTCGGTCGAGGCGACGGCGAGTCCCGCGCCCGCCTCGGTCACCAGCCGGGCATTCGTCGGCTGGTCGGCGAAGAGGGGGACGCAGACCAACGGGACACCCGCCGCGAGGGTTCCGAAGGCCGTCCCCGATCCGCCGTGGCAGACCACGAGCGAGGCGCGGGACAGGACGTCGGCCTGCGGCACCCACGCCTCCGCGTGGACGTTGGGGGGAAACGGCCCGAGGCCCGACAGATCAGTACCGCGCCCCGCCGTGAGCAGCACCCGTACCGGCAGTTCGCTCACCGCCTCCAGCACGGCGCGGTACAGGCCGGTGGCGGTCGCCAGCGCGCCCGCCTCGGTGCCGAGGGTGAGATAGACGAGCGGGTCCTCGGCTCCGCCCCACCAGTCCGGCAGCACACCCGGCTCCGGGGTTTCGTGATAACGGTGGGTCACGGCGTACGGCGAGGGGTCCAGGGAGGCCGGCAGGCGCGTCAGGTACGTGGACGTCCGGAGCCGCTCCACGATGCCGGGGCCGTACGGGGCGAGCACGGGGCGCAGCAGCTCGTCCATGGACCCGGTGAACCGCGCGGCGGAGACCGCGACCCGGGCGTGCGGGATGCCCTGACGCCCGGCGGCCACCACCGACGCGAACTCGCACGCCTCGTGCAGCACGAGGTCGGGCCGCCACTCGCGGCAGGCCTCCTCCAGCGCGGGCAGCATCGCGGCGACGCCCAGTCGGCCGAACACCTCCCTGATCATCAGGGCCGCTCCGTCGTCCCGGGACAGTTCCAGGACGCGCGCCCTGGCCCGCCTCAGCTCGTCCTCCTTCAGCTCCCCACTGATGCGGTACGGGTGTTCCCGGGCCGCCAGGGTCGCTTCGAGTCTCGGTGCCGCGACGACGAGGACGTCGTCGCCCCGTGCCGTGCAAGCGTCGATGAAAGGAACGAGTGGGTTGAAGTGGCCCGAGCCGCCGGTCGAGGCGAAGAGTACGCGCATGGTCCGAGCCTAGGGAGGCCCGTCCCTCGCCCACAGGTCCACTTTCCGCCTGTTTCCGGCACGTCAGCTCGCGAATCCCACGTGCACATGGTCGTGGTGGGTGTCGTCGGTGAAGAACTGATGCGCCGTCGCACCCCCGGAGAGCTGGATCGGCCCGCCGACGTTGTACGAGCCGGCCATTGCCGCGTCCCGCACGAACGACTCGGTCAGCCGGCGCGGGGTGGCCGGATCGACGACCCTGTGCCCGTCGATCCGCCATACGTCGAAGGCCCGGCCCGGCGGATGGTCGCTGGGCCGGTCGGTGCCGAACACGTACAACGGATGTCCGGAGCGGAACACGGTGAGGTCCATCCGGTACGTACCGGCCAGTCGCAGCAGGGCCCGCAGCACGGCCGGGTGGATGTGCCCGCTGCGGATGTCGGCCTCCGCCGCGGGCGGGAGGCCGATCCGCGGGCTGTCCAGCACCTGCCGTGCCGCGGCGGGCAGCGAGGCGACGGCGGCTCCCGGGCGGCCCGGGTGCAGTGCCGTGACCTCCCAGCGGGGCCGCGCCCGGCTCAGTCGTACGTCGACGGTCGTGCCGCCCGCATGCCCGGGGGTCCATTGCCGGCACACCACCATCACGCTGGCCGTATCCCTCAGGATCCCGCCGTACTGCGCGTCGATCACCTGGAGCGCGGCCTCGTCCGCAGCGGGCCGCAGCGGGCCCGCCCGGTCCACCAGCGACGGTGCCGCGCCGAGAGCGGCCACCCGTCTCTTCGCCGCGGGCGTGCTCCCCTGCCCGGCGGGCCATGCGCCGATCGCCTCCACCACCTGTACGGCGCGCAGCTTCACGTCGGGCTGCACGTCGCCGCGGTCGGGGTGCCAGGCGGTGGTCGCGGGCAGCGGCGAGGGCCGAGGCAGGGGCGGAGATTCCGGCGGGGACGGGCCGGACGCCGTCCGGGAGGTCGCCGAGCAGGCCGTGGTTCCCGCGAGCAGGGCACCGGCGCCGAGCAGCAGTTGGCGTCGGCCGAGTGGTTGCCGCATGCGATGTCCCATTCCCGTTCGAGGTCCTCGTCACCGGGACCGGGACCGGGCCCCGTAGCGTGTCGATGCTCGCCGTTCTCCGCGCTGCGGGGATACGCGCGTCACGGCGGCCGTGACGCATCCTCACAGTGTCGCGACGAGCCCTCCGTCGATGACGAGGTCCGATCCGGTGACGTTGCCGGAGCGGCCGCTCGCCAGCAGCAGCACGAGGTCGGCCACTTCTTCCGGCCGGGTGAACCTCCTGGTGGCCGCCCGGTCCGCGGCACTCCGGGCGACGGCGTCCGGTGCGGTGGCGCCGGCCGCCGCGAACGTGTCCGCGATGCCTCCCTCCCCCAGCCAGAGGTCGGTGGCCACGGGCCCGGGGCTGATGGTGTTCACCCGTACCCCGTGCGGGCCGACCTCCTTGGACAGGGCCCTGCAGAAGTTGGCCAGGGCGGCCTTGCTCGCGCCGTAGTCGATGACGGAGGGGTCGGGCAGAAAGCCGGTCACCGAACCGACCGTCACGATCGAGCCCGAACCGCCCTCGATCAAGTGCGGCAGCGCGGCGCGGGTAGTGCGGACCGCGGAGAGGAAGTTGATCGTCAGCGCCCACATCCAGTCGTCGTCGCCGACCGACGCGAAGCCGCCCGTTCGCGGACGTACCGCCCCCACATTGTTGACCAGGATGTCCAGCCCGCCGAACCGGGCGACCGCTTCCTCGACCGGTTCCGCGGAGCCGTCGGGCCCGGCGAGGTCCACCTTGACGAAGTGGACGTGCCGGCCCGCCACCAGCTCGGACAGAGGTTCGGTGAGGGTACGGGAGGCGGCGACCACACACACGCTCTCGGCGGCGAGCGCCTGTGTCACGGCAAGGCCGATGCCCCTGCCCGCACCGGTGACCACGGCCACCTTGCCTGCGAGTTGCAGATCCACCACGGTCTCCTGAGGACTGTCCCGTAATCCGACGAACGGCATCGACGACGGCGAGTTCACGCGCTCCGGGTGAGGGCGAGCCGCCGGGCCCAGCTTTACCGGGGCCGACGGTGACGGCACCGCCCGGACAGCAGCGGAGTGACGCGCGCCGACTGTCCGGGTGAGCGCCATACGCGGTCGGCCGAGCGGGGCTCCGCCACGGAGTTGCTCACCGCTTGCGACACCTGTCGCTCCGGCGGCCGTGGTTGATTGACTGGCGCTCATGAACTCATCGGCGTTCGAGACCAGCGCCCCGACCCCGTCGTCCACCTCGGCCGCGTCGCGGCGACCGGCCCGGGCCGCGCCTACAAGGGCCGCATGCCCGACGAACTCCGGCTCCGGCGGGGCCACACGGTGCTCGACCTCGGCTGCGGCCCCGGCACCGATCTCGGGGTGCTCGCCGAGGCCGTCACCGCGACGGGCCAGGTGATCGGTGTCGACCACGACCGGGCCTCGGTCGAAATCGCCAGGCAACGCATCCCCGATGCGCAGCCCGTGGCTGGACCATCTCACCGGCGGCCCCTTCCTCGCGGCGGTGACGCTCTACATCGTGGTGGCCGAATCGTGAACCGCTCCCGCCGTCCGGAACCGCCGCACTGCGGAAGGCCGTCGGCGTGACACAGCTCACGACCATTCATGAGTTGCGCAACCATTAAAGTATGAGCATGGATGCCGACAACGCCGACACCCGGGCGAACCAGCAGACCGCAATGCTCGACGGCGGCCCCGCGCACGGGGTGCGGATGCGAGTCACCAGCCGACCACCGGTACTTCAGGTCACCTGGCCGTGCGACGTCGAGGCCCCGCCCGAAGGAATGCGCGTGGACGCGCTGTTCGTGTACCGGCTCGACCTCCGGTCGAAGGGCGAACCGCTGCGCTACGGCTTCGACGGGGCCAGCCCCTGAGGACCCCGGTCCGGGGCGATCGCCCCGGACCGGGGGCATGGAGGCCGGGGCCGGGGCCTGGTACGACGTCGGCGAGGCCGTTGCCTCATGGATCCGGGCCTGCCGGGCTTGAGCCAAATGGCGCATGCCCCACCTATGACCGCGGCGCAGTGGCCGGTCTGTGGTCATATGACATGAGGCTGGATGTTGACGGTATGCGCCCGCGCCGGGCGCCCGAGACGAGCGGGAGGGGAGGCCGGTGGCGCAGGATCCACAGGACGCGGCCGCCGACGAGCCGGGGAACGTCCCCTACATGTCGCTGCTCAACCTGCCGATCAGTTCCGATCTGGACCGCATCGGCGAGCAGTTGCACGCCCTGGCCCGCGCCCAGCGCAGTCTGCAGGGGCTGCTCGAGGCCGTCCTCGGCATCAGCGGTGAACTGGAGCTGCCGGTGGTGCTGCGCCGGATCGTGCGCACCGCCATGGACCTGGTCGGCGCCCGCTACGGGGCCCTGGGCGTGCTGGACGAGAGGGGCGAATCTCTTGCCGAATTCGTCCCGCTCGGCCTCAGCCCCCAGGAGCTGGCCGCCGTGTCCGGGCTGGAGCTGCCTCGTGGCCGCGGCCTGCTGGGGCACCTGATCCGCCACCCGGAGCCGCTGCGCGTGGAGAACATCGCCGACCATGCGGAGTCGTCCGGGTTCCCGCCCGGGCATCCGCCGATGCGTTCGCTGCTCGGGGTCGCTGTCACCGTTCGCGGCCGGGTCTACGGCAATCTGTATCTGTCCGACCGGCGCGACGGGAGGCCGTTCGACCGGCACGACGAGGGAATGATCCTGGCGCTCGCCGGTACCGCCGGTGTCGCGATCGAGAACGCGCGCCTGTACAACCAGGTCCGCCACAATGCCGAGCAGTTCCAGCGGCTGCTGCTGCCCCGTTTGCTGGACCTGCACCCGTTCGAGGCACGTGCGATCTACCGGCCCGCGAGCGCACCCGGGCATCTGGGCGGCGATTGGTACGACGCGGCGAAACTGCCGGACGGCTCCTGCGTCGCGGTCATCGGCGATGTCGTCGGCCACGACATGAGAGCGGCAGCCGCCATGTCCCAGACCCGCGGCATGCTGCGGGCGCTGTCGTTCGACGAGAACACCCCGCCCAATTCCTCATTGGCCCAGCTGGATCGCATCATGCACATGACTGGTGGTCAACTCGTCACCACGGCGTGCGTGGCCCGCGTCGAGCCCGCGGACCATGGCTGGACCTTGTGCTGGAGCAGCGCCGGCCACCCGCCACCCCTGGTACTGCTGCCCGACGGCACGGTGCGCTACCTGGACGAGGAGCCCGGACTGCCGCTCGGGGTGGACACCGAACTGCCCCGGCCCGGCCATTCCTTCGCCCTGCCGCCGGGCAGCATCGTCATCCTCTACACGGACGGACTTGTCGAGCGCCACGACGAGCCGCTGGACCGTGGCCTGGACTCGCTCGCCGCGACCGTCCGCCGGCACGCCCGGGCGTCGCTCGATCAGCTGTGCAGCGTCCTGTCCGACCACCATCCGGGCGACGGCCACGACGACATGGCCGCCCTCATCCTCCGCACCCCCACGACCACGGCCGAGTCCCCCTCCGGCGGTCAGGCACGGAGCCGGGAGCCGGATCCGGCAACGGGGTACGGCGGCCGACCGCGCGAGACGGATCCGGTGTACGCATCGGCGAAGCACGCGCACCCCACGCATCAACGGTTGCCCTGACGCCTGTCGGCGAGGTCGTCCATGGTTCCTGACGCAAGGATTCATGCTTGTGGTACCGCTCGTGGTGACGACGCCGGGTCGGGCGTTCGCTGTGCCGTACGTATGGCCGCTGAACCCGCGTGATGTGCGGTTCACCGTCCGGCGTTGCTCCTATGGCCCACTGTCCGGCCGGGCTCGGCCGGACGTGACGGATCCGGTGCGTTTGAGGGTGCGGACGATCGGCGCCGTCTCGACCGTGTCGATGCCCGGGAGTGTTCCGATGCGGTCGGCGAGGTAGTCGTAGAGGTGCTCGTCGTCCTGGCACAGGACGGTGGCGAGAAGGTTGGTCCGTCCGGTGGTGGCAGCGGCGTACGCCACCTCGGAGTGCAGGGCCAACGCGGCACCGGTGGCGGCGAGCCGCGCGGGGCGCACCGACATCCACAGGGCGGTGCCGGCCGGGTTGCCGAGCGTGCGCTCGTCGACGTCCAGGACGAAGAAGAGCGCTCCGGCGCTCCGCAGGTGCGCGATGCCGCGCCGCACCGTCGACTCGTGGCAGCGTGCCTCGACGGCGAGCGCGGCGTACGAGGCGCGGCCGTCACGGGCCAGCGCGGCGAGCAGGATGCGGTCGAGGTGGGTGAGGTCCACCGGCGGCGCCTGGGCGTCGGGCGGCGGGTACGCGGGGACGAGCGCGTCCTTCTGCTCCTGGCTCAGCACGGACGCGGGTCCGTCCCAGGTGGTCGGGCCGCCCTTGAAGAGCCTCAGCAGACGGTGGGCGGCCACCGAGGTGACCCCGCGGCTCGCGGGGATCTGATTCATCAGGAGCGTGTCGCGGTCGAGGTCGTTGTGTACGGCGAGGTGGCAGATGACCTCCGTTCCGCCGGAGGCGAGCTTGACCCAGCGGGTGTCCTCACGCCGGGCCAGCGCCCGGGCCAGACCGAGCGAGGCGCTGGGGACGCACTGGAGCCGCAGCGCCCACACGGACTCCCCGACGGGTCTGGGGTTGAGCCGGCCGACGACGCGCAGACCGGCCGTTTCGCACAGTCCGGCGTAGCGGCGGGCGACCATCTGGTCCGAGACGCCCAGTACCGAGGCAATCCGGCGCAGTGGCGCGCGGCCGTCAATCTTCAGTGCGTGAATGAGCTGGAGATCGATGGATTCCACGTATCCGGAGCCTATCCGGCGGGAAAACCGGCATGCGGGAGCGGACTCGTTGTGCCCGGTCGGGACCGATCCGGATCCTCGGTGTACAGGCCCGCGCGCTCACCGTAGGCGCGGAGCCGCACCCCTGCGGAGCTGCTCCAGGCGCAGCTGCCGCCGTCGACGAAGAGGAGGACGGGAGGCGTCGGCGCAACGCCGCATCCCCGACCCCATCGGGAGGGAGAGGACGAGGACGGTGAGGTGCGGAACCGATCGGAAGTGCACGGGAGTCACTGAGGCGCTCTGGTCAAGAGTGCACGTGTGGTCTATTCCTTTCCCCATGGATGGTGTGGTGTGGCTCGCCCTGAGCACGGGCGGACTCCTGGTGATGCTGAACCTGGGCGTCGGCGTCCTCGCCCTGTGGAGTCACCGCGACGGCCTGCGGGCGACAGAGCGGCTGATCGCGTCGGGCGAGCTGGACGTGTATCACGCGGCATGGCTCACCGGGCCCGGATACGAGCGGTCGGTGGCCTGGGGCAGAGAGTATGCGGCGGCCGAGACGGCCCTGCGGTCGCTGACCGCGGCGGGGCTGGTGCGGCTCAGTGAGGACGACTCGCGGCTCGTACCGGCCGCCGAGGCGGACGAGAAAAGCGCCCTGCCTCCGGAGCATCCGCTGACCGTGGAGGCGTGGCAGTTCACCTTCGGTTCGTGGTCCACCGGACACGCGGTGACGGTACGGGCGCTCGCCACCCACCCCGCGTTCCGGGCGGCCTGTGCGGCCCATGCGGAACGACTGTCCGACTATCTTCCACCACACCGCACGCGACACGACGACCGTGCCCGGCGCGCACCGCCGGCCGCGGGACTGATCGCGGCGGGGTGGGTCACGCTCAACGCCTTCCTGGTGCTGGTGCGGAGCGTCTTCGGCGAGGCCGGCACCGGGACCGAATGGAGTCCGGAGAACGTCGTCGGCGTGATCGCGGCGACACTGGCCACCGCTGCCCTCGCCGTGATCGTCCTGGTGTCTTCGCACGTCTTCGTCTGGCAGGGGTGGCAGGACCGGTGGCCCCGACGGCTGCGCGCGCACTGCCGGAACGTGATCCGGCGGGAATCCCACGGCTGGATCCCTCCGTCGCACCTTCCACGGGGCGACGACGACCGCTGAGATGTACGCCGGAGGGGCTCAGAGCCTGTCGGGTGACCTTCGATCGGGTAGCGGACGCGGTCTGGTGCGTGCGATTCCAAGGCGCCGGGATGTCCTGGGATGGGGTCTCCCCTGCTCGAACGAAGCCGAGAGCTTGGGACGGGGTCTCCCCTGCTCGAACGAAGCTGAGAGCTTGGGGAAGGAGCTACTTGGGCATTTCGGCAACGCGGGAAGCGTGCGTGCCAGGGCGTGGCCGCCCGATCAGAGGTCACCCGACAGGCTCTCAGGCGACGAGGGGCCCGTCATGGGGGCCGACGGGCGCCGGGAGCACAGTGGAGCCGCTCAGACAGCGGTCTGCCGCGGCCGCGGCGGACCGTCCCTCCGCGATGGCCCACACCACGAGGGACTGGCCGCGCCCCGCGTCACCGGCGATGAACACCCTGCCCGTCCCGGCGCGGGCCGCTCGCCTCACCCGCCCGGCCTGCTTCGCCCCTTCAGCCGTTTCAGCCGTTTCAGCCGTTTCAGCCGCGAACGTGGCATCGCGGGCGAAGTTCCCCCGGCCGTCCAGCATGAGCCCGAGCTGGCGCACGAGGGCGGTGTCCCGTTCGGGACCGAAGAAGCCGAGGGCGAGCAGGACCAGATCTGCCGGGATCACATGCTCCGTTTCCAGCCGCGGCCTTCGGCTCCCGGGCTCCGCCTCCGCCAGGCACAGCGCACGGACACGGCCGGACCGGTCGCCTTCGAAGCTGAGGGTGGCGGAGGAGAACATTCTCGGGTCCCCGCCGTCCCGTCCCCGGGCCTCCTCATGGGCGTGGGACACGCGATAGACCTTCGGGTACACGGGCCACGGCTCGGTCTCCCGCCGGGCTGCACCGGGTTCCGGATTGATGTCGACCTGCACGACGGAGGCGGCTCCCTGCCTCAGGACGGTGCCCAGACAGTCCGAACCGGTGTCCCCGCCTCCGATGATCACCACGTGTCTGCCCTCGGCGCTGACGGCCGGCACGTCGCGGTCGCCCTCCGCGACCCGGTTGGCCAGGGTCAGGTAGTCCATCGCCTGGTGGATGCCGTACAGCTCGCGGCCCGGAACGGACAGCTCCCGTCGTCCTGTGGCTCCGACGGCGATGACGACCGCGTCGTATCGTTCCGTGAGCTCGGCGGCGTCGAGGTCACCGCCGACGTCCACGCCCGTACGGAACTTGGTGCCCTCCGCCCGCATCTGGTCGATACGGCGGTCGAGGTGGCGCTTCTCCATCTTGAACGCGGGGATGCCGTAGCGCAGCAGGCCGCCGATGCGGTCGGCGCGCTCGTAGACGGCGACGGTGTGCCCGGCGCGGGTGAGCTGTTGCGCCGCCGCCAGTCCCGCAGGGCCGGAACCGACGACGGCGACGGTCTTCCCGCTGAGCCGCTCGGGCGGCTGCGGCGGGGCGTAGCCGCGCGCCCAGCTCTGGTCCGCGATCGCCTGTTCGACATTCTTGATCGTCACCGGATCGGCATTGATGGTCAGCACGCAGGCGTCCTCACACGGCGCGGGGCACAGCCGCCCGGTGAACTCCGGGAAGTTGTTCGTCGCGTGCAGTCGCTCGGCTGCTGCCCCCCAGTCGCCCTTCCTCGCGTACGCGTTCCACTCGGGAATGAGGTTTCCGAGCGGGCAGCCGCTGTGACAGAACGGCAGGCCGCAGTCCATGCAGCGCCCCGCCTGCTCGGAGACGAGCGGAAGCCGGGCCTGCCCCGCGCAGACCTCGCTCCAGTCGGTCAGCCGCTCCTGGACCGGGCGCGCCGGGACGGGCCGACGAGGGGTTCTGAGGAAGCCGTAGGGGTCGGTCATGCGCCGCCTCCGTCGCTCACTCGCGGTGCACAGGCGTTACGGCCAGACTACGCCCGCGGTCGACGGCGACCACCCGCTCCGGGGGCCGCCCGGCCGCGGCATCGCCCGCCGCGCACGTCCCCGTTGTCACCGGCGCGAGCGGCCTCCGGTTTCCCCCGGCCGCTTCTCGCGCGAGGCGACCCGGCCCGCCGGGCACGCGCAGCCCGGGCCCGCGCCCGGACCACGCGATACGCTCGTCCTGTAGGCACGCGTTCCGACCACGGAGGCGGCCATGAGCGAGAACGACGAATACCCGACGCCGTCGCAAGCAGAGGGCGAGAGGCTGGACGAGGACATGAATCCGGCCGAGGAGCGGCACCCCGCGACGATGCGGACCCAGCCGTCCCAGGCCGAGGGTGAACGCGCGACGGAGGAGATCGAGAGCTGACAGGGGCGGCAGCTGTGCGGTGGCGCTTCCCTGCCGGTGCGCTCCGAAGGGAACGCCACACGTACAGCCGCCGCGTTCAGCGCCTGCGCGAAGGCGGCCCCGGTCGACCGGGGTACGCGCAGGCATGGGCCACTGGGGTACGTACGCGTCTTCCCTACGCGAAGGAGGTCCACGCGATATGGATGGGGAACGTGCCCGTCGGTTGGTGGCAGCGCTTCGTGACCGTGGTGTGATGGCCCATCTCGTGGAGGCGGGCGTCTACGAGTTCGGAATCCGGGTCGTCCTCGACACAGCGGTCGAGGCGCTGTGGGATGTCGACGGGGCCTCGGGGCTCGACGCGGAAATCGTCGGCGACGGGGTGCTCATCGGCTTCGTACCTCATGTGCCCGGCTCGGAGAGCTTCACGGAAGAGCAGCTCGTGGAGAGCATCGCGACGACGCGGTACTCGGCGGAGGGCCTCCACCCGCCCGTCGGCACTCCGGCACCCAGGGCCACTCCCGCCCCGGCTGTCGAGGCCGCGGCCCCCGCCGGCACTCCGGCGCCCAGTCCCCCGGTCACCCCGCCGGTCGCCCGTTTCCAGCGCCGGGCCCACTGGATCCGGCGGGGAAAAGACCACGGCGCTCGGCAGTGATTCCGCTCCGGGCGGGCGATCCGCACCGGAGAGCCGGGCGGGTACGCCCTCGCGCAACCGTCAGATGCCGGCGGCTCGCACTGCCTCGTACACCTCGGTCGCCACGTCGATCAGCTCCGCGGCGTCGCGCGTCGTTCCCTGAAGATCCACCATGAACTCCGGTACGCCCGATTCGGCGTGTGCCGCCAGGTCCTCGACGATCTGCGCCACGCTCCCGTGGAAGGGCGGCCGGTCCGCACCTTCGAACGGCTTGGCGCTGTACCGGGCGTTGGCACGGGCGCAGACGTCGATCGGGCGCTCCCGGCCGCGCTCGGCGGCCACGTCCTGCACCCGCTGCCACTGCTCGGCCAGCTGAGCGGCGCCCGCGGCCACCGGAATCCAGCCGTCCGCCCGGTCCACCAGCCGACGGATGGTGCGCGCACCGTTCGCGGGCAGGTGCACCGGGATGGGGCGCACCGGTTTGGGGCCGACCACGGACGGGGCGATGGTGGTCAGCTCGCCCTCGTACGAGACGGGGTCGGGACCCCAGACGGCCGCGCACACGTCCAGCAGCTCGTCCAGGACCGCGCCACGCCGCTCGAAAGGCGCGACGGAGGCGGCGGCGTACTCGTCGAGCGACCATCCCGTGCCGAATCCGGCGATCACTCGCCCACCGCTCGCGACGTCCAGCGAGGCGAGTGAACGGGCCAGCTGGAACGGCACATGCAACGGCGCGACCAGGACGCTGGTGCCGAGCCGTGCCCGGCCGGTGGCTGCGGCGGCCAGTGCGAGCGTGACCAGCGGGTCGGCGACACTGCGGTACTGGTCGGGCCAGGGCAGCCCTGGTACGCCGTACAGCCCCTGGGTGGCGGGCTCGGGAAACAGGACACGCTCGAACACCCACAGGCTCGCGTATCCGGTCTCCTCCGCCGCGCGCGCCACGGAGGCCACATCACGGCCGATGTCGTACTGCTTCATCTGCGGGAGACCGAGACCGAGAGAGACCGGCATGTATGCACTCCTTCACGATGGCTGCGTGACAACTACCGTAAGGCACATCACTGTTATCCACGCGGTGTCCATCACGGCGTGATCGGGTTCGGCGTTACGGGCCCCGGTCGCCTTCGCCGCCCTTGGTAAAGTCCCCTGATGCGATTCGACTGGACCGGTCTCGAAGCGGCAATCAGAGAGCAGATCGTCGGCTTCGTCCACCGGATCCGCGCGGAGCATCCCGACGAACACGTCTA
This sequence comes from Streptomyces sp. NPDC015032, assembly GCF_043080425.1. NCBI lineage: Bacteria > Bacillati > Actinomycetota > Actinomycetes > Kitasatosporales > Streptomycetaceae > Streptomyces > Streptomyces sp. NPDC015032. The sequence continues at coordinate 130,183 of NZ_JBIBVN010000009.1, read as the reverse complement.
CGGAGCGGCCGTCCATGAGTTCTACGCGGAGTCCGGCGGCACCATGGGCTGGACGCTCGTCGGCGTGGCGAGCGAGGAGAGGCTCGCCGCTGCCGCCACCGGCACGCTCGACGCCCAGGCGTTGCGATGGAGCCCGGCCGACTGGCCGTGGCAGCTCGACCCGGGCGAGACCGAGGACGAGTGGGCCCGCCGGCTGGAGGCGGCTGCGACGGCCGACGGCGGACGCCGCTGGGACGCGGTCCACACGCGCTATCTGCGTACGGCCGCCAGGGCCTGCAAGGCGGCGCGGAAGCAGTTGGTCGCCGACGGAGTCGTGGACCGGGATTTCGTCGTCGTGGCGATGGACGAGGCGTGGGAGCTCCTTCCGCTGAGCCTGACTCCAGCTCAGATTCGACGCCACTTCCCCGAGTTGGACGCCGAGCGGCGCGAGGTGGACCGGCTGGCCGCGCTGCCGCCGGAACGGCAGGTGGCAGAGCTCGTCGCCGCGGTCGAGTCGCCCGCCCCGGTGCTGTCCTCCGAGCGGGCCGTGGAGTGGCTCCGCACACTCGGTGCGGTCGCCGTCCCCGCCGTGCTGGAGCGTCTGGACCGTTCGCGCGAGAAGTGGCGCTGGGCGAAACTCCTGGCCGACATCGGTGTCGGCTCGGCCGAGGTGTTCGACGCGCTGGAACGAACCATGACGAGCAAGCGCCCGAGCGAGCCGGACCGCGCCTGGGCCGCGGCGGCGCTCGCCCGCCTCGGCCGGATGGACCTGGTGGCCACGCGGCTCGACAGCCTTCCGGAGGAGGTGGCGGCACAGGGCCTGGCCGACCCGTACACGTCCTTCCGCGACCACGGCACCCACGGCCCCCTCGACTACACGCCGCTGGAGAACGCTCTGGCGACACACCGGCGTTGGCACGACGCCGTCCTCCGGCAGCTCTCCCCGGGACGGGGCTTCTGCGCGCTCGGTCCGGACGAGGTCGAGACCGCGCTCGCCGGACTGACCTCAGCTCTGCCCGTCGTCCGGCGCCACGCGCTCGTCGCGCTGTCGCACGCACCGCTGGACACGGAGCGGCGCGGGCGCTACGCCGCCGAACTGGCACGCCTGCGCCGGGACGATCCGGACCCCCTGGTGCGCGACGCGGCGGCCCTTGCCGGTGGCTGACCGGTAGACGGCGTGCGGGACGTCGTCGTCGGGGTCGGCCGGGCTCGCCCCGAGGGCCGGTGACCGGCCGGCATCAGTCCGGGCCGGGCCCGGCATTCCCCCCTCCTGGCCCCGGCCACGGGTGCGGGCGGGTCCGGGCCGGTGCAGGCCGCGCTGACGTGGAGGGCGCGGGCGGGGCGCTCGCGGCAGGTGGTCCGGGATCGGTTCAGACCGGTCGCGCAAGGGTCTCCAGGGGCAGCACTCCCGCTCCGGAGAACAGTCCGCGGGCCGTACCGACACGTCGTTCGCGCGCGGCGCCCGGGGCGGTGAGGCGGTCCAGGGCTCGGATCAGCGCCCAGGGATCCGTTGCGCGGTCGGTGAGACCGGCTTCCGCCATCCGCCGAACGCCCTCCTGTCCGTGCCCCGGAATGGCCCGATAGCTGACCACCGGCAATCCGACGGCCATGGCCTCCAGCGCCGTCTGGCCGGCCGCGTTGTCGATGAGCGCGCGGGAGGCACCCATGAGGCCCGGCATGTCGTCGACCCAGCCCGTCGCGCGCACATGCGCGATGCCCGACAGGTCCCGCCGCAGGCGGGTGTTCGCCCCACAGAGCACGACCGGCCCGTATCCCGCCGAGGCCACCAGGCGCGCGGTCCCGGCCACGCGGGATCCGGCCCCCCAGGCCCCCGTCGAGATCAGCACGGGCGGGCGGCCCGGCGAGTCGAGGCGTCGCCGCCAGTCCGCCGCGGTCGGCGCCGGGGCGTGGAACCGGGGTGCCACCATGGCTCCCGACACGACCGCCGGACGCCGGACCGCCCGCCGTACCTGCTGCGCGAGATCGGCCGTGAGACACAGATGCAGATCGTTGCCCGGGTGCAGCCATTGGCGGTGAACGGCGAAATCGGTGATGACGACGGCGCTCGGCACCGAGAGCGCGCCGTGTGCGCGGAGTCTGCCGGTGAGCTGGGCGGCGAGGTGGAAAACGGAAACGATCACGTCCGGCCGCTCCTGTGCGACGAGACCGAGCAGCCGTTGCCGCGCAAGGGCCGCCAACGGGGAACTTCCGGGCCGGGGGCCGCCACCGGCCCGGAAGAAGGCCGCGTACAGCGCGGAATAGACGACGGGCGTGCGGCAGATGACCGTCCGGTAGAAGGAGGACAATCCGCCCCCGACGCCCGGGGGCAGCAGACCGAGGACATCGACCGTCGTCGTCCGCCCGCCGCCGCTCTCCAGTCTGCGGGCCAGTTCGGCGGCCGCCACATGGTGACCGGAGCCCATGCCGGCGCTCAGGATCAGGAAGCGTGCCGGCGCCGCGTTCATCGGCCGTACGCTCCGGGGCGTCCCTGTGCGCCGCTCGGAGCCGGGCCGCTGCGGAGGGACCTGCCCCCGTGACACCGGGGTCCCTCCGTGCGACGGGGGGCTGTGCACGGGTCCGGTGGCCCAGTCGGACGAGCAAGGGGCACGAGATCACCTCCGGGGTCGGCAGCTCTCGGAGTATCCGTCGGAACGGGCGCGGAACGCGGTTCTTTCATCCTGTCGGTGCGTTCGGTGCAGTGAGGTATGGGCTTCAGCGGTTTTACGGGAGCACCCCCGGGCTACCCCTAACCCGACCCGGCGCCCCGAGCCCCGCGTCTTCGACCTCTGAGAGCCTGTCGGGTGACCTTCGATCGGGTAGCGGACGCGGTCCGGTGCGTGCGATTCCAAGGCGCCGGGATGCCCTCGTAGCGGAGCTACTTGGGCATTCCGGCAACGCGGGAAGCGCGCGTGCCAGGGCGTGGCCGCCCGATCAGACGTCACCCGACAGGCTCTGAGGGGTGGGCCACCGTGCCGCACAGTACTGAGACAGGGAGAGGCCATGTCACGTGTTCCGCGCGTCGCACGCCGCAGCGTGCCGGGGGGCGACGCGCCGGACGGTCAGGATGTCCGGGCCGGGGTGGCCCTGGTGACGGGGGCGTCCTCGGGTATCGGGGCCGCGGTGTCGCGGCGGATCGCGGCCGAAGGGGACTGGCGGCTCCTGGTGAGCGGCCGGGACCGGAAGCGGCTCGACGGCGTCGCGGCGACGACGTGCTCAACGGCGCTGTACGCGGACCTGATGTCGCTCGACAGTACGGAGCAGCTGGTCAGGGAGGCTCTCGACACCGCCGGCCGGGTGGACCTGCTCGTCGCGGCGGCAGGGGTCGGCTGGGCCGGTCCCTTCCCCGCCATGCCGGCGGCCGCCGCCGACCGGGTCCTCACCGTGGATCTGGTGTCCGTCGTCCATCTGGTACGGCTGCTGCTGCCGCACATGCTCGCGGCGGGGCGCGGGCACATCATGCTGATCGGATCGGTGGCGGGCTCCACCGGTGTCCGCAGTGAGGCGGTCTACTCGGCGGCGAAGGCGGCACTCGCCACTTTCGCCGATGCCCTGCGCTACGAATTGAAGGGAACCGGAGTGCACATCACCCATATGGTCCCCGGTGTGGTGGACACGCCGTTCTTCGAACGACGAGGGATGCCCTACGCCCGTTCGTGGCCCCGTCCGATGGCGCCGGAACGGCTCGCCGACGCGGTCTGGGACGCCTTCACGGCGGGCCGTGACGAGGTGTACGTCCCCGGCTGGCTCCGCCTGCCGGGTTGTGTGCGCTCGGTGGCCCCCGGGCTCTACCACCGGCTCGCCGCCCGCTTCGGCTGATCTGCGACATGAACGTCCTCGCCGTGATGCCGGCGCTGTCGGAGGCTCTCGCCAACGACGCGGCGTCCGTGCTCCGGCGTCGGGCAGCCGTCGCGCAGGCGAAGTCCGAGACCGCGGGCGGCAGGCCGGCGGTGGGCTACGTGTACGCAATGTGCTGCGCCGGTGCCGACCGGCTGCCGACGGCCGGTGACGACGGAGGAACAGAGGCCCGATGAACCCCCGGCCCCCCAGGATCCCCACCGCGCTCCGTATCCCACTGGCCGTGTCGGCGCTGACGCTGGCCGCGCATGTCGTCCCCGCCGGGACGTGGCTGCCGGGTCTGCGCCGGACGTGCTTTCCGGCCCTGGCCGGCCTCGGCGACTCCCGCCATGTCGCCCTGACCTTCGATGACGGCCCGGACCCCCGCTCCACTCCGTTCTTCCTCCACGCGCTGGACCGGTCGTCCGCACGCGCCACCTTCTTCGTGCTCGGGGAGAGCCTGCTGCGCCACCCGGAACTCGGCCGCGACATCGTCCGCCGCGGTCATGAACTCGCCGTTCACGGGTGGACACACAGCCGCCCGTGGCTTCCCGCCCCCGGCCGGGACCTGCGCGAGGTCGCCGGTGCCGCCGAGGCGGTACAAAGCGTCTCGGGCGTCCGGCCGTTGTGGTACCGGCCGCCGTACGGAATCCTGACCGGCGGCCGTTGGACCGCCGCCCTGGCCTGCGGGCTCCGGCCGGTGCTGTGGTCCGCCTGGGGCCGGGAATGGGTCGACGGGTCGACGGCCGAGGGGGTGCTGACGACCGTACGCAGCGGGCTCGGCGGCGGCGGCACGGTCCTCCTGCACGATGCCGACCTGTCGGCATCGTGCAGGTGGCGGCCCGTGCTCGCGACGCTGCCGGAGCTGATCAACGACTTGCGGACCGCCGGGCTGACCATCGGCCCGCTCGCCGATCACGGCCTTGCACCACTCCGGCGCAGGGGGTGAGACCGGGACGGTCGACTCCCATGGCGGGGTCCGGGGAGATGTCCCACGGCAGCAACCGGTCCTCTGCCTCGTGCGTCAGGTCCCCGAGAACGGTCATGCTGCGGAGAACGAGTTCTGTTGTCCGTCCGGCACGGCGCACGCCCACCGACCCACCCGCAAGTCCGCCATGACAGGAGACCTTGGTACGGGCCCGACGGGCCGGCCCGGCACCGGCCGTGTCCGCCGGCCGGATCGACGAGGCCATGAACTGCTGCAACTGCTGCTGGTCTGCACCGCGCCGCTCCGGCCATCGGCTACATCGGCTTCCGACCCCCGTCCAGCAACAGGCCCCGCGGGTACAGCCCGCCCTCCACCGGCTGGACAGCACGCGCCGGCGGTGCGGACACATCCCCAGCGAAATTCCCCAACCGGCCGCGACGCACAGTGAGTTCATCCGCTCTCACACCAGCGGAAACCACCAGAACGGCCACCTGCCCAAAGACATGGCGAGGCCCTACTGGTCCCCCTCCGCCCGGACCTGGGCCCACGCCTGGAGTTCCGGATCAGCCAGCGTGTGAACCCACAGGTCGGCCCGGTCCGCCCCGGTTCCGGTCGGCCGGGGCCCCACGCCGAGCACGCGCATCCCCGCGCTCCGGGCCGACTCGATGCCCGTGACCGAGTCCTCCACGGCCAACGCGTCCTCCGGCCGCACGCCGCACAGGCGGACCGCGGTGGTGTAGACGTCCGGATGAGGTTTCGGCAGCAACCCGCCACCCGCGACGACGACATGGGCGAAATAGCTGAGCAGACCGGCCCGGGCGAGGCTGTACTCGACCACGTCCAGCGGGCAGTTGCTGGCGACGGCGAGCGGGAGGTGGCGGGCGGCGAGCCGGACCAGTGCCGCCGCCCCCGGCATGGTCACCGGGTCCTCGGCGACGAGTGCCGTGAAGTGTCTCAGGAGCGATTGCGTCATGTCGTCGGCGAGGTCCGGCTTTCCGGTCTCCCTGGCCATGAGGCTGCCGCACTCGGTGTAGTGGACGCCCTTGGCCCGCTCGGCGAATCCGGCACGCGGCTTCAGCCCGAACTCCCTGAAGACCCGGCTGCGCGCGTCCTGCCAGTGCCGCTCGGTATCCATCAGGGTTCCGTCGCAGTCGAAGACGATGGCAGCCGGGGACCAGGAGAAGATGCGATGAGGTGTCATTTCCCTGCCGTTCTCGAAGAGCGCGCCGCCCCGCGCCGTCGGCGGTCGCAGTGAGAATCAGGACTGCGGAGGGGCTCGGAGAGGCTCACTCGGCTACAGAAGATGCGGTGTCGAACGAACCCCGTCGACCACGCATGAAGGCGGTTGGATCGCCCCCGGGGTCTACAGCGACGGACATCGTCCGGTCTTTTCGGATGACCCGAGAAACATCGTGGTGACTACGTTAATTTCGTGACAGAGAAGGGCGCAATCACTATTTCGAGTGTTTGACGGCGCGCCCGCCACGGAGTACTCGCGAGGCGCACGCGACGGCCGACAGGGGCCGAAGAGAATTTGCTACCCCGTCAACTCGGTTGAACTCAAGGCGATTTGACGGTTCGCAACATGCACTGGCAGCCGACAGCCGCGCTCGAAAGCGCCAGATGAAGCGCGAATTTCCTCAATCAGCCGCACCGGCACCCAGCCGAAGAATAATAATAATCTCCGCGCATTAACGGCGCGCGGCCCCGCCAGTGCGCCCGGCGCACGACTCTCCCGGGTCAAAAGCATGGGCACTGTCGAACGAAGGTGGAACATACGTGCAGGAAAGGGCACGTGCGACCCGAAGGTCCCTGCTGGAAGCAGCAGCACGCCTTTTCGTTGAACAAGGGTACGCACGGACAAGCATCAATGAGATCAGCGACCTTTCGGGACGCACCAGCGGAGCCGTCTACTTCCACTACTCCAGCAAGGAGAAGCTCGCGCTGGCCGTCGTGCGCGAACAGTTCGCCGCCTGGCCGTTGCTCGCCGCCCGCTACACCGCCCCCGGGATCCCGCCGCTGGAGAAGCTGGTCGCCCTCAGCTTCGACATCGCCACGGCGCTGCGCGACGACGTCATGACCCGGGCCGGCGCACGCCTGTGGGCCGAGCGCCGCACCATCGACGCCGACATACCCACCCCCTTCGCCGCCTGGACGACTGCCGTCACGCGTCTTCTGGCCGAGGCCCGCGCCAGGGGCGAACTGGCCGGAGATGTCGAACCGTCCGGCACCGCCACGACCTTGGTGTGCGCGTTCTTCGGGCTGTACAACCTCACCGACGAGATGGCGGAGCACGAGGAACTCGCCGACCGTGTGCACCGGTGGTGGCTGCTGGTCCTGAAGGCATTGCAGGCACGTCCCGAACCCGCCGCTCTGGTGGCGCGGGCCCGGGCGCACAGCCGGCCCACGTCCCCCGGATGAACCTCCGGTGTCGTCCCTCGCGGGCTCACCCAAAGGACATCACGGAACAGTGGATTACGGGACAGCCCTCGGGTGGACGCGCACCGAGCACGCACCCGTCACGGTGGACTGTGGTGCCGCTCCTCCCCGTGTCCCGGACGGAGGAACCACTGACACGCTGCGTCGGCGACGGCCTCCAGAGCGCCGGGTTCCACGAACAGGTGCGTGGCGCCGGGGACCACGCAGATCCTGTGCGGCACCCGCAGTCGCTCGGCCGCCTCCCGGTTCAACCGCAGTACCTCCCGGTCGTCTCCGCCCACGATCAGCAGCACCGGGGACCGCACCCGGCCCAGCACCTCACCGGCCAGGTCGGGCCGGCCGCCACGGGATACGACGGACTGGACCCGGCCGGGCCGCTCCGCTGCCGCCACCAGCGCCGCCGCGGCCCCGGTGCTCGCGCCGAAGAGCCCCAGAGGCAGCTCCGCCGTGGCGGGCCGATCACCGAGCCAGTCGACCGCGGACACCAGACGTCGGCCGAGCAGGCCGATGTCGAACCGGTGCTGTCCCGTCACCGCGTCCACCCGCTCCTCCCGCCCGGTCAGCAGATCCATCAGCAGCGTGCCCAGTCCTGCCTGCCTCAGGGACGCGGCCACGGCTCTGTTGCGCGGACTGTGGCGCGAGCTGCCGCTGCCGTGGGCGAAGAGCACCACCCCCGTGGCCTGCGCGGGAATCCCCAGGTCACCCACGATCGCCGATCCGTCGACAGGTATGGAGACCTCTTCGGGGTTCACCATCGTGATCGCCTCCTTCGCCCAGTGCGCCGCAGCACGGTCGGACCGGATCCCGTCCGGGATACCTGGCCGAGGCTCCGCCGGCGCTCCCCCGGCGATCGGCGGCCGAGGGGGCGGCGGCGTACGGGGCCGGGTCCGGGTGGGCGATGTCGGCCTCCCGAGTGCGGCGCCGTACGGCCGCCCCGCCTTCAGATCAACGCTCCCAGAGATGTCCAGCCTTCAGACCAATGACCCCGCGGGTGCCCGATATTCAGATCCGCATGTCCATGGTCGCACGTGCCTCAGCTCTTGGGAGAGAAGCGCAGCCGCGTAGCGGCGAGCGCGCCGAGAGCCAGCAGGACGACGGAAACCCACAGGCCGGACAGGCGGTTGCCGGTGGCGTCCTCGGCGTAGCCCATGATGTAAGGGCCGACGAACCCGCCCGTGATGTCGATGGTGTTCAGGAGCGCCAGGCCGCCCGCGAGGGTCCTGCCCGCGAGCCGGGTGGCCGGGAAGTTGAACAGCAGGGGCTGGACGACGAAGAACGCCAGGCCGGTGAAGCAGAAGCCGAGCAGGGCGATGACGAGACCGGTGACGGCGGCGACGACGAGGCCGGTGGACATCATCAGCAGACCGGCCACGATGCGGTGACGCCGGGCTGACGGTGCCCGGCCGGGCAGCACCGACGACGGTCGGACAGGGCACGCCATCTCCTCGCTGTCGCCGTCGCGGTGCGCGCGGTGGGCCTCGCCGGTTCCTGACCAACGGTCACCCGGGTGCTCGCCGGGGGTTTGTCCCGCACGTGATCTCCGAACGTCTCCCCTTCCGGAGCCGTCCCGCAGGGAAGCGCAGGCCGCTGCCGACGGGTCCGGAGCACGGACCCGTCGGAGACCGATCACAGTGGCTCCTCCTCGGGCGGAATACCGCGGGTTCCTGAGTCGCCGCACCGAGCGATGACTTGGTAAGGTCACGGTAAAGGCACGGCAAAACGCGCTCGTCAAGCGGCTAACCGGACCGCCTGAGCGATCTTTTTCGGACTTTCCCGCCCTCCGAGCCCGTGGTGCTCTCGAAGCCTCGTCGCCGGCCCTATGCTTCTACACGCCTGTAGAGCGTGGCTGTCCGTCCCGATGTTTCCGGGCACCCCGCAACCCTCGTACGCATGTAAGGGAGTGAACGCCTCGATGGTGTTCAAACGACTGCTCGGCTCACTCGGTGTGGGCGGCCCCACCGTCGATACGGTCCTCACCGCCGGGGCGGCCGTCCCCGGCGGCCTCCTGTCGGGCCATGTCCAGCTCAAGGGCGGCAGCTCCGACTTCGACATCGAGCACATCACGCTGGAACTCGTCGCACGGGTGGAGGCCGAATCCGAGGAGGGGGAACGGGAGGGCGTCGTCGTCTTCGACCGCTTCACCGTCGGCGGCGGCTTCCGGCTGGCCGCGGACGAGGAGCGCAGCGTACCGTTCACGGCCGCGCTGCCGTGGGAGACGCCGATCACCGAGCTGTACGGACAGGGCCTGGGCATCGTCCTCGGCGTACGCACCGAACTGTCGGTGGCCGGGGCCAAGGACAAGGGCGACCTCGACCAGCTCGCGGTGGGCCCGCTGCCGGTGCAGGAGGCGATCCTCGAAGCGTTCGGGCAGCTCGGCTTCGGCTTCAAGTCCGCGGATCTGGAGTACGGCCGCATCGGTGGCACCAACCAACAGCTCCCCTTCTACCAGGAGATCGAGCTGACGCCGTCACCGCAGTACGCGCACGCGGTCAGCGAGATCGAGGTGACCTTCCTCGCCACTCCGGGCGGCATGGACGTGGTCCTGGAGGCCGACAAGCGCGGCGGGCTCTTCTCCGGCGGACACGACGCGCTCACCCGGTTCGCGGTCGCGCACGACGGAGTCCCTCACCAGGACTGGCGGGCACTCGTCGACGGCTGGCTGCGGCAGCTGGTCGAGCACCGGTCGTCGTACGCGGCGGCCTCCGCGTACGGACACGCCGATCCGTACGCCGGGAACCACGGCCACGGCCATGCCGAGGAGCACCACCACGACGGCGGTCGCCGCTCCGGCCCGGGTATGGGTACCGCCATCGCGGCAGGCGCGGCCGGCCTCGCGGTCGGCGTCGTCGGCGGCATGGTCGCCGCGGAAGTCATCGACGAGGTGGGAGACTTCTTCGAAGGCGACGACGAGGGCGACGACGACTGATGTTCGGAATCAGCGAACTGGCGATCATTCTGATCGTGGTCATACTCGTCCTGGGCGCCAAGAAGCTTCCCGAGCTCGCCCGTTCGGCGGGCAAGTCCGCCCGTATCCTCAAGGCCGAGGCCAAGGCCATGAAGGAGACTCAGGGCCCCGAGGGGGAAGCCCGGGTGCCTCATGTCATCCGCGGCGAGACCGTCAACCGGCAGGGCTCCGACGGTTCGAGGCCGGACGCGGGGCAGCCTCCGGGACACACCTGACGTGGTCCCGCCGCGGTCGTCCTGGCCATCGCGCACAGGGCTCGGCCGTCCGGGGGCGCTGCTGTCCGGGACACATGGATCGCGACCGGCGGTGGGAGTTGCGGTGTCCGGGACAGAACGACGGGTGCAGGACCGTCGGTTCCCCGCCTACGGTCCTGCGCCGTGGACACCGCACGGAGAGCCTTGCTGATCCGGGCGTGGTCACGCTGCTGGGGAAAGCCGGCACCGCCCGTGCGGCTGCCGAGCGGGAGACCCACGCCCGCGTGGCCCACCTGCTGACCGGCGGACGTGCGCAGGGCCTGGACGGGCTGCTGGTCGGCGACCCGAAGTGGAAGACCTCGCGCTTGCACCGGCTGGTCACCGGACCGGTGCAGGCGTCGCCCAACAGCATGGGTGGCGAGGTCGAGACGCTGAAGTTCCTGCGCGGCCTGGACGCCGACACGCCCTACTGGGAGCTGTGCACGCTGCTCGCGCTGCGTGAGGCCTGCGCGCGGGGGACGTTTATGTACCGGGCTCACGCCGGTACGGCAGCCCCGGCCGCCTACCTGTTCAAGCCCGCCCAGTGGGAGGAGCACCGGGAGGAAGAAGTTGGCAGGAGGCCACTGGGGAATCCAGGGTGACTTCCTGGGGTGAGCCGCGGTCGTTCGACGCCAGCGTGACCGAGGCCTCGATTTCGACCTGCCCGCTGCCGTGCCCCACCCTCGTACGCCAGCGATCGATAGCCGCCCGCCCCGCGCCGGAGTCCCGCCATGCCTGCTGACCGAGTGTTTGGTACGGCGTGGCTGTCGCCAGTCCGTCAGCCGCGTTTTTCAGCGCTCGCTGCTGTCGAGGGCGGCGACCTCACGTACGGCATCGGCGACGGCGCGGAAGTCCTTACGCAGGATCGCACCGTGGTTGCTGGGGACCTTCGCACTGATTTGGATGTTCGGGTTGCGTTCGGTCACCGCAGGGAGGCTGGTGCGTATCTGTTCGTGCCCACCCTGGCTGCCGAAGGACTCCCCCGAAGCAACCACATACCGCGCCGGGACAGTGATGTCGTCAAGGACGGGACCCAGATCACGCACGCGGGCGAGCTTCCCGAGCTCGATGTTGCTGTTCGCCATCTGTTCAGCGGTCATCCGCGGGGTCAGACCCGTCGGGCGCAGCAGCGGCATGAACCAGCCCCACCGCCGAAACGCTTTCCGGATCCCCTGTTCCAAGTCCTCGGTAAGCCAGTCGTACGGCTGCGCGCCCTCGACGAGGATCGCACCCATGGCACGGTCCGGATTGCGGCTGGCCCAGTGGGCCGCGACGAACGCTCCGTAGGACCAGCCCACCACCAGCGCCCGGTCCACGCCCCGGGCCGCGAGCACGGCATCGACATCCCGGACGGCGGCCTCGAAAGAGTAGTCCGCCGAACGTTGTGACTTCCTGCCGCGGGCCCGCTCGTCGTAGGTGATGTGCCGCCACCCTCTGCCCAGGTCGGCAATGACCCGCCGCCAGTACCCCTGCGTGGCGAACTGGCCGTTGAGGTAGACCACGGGGATGCCGGAACCGCCGGTGTCGGTGACGGCCAGGGCCGTATCGTCCACCGGCACCATGCCGGTCCACTTCGAATCGGTTGAGGAAGCGCTGTGGTTTGTCATGTGTTCCACCTGGTCGTGTGAGTGACGGCCTGATCGACTGCCTCGGTGGACGGGATCTGCGGCGGCTTCTGGTGGCCGGTCGGCCGGCGCCTGTTCGCGCTGCGCCGAGGCGAACGAACCGCGCGTACGGGCTGCGCCCACTGGCATGAGGCGACGGGTGCTACTTCTCGGCTGTGCCAGGTTCCCCGCTGATGGACTCCTGGTAGACGTCCGCATAGGTGCGTGAGTCCTTGACCAGGTCGTCGCAGAATGCGGCGACGTCGTTGCCGATGAGTTCCAGGACCCCCTTGCCCGCGGCGACGCCCTCCTCGAAGAAGTCGACGATCCCGGGGAGCAGAGGTCCGTCAGACAGGTCGATCGGTCCGACTTTGAACAGGTACTTCTGCATCTCCTTGTAGACGATCTGGTAGTCCGGCGGGAGCGCCTTGACCCGAGCCATGTGCGCCCGCCACTGCTTCTTGCCCTCGATGATGTCCTGGATGCCCACGTCAGCCTCCCAGCCGGCTCAATTTCCTTGCGACGTTCCTGTTCAACTGCTCGCGCCACCGGTCGCGATAGGTTCGAGCCCCTTCTCCACCGGCCAGCGCCGCGCAAAAGCCTCGGATGTCGTCGCCGAGGACCTCGTGGACGCTCTGCCCGTCCGCCGCTGTTCCTTCGAGCAGCCCCAGGGCGGCGTCGAGGATCGGCATCAGGCTGCGGCCGGTGAAGTCCCCATGAGGAAAGAGGTGGCACTTGATCTGTTCCCAGGCCGCCCGGTAGTCGTCCGGCAGGGCCTCGGCCCGGGCTTCGAACGCCTTCCAATCCCTGGTGAGATCGCTGCCTGTGATGGTCTCCCAGAAGTTCATCTCCCGCCCTCCTTGAGCCTGTCGATGCGTGATGAGACGTACTGCCATTTCGTCCAGAACTTCGCGAGTTCCTCGCGTCCGGCGTCGTTGAGTGCGTAGAACTTGCGCGGCGGACCGACCTGGGATGGCCGTTTTGTCACCTGGACGAGTTTGTTCCTCTCCAGTCGCAGCAAGATGGTGTACACCGTCCCCTCGACGACGTCGGCGAAGCCGAGCTCGTTCAGCTGACGAGTGATGGCGTAGCCATAGGTTTCCTCGCTGCCGATGATTTCGAGCACACACCCTTCGAGCGTGCCCTTCAGCATCTCCGTCAGGTCGTCCATCGCGAGTCCTCCTCAGGCCCTCTCGGTACTGCGTGCTACCGAGTACCACTATACGGTACCACCGAGTAGTAGGGATGCCAACGATCGGCGCACACGGACCGGAATTCGCGATCCGCGAAGCGAAGGAAGACTTCCGCCCACCACGAGGTGCACCATCGGCAGCATCTCCGGTGGGCGCCCTGCCCGCGGACCCGGGACCGATCTGCGAGGGCCCAAGCTCCGCAGCAGCGGCTACCTCATCGGCCCCGGCTCCGTAGTCCGCGGGGGCCCGTACGTCATCACCGCAACGCCCCGATCCTCGACCTCCCCAGGTGGCTTGCCGGCACCTCCAGCCGCCTCCGCCCGCTCCGGCGCCCGGAGTTCGGCGAACTGCTCGCCTACGCGAGCAGCGGGCCGCCGAGGCGAAGGGCAACAAGGGCGGGCGCCGCCCCGCCATCCCGGCCGACAAGACCGACGCTGTACGCACCGCGTACCCCTCGCCCCACCGCCAATTCCTCGCCCGCTGCCAGCCCCTCGACGGCATCCAGGGCGTTCCGGCGATCCCGGCACAGCGCAAGGCGCGCCGCGAGTACGAGAACCGCGTCAACGCCCTTGGCGGCGGCTGAAGGAGAGCGGGGACCACCCGCAGGTCAGGGGCTACTCCGTTGTATTTGCGGCGAGTACTACCGGGACCCCTAGAGGCCTGTGGGTTCGCGGCGCTGGAGCTCGGACGCTTTCCAGACACCCTTGTTCGCGGCCGTCAGCCGCAGGTTGAGAATCGCCCAGTGTCACAGAAGTCGGGGCTGACAGTCCGTGGGGCGAGGTGGTAGTACGGAACGCGGTCCGAGCCGGGTCGCGGTGTCGGCTGGATGGGGGTGGGCTGAGGTGTCCTCACACTTACGGGCGTTGGCCCGGCTGATCACGGCGGTCGCGATCGTCACGGCGTATGTCGCGCTGCACCTGGCGATCACCGCGGGCATGGACCTGCGGGCCTGCGACCACTTCGGCGGTGCCCCGGCACGGGCCGCTGCGTTCACCGCCGCGCTGGACCGCTATGCCGCCGGGGAGGTGTCCGCGCGCGCCGAGATCCGAGCGGGCGACACCTGGTTCAAGGAGAACGCCCCGTCGGGAGCGAGTCGCTCGGCGGTCTCCTCCGCCACCAGTGACGTCGAAAAGAGTCGGGTCTCCCTCGCCCGCGAGCGGGTCGCCGGGCTGGCGGCGGATGTCCGACGAGACCGGGAGCGGCTCGACCGGAAACTCGGCTCGTCGCGCGCGGCCGCGCTGTACTGGGCGGTGCCCGCTGTGGTGCTGCTCGGGCCGGCGTTGTGGCTGCGGCGGCGGCGCCGGTCGGGCGCCGCGGAGATCATCAAGGTGGTCAGCTGGTTCGCCCCGCGTCAGCCGTGGTGGCGGCGTCCGGTGTTCTTGCTGGCCAGTGGCGCCGGATACGTACTGCTCGCGGCGGGCGTCATCGCCGTGGGCACGGCGCAGCGGCAGGGCTACACCGTGCCACCGATGACCATGATGGGGTGGCTGGTTGGCGGCCTGGCCGCGATCGGTGCCGGGGTCCTGATCCTGCGCTACACCCGCCCCCGCTCGGCGCGCGGCGCGGCCCAGGCCCTGCTGGCCGACGGCCGCCAACCCGTGCTCTACCTGCGCAGCTTCACCGACGACGACACCGCGGCCCAGGTCGACGACTCGTCCGCGTTCGTCAGCATCCACTCGCGGGAGGAGCAGCTCGCGGAGGCGTTGGGCGCCGTCGGCCCCGTGATCGCGGTGGGCAGACCCGGGGAGCCGCTGCCGCGGCTGGGCTCGGCGCGGTTCTACCTGCCGCTCGACGACTGGCAGCCGACGGTGCTGCGGCTGATGGAACTGTCCCAACTCATCGTGCTGCGTTTAGGGTTGGGCGACGGGCTGTGGTGGGAGGTCCAGCAGGCCCGCGACACCCAGCCCGCGCGCAAGCTCGTCCTGCTGACGCCGGGCGGACTGTCGCGGCAGGCCGAACGGCTGGAGCTGGCCGAACGGTTGGACGAACACCTGCCGACCTCGTCCCGGCTGGCCGAGGTGGCCGGGGGAGATCCCTGGACCGGCGCCGTCATCACCTTCGACCCCGAGTGGACGCCCCGGGTGCACCCGGTGGGGCCCGTGCCCCGTGCCGAGCTCCCGCGGGGCGCGCTGGTGCGCCGCGCGGCCCGCGCCGTGAAGGCCGGCTTCGTGTCGATGACCATGTTCACGCCCGCGCACCACCTGGCCCGCACCGTCAAGGACGCCCTGGCGGCCGTGGGGGTCCGCAGACGGACGATGGCCTGGCGGGCCACCTTCGCCACGCAGACGTCGTTATGGAAAGGGTTCGCGTTGGTCACGGTCCTGGCCCTGCTGGGCTGGCTCGTGGGCCGGGCGCTGCAACTCCTCGGTATCAGTTAGTGCCGTTCCGTTGCCACCATCCCGCATGACATCCCAGGAAACCGGGGATACAACAAGGCAGCGGCCAAGAGCATCCCGGTCCCACGCAATACACGGCGGGTCGACAATCTTCGGGGGAAGATCATGGACGGTCCACAGCAAGGCATGCCGACAAACGCGAGCCCGCTCGCCGCGGAGCGGCCCAGAGCAGTGACCGGGGCGGCCACCGTCGTGACGGTACTGATCTCGTTGGTGCTCGTGAATCAGGTATTGGTCACGGTGGGCAACTGGCGCATCTACTTCCTCGTCCATGACTACCTGGCCGGGAGGGCGACGGCCGCGGACCTGCTGGCCGCCGACTCCGATGTCCTCGCGAAGCTGGGGTCGTTCTGGGCGTGGGTGCTGATGGGGGGCGCGGCTGGCATCGCGTGGCTCGTCTGGCTGTGGCGGGCCCGGATCAACTCCGAGCTGATGAGCGGTGCCGCCGCGCACCGCCGGGCCCGGGGCTGGGTGGTGGGCAGCTGGACGGTCCCGGTAGCCAACCTGTGGATCCCGTACCAGGTCGTGTCGGACGTCTGGCGGGCCAGTGCCCCCCGGCGGCCCGTCCCCGTCACTCTGGTCAGCGCCTGGTGGGCGCTGTTCATGGTCGCCAACATCGTCGTCAGGCCGATCCAATGGCGCATGTCCTCGAAGTTCGACAGCGAGCAGGACGTGCTGTCCAACGCGAACGTGTCCACCCTGCTCACGGCGCTCTACGTGGTGGCCGGCCTGCTTATCATCCTCATCGTCAGGCGCGTCACCGCGTGGCAAACCCACAGGCATGCCCAGAACGCGGTGTGAGGGAACGGGGCGCGCACCGCTGCGAACGCGGCGGCGCGGGCGCCTCATGGCCGTCGCCCGCCGGTCGCGGTCCTGGCCTGTACGAGCGCACGGTGACAAAACTACGGGGGAAATGCCAGCATGGCCGGAATCAGTGACTCGTTGTGGAACGAGGACATCGGCGCGGAGAACTTCCGCGACCCGGCCTCGACTTATCACGCCGCGGTCTTCGAGCAGTACAAGCTGTGCGTGGAAATGGCCGACCGGGTCAGCTCCCGGCGCAACCTCGCCAACACCTTCTTCCTGACCCTCCACAGCACGCTGCTCGTCTTCCTCAGCACCTGGCTGTCCCAGGAGCACCACCGCGGGACTCCGGTCGCACTCGCGCTCGCAGCCCTGCTGGTCCTGCTGGGCATGTGCGCCACCTGGTGGATCACCGTCCGTTCCTACCAGCAGTTGAACAAAGGCAAGTTCGAGGTGATCGGAGCGTTTGAGGAGCGCTTGCCGGCCCGCGCCTTCGTGGCCGCCGAATGGCGTGCCCTCGGCGAGGGGCGGGACTGGCGCGTCTATCTCCCGCTCAACCGTGTCGAACGCTGGATCCCTCTCCTCTTCGCTGTGGCCTACTTTCTGGGCTTCGCCGCCGTCGCGCTGTGACGGCGGCGGCATCTGCTGCCGCCCACTCTCACCGCCACCGGAGCGGGTTAGGGTGAAGGGCAAATCGCCTCGGCTGGAAGCGGGTTGTCACATGGTCACCATCGCCGTCACCGGGCACATGGACCTGGTTGACGAGGCAGTCGGTCGGATCCGCACGGACCTCCGTGAGCTACTGGCCGACCTGCGTGACGACGCGCTGGTGGGGTGCTCGTGCTTGGCCCGTGGTGCCGACACGCTCTTCGCCGAGGAGATCCTCTCGCTCGGAGGCCGACTGTCGGCGATCATCCCGTCCCGGGACTACCGGGAAGCGGTGGTCCGCCCCGCAGACCTCGCCGAGTTCGACGCTCTGCTCGACGCCGCCGCCGAAGTGGTGGTCCTGCCATATGAGCACGCGGGCCACGCCGCCTACGAAGCGGCCAATCGCCGACTTCTCCAGGGCGCGGACCACCTCGTCGCCGTTTGGGACGGCAGCGCCCCCACAAGTCGTGGCGGCGGTACGGCAGACACCGTGGCCGCGGCCCGCCTGGCCGGGTTGGCCGTCGACGTCGTGTGGCCTCTTGGCGCGTTCAGGTCCGGCACCTGACACCTGTGCCCAGTTCGGGGCCGCCAGCAGTACGACACGGCGCTGGTCACAGCTGGCTGACATCCGGTCTGGTCGAGCGCGGCGGTGAGTGACCCAGAGGGCCTCCCGTCATTCCTCCTGGACGTCGTCATCGTCCAGCTCGACAAAGCCATGTGCGCGATGTGGTGGCCGGCCTCGGCGAGGCTCTCCGAGA
Source organism: Streptomyces sp. NPDC015032 (assembly GCF_043080425.1). Lineage (NCBI taxonomy): Bacteria > Bacillati > Actinomycetota > Actinomycetes > Kitasatosporales > Streptomycetaceae > Streptomyces > Streptomyces sp. NPDC015032. Next base: position 112,402 of record NZ_JBIBVN010000009.1, on the reverse strand, counting down.
CCGCTTCGGTGAACGAGACGATCGCCTCGTTGTGCCGGCTCGGCACCCAGACCACCGAGGTCAGCCATGCGAGCGTCTCCCCCTCCAACGGCCGTCACACCAGTCCGCCCACAAGCTGTGCAGCCGACGCCTCGTTGAGGTGGATGCCGCGCCCCGCGAGCACCAGCCCGTGCACGACGTTGGGGTTGCGTGCGTGCCTGATCGATCCGGGCAGGAATCCCTCGTCCCGGCAGATGGTGAGTATGAGGACCCGGGGCGGCGGATGACGCGGTCCGTTGCGGACCTCGCACCACCGGGCGCACTCCAAACCCAGATCGCACCACAACTGGGCGTTGTGGACCTCGTGTTCGCCCGAGGGCTCCAGCAGCGCGAAAGGGGTGGCCGACCGCAGCAAGTCCAGCAGGGTGCCGCCGCCGGGCTTGCTCACCACAGCGCGTACCGCACGTACCAGATCGAACGACGCGTGGTGCGCACCGCCCCGTACGCAGGCGCAGCCCTGGTACGTGCACTCGCAGGGCAGCCCCCGACGTGAGCACCGCGCTCACCGGCGGCGGCCGCGCAGTCCCGATTCCACGTCCTCCAGGGCCGAGACCAGCTGCGGGCCCACATGGCTCCACGCCCACGCCCGGTCGGTGGCCGAAGCCTGCCGGGGTTCCACCTCCACCAGCATGATCAGGTAGAGATAGGTCCGGTAGAGCGCGAGCCGCAGGCGCACCGAGTCGTCGAACACGGCTTCTCCGCCGGCGCTCGCATAGCCGGTCAGGAAGGGTTTGTCGTCCTCCATGTCGGCGAAGAGCGCCAGCGAGACGAAGTCGGCGACCGGGTCGCCCCAGAACATCCGCTCGCCGTCGATCAGGCCGCTGAGCCGACGGCCGCCGGGCGGCCCCGCGAGCAGCAGATTGCCCTGCCACAGGTCGAAGTGGACCAACGCGGGCCGAGTGACATCGTCCAGTACGTCCGATGCGGCGGCGAGCGTCTCCCGGATCGCGGCGATGGTACGCGGCAGCCGTGCCGCGTACCGCTCCGCGTCGTCCAGGACGGCGCCGGTCATCGCGGTGAACGCCTCCCGCCAGGTGGACGTCAAGGGCCCCAGCGGCTGCGCGGGGTAGCCGAATCCTGGCCCGGTGACCGCGTGCAGGTGCGCCACCAGTCGGCCCAACTCCTCCCGCAGCCGCAGCCGTTCGCACTCCTCCAGGGAGTCGGCGACCTCATGCCAGGGATCCCCGGGGCACGCCGTCATGATCAGGTAGGGGTCGGCGTCGGTCTCGCCGGCGACGACCCGGGGCACGACACCGGCCTCCGCGGCTGTCGCGGCGGATTCGTAGAAGGTGACCTCGCCGGTCAGCAGGGCGCGTTCGTAGGCGAGACCTGGCCCCGAACGCGGCGGCAGCTTGAGTACCCAGTCGCGGCCCTGGTCCAGAGCGATCCGGACAACAGTGTTGTACGTACCGCCGGACAGCGGTGTGTACAGGGCCGTCTCCCTTCCCTGCACACCGGCTCTCCTCAGGACAGCCTCGGCCGCCGCAGCCGTCTCCTCGTACGACGTGCTCAATTTCGCTCCTCCGTGACGGGACCGGAAATCCGTTGTCGTGCTGCCGCCTGGCACTGCTCGATGAGCGCGATACGCGGTTCGCAGGCGCCGAGCTCGGCGCCCCAGCCCTTACCCGCCGCGGCGCAGGCAGCACCGCGAAGGGGAGGGCGCCCTCGTGCCGGGTCATGGCCCGTGTCAGCTCCTGGTCGTGCGCGAGCAGTTCCTCGACGGCGGGCTCGTCCACGAATGCCGCCTCGTCGCCGTCCGGCGCGAGCGGGGGCAGACGGTGGGACTCGAAGTCGAAACCCGCCGTCGCGACGGCTTCCCGGTGCGGCGGAGTCAGAAGTCGGCTCCTTGCCCGCCGCCGGGGCCCGCACCTAGGTTGAATGCGCTTTCATTGCAAAAAGTACCCGACCACCATGACACCGGGCAACGCATCCCCACAACTACGCGCCACCAACCGGCAGGAGAGGCTGAGCATCAGTATCAGCACCCCCACGGTGTACGACGTCGCCGCACGGGCGGGCGTCTCCATCGCGACAGTGTCACGCTTCCACCGGACCCCGGATGCGGTGCGACCCGGAACCCGGGACCGAGTGCAGGCAGCGGTACGCGAGTTGGGCTGCACTGCTCGGGGACCGGAAGCGGGCCACCGTGGCGCGGCCGTTACCTGCCGGGGTCGTCCGCCGGGCCAGCTGCGGCTGCGGCACGCGACAGACGCGGCCCCGGGCGACCCGGCACATGAGGGACTGCGCAGCATGGACTCCCGTGGGCTGCGAGCCGTCGACGGCTCGGTGCGCCCGGCACGGCGGCTGCCGGGCCGACGGCGTACCGATGAGCCGTCCAGGCTGCCTGCGGCCCCGCGCCCACCAGGGCCCCGGCGCCGGGACAGCCACGGGTAGCACCTTCCGCCGCCTTTCGGTCCACGTACGGCGCGCATCGCCGTGGGACAGACTGCCGGGCCGCGATCACGGTCAGCCGGCCCGGCGTCCTGTCCTGATGTCAGTGATCCTGGGGACTCCTGCGCTCCGCCTCTTCCAGGTATTCGGGGCAGTCGGGGTTGTGGCAGGGGGCCGGGCCCCGCACGGGCACGAAGACTCCGAGAGTCTTGTGCCGTCTCATGATGGTGGTGTCCAGGGGCTGCTTGCAGACCGGGCACACAAGCGCCCCCTGGGGACCGGTCTCATGCTCGGTCTTGGTCATTCTTCAACAGTAGGCCGCGTGGTCCCGGATCGTACGAACACGACCTGAACCACCTCCGGGCACACGGAAGCGCCTACCCGGCCGCGGGGACCGTTGGACCGGTCCCCGCTCCGCACGAGCCGCCCCGCGTCCCCTGTTTGCCTGCCTTCCTCCGGACCGACGGGATGCCGGGCCCTCCTCACTCGTCGGGGGCCGGGCTGCCGGCGTCGGCGTCGGACCGAGGCACCGCGATCGAGGCGAGGAAGCCGTCGAGCATGGCGATCTGTACGTCCGCGGGGAACCGGCCGGGGTCGAAGAGAGCCTGGACAACGAGTCCGTGGGTGAACGCGACGGCGGTGGCGGCGAGTTGCTCCGGATCGGCGGTCGCGGGCAGCTCGCCCAGGTCGCGAGCGGCTTCGAGGTGCGGCCGGATCGCCGAGCGCATCCGTGTGTAGCGGTCGGCCTGGTCCGCGCCGAGAGCATCGTCGGCGAGGGCCAGATCCCAGGAGCTGACCCAGATGCGGTTGCGGGCAGTGTCGTCCGCGGTCAGCGGCAGGATGTCCAGCAGCATGACTCCCAGGGCGGCGAGGCCCTCGGCGGGACGTTCACGCCGGGGGCGTTCCGCGGTGCGCTTCTCCAGCAGATCCAGGGCATGCGCGACCAGGGCTCGCTTGGTCGGGAAGTAGTGCATGAGCATGCCGGTCGAGACACCCATGGCGGAGGCGACGGCGCGTAGCGTAAGCCCGCCGAATCCCTTGTCGGCAAGGACGTGCCACACCGCCCGGGACACATCTTCACGGCGGGCTTCACGGTCTCCAGGTGCGGGGGGCATGCTGTTATCTTACATACCTAACGCTCGTTACGTACCTGACCTTGGAAGGTGTCCGTGTTCGCACTGCCACTCGGCGACAACGCACAGCTCCGTCCCCTGGAGCCCTGGCACGTGGAGGAGTTCCTCTCCCATATCGACCGTGCCCGACCCCTGGTGGACCCGTGGATACCCTGGGCGACGCTCAGCACCGATCTCGCCTCCGCCACGGCTGTCCTCCAGCGGTACGCCGACAGGCAGGCTGCGGACACCGCCCGGATCTACGGGATCTGGCTGGACGGCACGCTGGTCGGTGGCGTCATGTTCACCAAGTTCGACGCCGCTTCCGGGGTGTGCGAGATCGGCTGCTGGCTGGAGGCCGACGGGACCGGCCGCGGCCTGGTGACCCGGGCGTGCCGGGCGCTGATCGACTGGGCCTTCGGGGAACGCGGGATGAGCCGGATCGAATGGTGGGTCGCGGCGGGCAATACCCGCAGCATCGAGGCCGCGCGTCGCCTCGGTATGACCCGCGACGGTGTGTTGCGGCAGCACTCTCCGTACCGGGGCGTTCGGCATGACATCGAGATCTGGTCGGTCCTCGCCGAGGAGCGGAGGGTACCCGTGTCCGGCGTCAAGGCCGAGCTCGACCAGTTGATGTGCACCTTCCTCGGCGCGTTCACCAACACCGGCGGCACCCGGCCGAACGTCGACGTCGTCCGTGAGGTGTTCATTCCGCAGGGAACGATCATCCACAACACCGGGGCCGATCCCGTCGTCTACGACCTCGACACATTCATCGAGCCCCGGCAGAAGATGCTCACCGATGGGACGCTGACGGAGTTCTCCGAATGGGAAGTCACCGAGCGGTCCGAAATCTTCGGCTCGATCGCGCACCGGTTCAGCGAGTACCGCAAGTCCGGGTTTCTCGGCGGCGAGTGGTTCGAGGGCTCCGGCCGCAAGACCATTCAGTTCGTCCGGACGCCCGCCGGCTGGAAGATGAGCTCGATGGCCTGGGACGACGGGCAGGAGGCTTCCTGATCCGGCCCGACGGCGGATCGGGAACAGCCGGCTGTCTCCGATCAGCCGGTTTCCGTGTCCCGCTGCGATACGCCGGAACAGTCACACGGGGAGGTACGCCATCGGCCTCCACCCACCTCTGCCGGACCACCGCGACTACCGGCTGTCGGAGAGTTCCCCGGCACGCAACCAGGCGATCCCGTTGCCCGGCATCAACGAGGGGACGACGGACCCGGCCCCGAGCCTCGGCGCCTACCAGTACGGAGCACCGAAGTGGACGGCGGGCGCCCGCCGTTAGCGGACGCGCAACCAGTGGGGCCCGTGCCGGAAGTCCGGCTCGGGCCCCAGGTCTTCTGCCGCCGCGCGGGGCGGGACGGCACGTACTGCAAGTGGTCACGCCGTTCCCGCTGGAGCGGCACGCCGACGCGCTCACGGCGGTCGCCGACGGTTCGGTGATGAAGGCAGTGCTCACGTGCTGACACCTCGCCTCCCGTTACACACCTCCTGACGCACCAGCGTCCGCGGTGCGCCGGTGACGGCCCGACAGCGGCGCACCGGCGCGGTCGGGCCGTCACCGCCGCCCGTGCGCCTGCTCGCAAGGAAGGGCGCCGACTCATCCGGCGAGCCCCCTCAGGGCCTCCTCCGTCGCCCGGTCGTCGGGAAGATAGGCCAGCAGATGGTGGCCCGGCTCGTCGACGGCGGCGAGCTTGACGTACCGCAGCCGCAGATCGCCGGCCACCGGATGCCGGAAATGGCGTACTGCGGGATGGAACGCCGAGGTCTCCCGGCGGCCGTACCAGCGCGCCGCGTCCGGGTCGGCCAGCAGCTCCTCGGCGATCTCCGCATACCGGCTGTCCCCCGGGTGCCGGGCCACCTTCGCCCGGAACTGGCCGAGCAGGCCGCGCGCCTCCGGCTCCCAACTGGCCAGCAGCGTACGGGTCGGTGGCCAGCAGAACACCAGCCACAGCAGGTTGCGCTGCCTGGGCGCCAACCGTGCCAGGTCGGTGAGCAGCGCCGTGTACCCCGAGTTCCAGGCCAGCAGATCCCAGTGCGGATCGAGCACCACGGCCGGGTTCGGCGCCAGCGACTCCACCAGCGACAGCAGGTTCCGCGACACCCACCCCGGCGGCTGCTCGGACGGCGTGGTGTGTTCCACGAACGACATCACGTGCGCGGTCTCGTCCGGGCCGAGGCGCAAGGCCCTCGCCACCGACCGCAGCACCTGCTCGGAGGTACGGACCCGGCCCTGCTCCAGCCATGCGTACCAGGAACTGCTGATCCCGGCCAGCTCCGCAACCTCCCCGCGCCGCAGCCCGGGGGTGCGGCGCCGTGGTGAGTCGGGCAGCCCCACATCAGCGGGCGCCAGCCGCTCGCGGCGAGAGCGCAGAAACGCGCCCAGTTCGCGGGCCGGGCCATTGAGTGCGCCCCCGTTCATCCCCGTCCCCCTCGTGACGCTGATCCACCCCGGGGCCTGGCACTGTGCTCCACAGGGTGTGAGCAAGGGTAATCGGCTGCGGGGCCACTGTGATCGCCCGCAGTGGTGAGCTGGAACTGCCGGCCCGAAAGCACCGGCAGGCACGACATGAGGAGCCCCATGGACACCACCGACTCGGCCCGCACCCCCCTCCCGCCCCCTCCGGCCACCGGCACCCCCGGCCCGACCGCGCCGCCGGTGCCTGCCGCCTCGCTGCGCCTGTTGCGCGCCGCCGGTTTCGCCAGCAATTTCGACCGCTTCTGCATCACCCCGATGCTGCTGCTCATCGGCACCCAGCTGGGCGTCTCGCTGTCCACGGTGATGCTCGCCGCCGGCGGCTACTTTCTCGCCTACGGTCTGATGCAGCCGGTCTGGGGCCTGACGAGCGACCGTATCGGCCGGGTGCGGGTGATGCGGATCTCGCTGACCGGGGGCGCCGTTGCCGCACTCTGCTCGGTGAGCGCACCCGACGTAACCGTGCTGATCGTGGCACGCGCCGCGGCCGGCGCGTTCTTCGCTGCGTCCATCGCCGCATCCATCACGTACATCGGGGACACCGTGCCCGCCCCGGTCCGCCAAGGCCCGCTCAGCGAACTGATGACCGCGTTCGCACTGGGCACCGCTGTGGCCACCATCGTTGCCGGAGCACTGGCGCACTACGTCAGTTGGCGTCTGGCCTTCGCCCTGCCCGGCTTGATCGCAGCGTACCTGGCCGTCGCCCTGCGGCGTCTGCCGGAGCCGCCGCGCCCGGCGCCCGGCGCGCTGTTGGCCCCGTTCAAGGTCGTCCTGCGCTCCCGCTGGCAATGGTATGTCATGGCCGTCGCAATGCTCGAAGGCGCCGTCCTGCTGGGCTTCTTGACGTACATCGCACCGGCCCTGGAGTCCCAGGGCGCCTCGGCGACGCTGGCCGGTGCGGTGTCCGCGCTGTACGGCGTGGGCTCGATGGCCGCGGCGCAGACGGTCAAGCGGCTGGTCGGGCGCTGCACACCGGTACGGCTGATCGTAGTCGGCGGGGTGCAGATGGCGGTGGCGTTCGGCCTCGCCGCGGCCGGCCGGTCTGTGCCCGCGCTGGTGGCGTGCACGCTACTGCTCGGCGGCGGCTGGTCGTTCATGCACTCCACGATCCAGTCCTGGGCCACTGGTCTCTCCCCGGCGGCCCGAGCCACCGGCGTCGCCATGTTCGGTCTGGCTCTCTATGCCGGCAGTGCCCTGGCCAGCGCTGTCGCCGCCGGGCCCGCCGAACACCACGCGTACCAGGGAATGTTCCTGACGGCCGCGGCCCTCACTGTCCCGCTGACGGTCGCCGCCGCTGCGGGCCGCGCCCGCTACCGGGGCTGACCCGGCCCACGGGCGCCATATCCAGGTGACGGTCCCCGCACGAGCCCGACGAGTCCCAGAACCCGTGACCGGGACTGTCGGGGTGTCAGGAGTGGTAGTACACCGAGATCTTGACGGTCATCTCGTGTGTACGGGCCGACGCGCCCTGGCCGGCGCTCCCGATCGGGCCGACCTTCATCGGAGAACCGGCCGGCACCGGTCCCCCGGCCTGCGGCGTGGTCGGCCACTACGGATGGTCGTGGCCGCACGGGCTCTCACCGGTCGGGTCCGCCACGATCACCGGGGCGGCCAACGCGACGCTGCTGACCGGCGACCAGTCCTTCCTGGACCTGGCCCGCACTCCGCTGGACGCGGTGCTGCGGCACGCCGAGCACCGGAGCGCCGGGGAGATGGGCACCCTCGGCGAACACTGGCAGCCGCATCTGCGCGCGATGGGCGGCGGGTGCACACTCATGGTTCCCCAGCTGACCACCGGATCCCCGCAGGTCCTCTATAACGGCGGCCTGGCGCAGTTGCATCTGCGCTACTACGACGCCGGCGAACGGCGGCCCGGGCTGCCCGCGGACGTCGCCGCGCTCGTGTCCGACATCCGGCCCGACCACACCGTGGTGGAGCTGGTCAACCTCGGCAGCACTCCGCGCTCGTTGGTCGTACAGGCTGGTTCGTTCGCCGAACATCTCGTGTGCACCGTTCGCCTGGACGAGGGACCCGTGCAGGACGTCGACGGGCGCTACTGCGGCGTCGAGCTGCCCGGCGCCACACGGGTGCGGCTGACCCCGACCCTGACGTTGCGCGGCGGCCGGCCGACCTACCGGTCCCCGTGGGAGGTGACCCGATGACCGGCTCTGCGGCGCACGGGGCGCCGTCCCGGCTGCCCTTCGATCTGCCGCGGCTCGGGATCGGTACCGCCCCGCTGGGCGGCCTGTTCCAGGAGGTGACCGACCAGGACGCGGCCGCGACGCTGGGTGCCGCGGCCCGGGCGGGCATCACCTACTTCGACACGGCGCCGCGGTACGGCCACGGTCTCGCCGAGGAGCGACTGGGCCGTCTGCTGCCGCCGGCCGGGATCATCGAGCCGGTGATCTCCGCAAAGACCGGATGGCTGCTGCGGCCCGGGCCGGACGGCGCGCCGGGGGACGTGGTGACCGACTGGACGGAGCGCGGGATCCGCACGTCGCTGGAGTCGAGCCTGACACGCCCGCGGCGCTCGTCGGTGGACGTCCTGTACCTGCACGATGCGGACGACCACGCGGAGGTGGTCCGGCGAACGGCCTGTCCGGCGGTGCGTCGGCTGCGGGACGAAGGGCTGGTCCGGGCGATCGGGTTCGGAATGAACCACAGCGGGCCCCTCGCCTCGTACGTGGCGGAGTTCGACGTGGACGTCGCCCTCATAGCCGGCCGGTTCTCCCTGCTCGACCACGACGCGCTGACGACCTTGCTGCCGCTGTGCGTGAAGACCGGCACCGCCGTGGTCGTGGGCGGGGTCCTCAGCACCGGTCTCCTCGCCGCCCCCTTTCCCGGTGCCATGTTCAACTATCGACCGGTACCCGCGGAGGCACTGGCCCGCGCACAGCGGTGCCGCGCGCTCTGCGCCGAGTTCGAGGTCCCGCTCGCCGCAGCCGCGATCCAGTTCCCGTTCCTGCATCCTGCGGTCACCTCGGTCGTCGTCGGCTGCCGGCCCGCGACCGAGGTGACGGCGAATGCCGCGGCATCCCGGTTCCCGATCCCCGATGAGCTGTGGCACCGCCTCGCAGCGGCGGGATTCGTTCCCCCGCAGTTGCTGGGATGACGGCCCGGACAGGGCCCGGACAGGACAGGGCCCGGCCGACGGACGCGCGGCGGCGTCCGGCGTCCGGCGTCCGGCGTCCGGCGTCCGGCGTCCGGCAGCGAACGATTTCCGACATCGCGGTACCCAGCGGGCCTGGGCGGCACGTTCGCACGCCGAGTGGAGGGTCCGCCGATCGGGCGGCGGCCGCCTCGCCGCGTCCGGCTGTCGGGCGGCCCGGGGCCGGGTGCCGGGCCGCCCCGGGCTCGTCGTTGCCTTCACGTCGGTTCTGGTCCTTCATGTCGGCTCCGGTCCTTCACATCAGCTCTGGTCCCCGATCCTGGCGGTCCTGCTGACCCATTGGGACAGGGTGAGCTGCGGGGCCCCGTCCGTGCGGGCCGGACTGCGTCGGCAGGGTGCCATGTGGCGGTGCTCGGCCCGGCCGTCCCCGGAAGTCCCCCTGTGCCGGCCGGCAGTGTCGGCCAGGGCGTCGCGGAGGAGGAGCAGGTGTACGGGCAGGGCCGCACCGCAGTCGTGCCCGTCCCGGTACGTGGAGCCGGATTCCAGCTGGGCTCCCACCGTGCTCGCCTCGTCGGCCGCAGGGGCCTCGAGGCCGTGGTCTTCGGCCGGTCGTTCACCGATCGTGCGGCGCTTCTCGGTTGCAGTGAGCATGGGAGGGTGTCCTTCCTGAGCTGGGATACCGGTCACGCGGTCGTCGAGGCCACGGGGTCGGGCGTGAGTGTCCGGGAGAAGGGGACGCCGGGCCGCCGGGCGGGGGCGTCGAGGCCGCCTTCAGTCCCGCGGCTGCCGTTGGGCGCCGGTGTGTCGCTGTGCCTTCGCAAGGCGCGAGGTCCGGGATCCGGCGGAGTGTGGCCCCGCAACGGGGGCAGCTCCGGAACCGGCGAGGACATCGGGTGGCGACTGCCGCTGCCCTCCGGGAGCAGGCGTCGCTCCGGTGAGAATCCGGGCGGTGATGCCCGGGACGGGCGGCTGCGCACGCGGCGGGAGCGACCGGTCTGCCCGAGGTGCCGTCGCCGTATCGGGGACGGCCACGAACAGAACCGTCCGGCCGCCGAGAACTGCGGCGACGACCGCGGTCGTCGATGTCGATCCGGTGCTGTACCGCTCAACCGGGCAGTGGACTTCGATCATGGCGAAACCTCCGTTCGCCTTCCCACCTTCGCCCAGGAACGGCCCCCGGCGCGTCGTCCCGCCGCAGCGATTCCCGGCTACCACGGCTGCGGTATCCGCCACGACTGCCTACGACTGCGACGACGTGTACATACCGCGCCGACGCCTACAGAGGCTCCTGTGGAGGCCCGGATTCCGTTGCCGGACTGACCAGGCCGCACTGATAGGCGATGACGACGAGCTGGGCCCGGTCGCGGGCCGCCAGCTTGGTCATGGCCCGGTTGACGTGGGTCTTGGCAGTCAGTGGACTGACGAACAGACGTTCTGCGATCTCGTCGTTCGACAGCCCCAGTGCCGCGAGCCCCACGACATCGCGTTCCCGCCGCGTCAGGCACTCCAACCGCTCGTGCACACCCGCCGGGCACGGATCCGGCTGCGCGAGAAAGCGCTTGATCAGCGCACGCGTCGCCGACGGGGACAGCAGTGCCTCGCCGGCGGCGATCGTGCGGACGGCGTCGAGAAGCTCCTCGGGCCGGGCCCCCTTGCCGAGAAAGCCGCTCGCACCGGCGCGCAGAGCCTCGGCGACGTGCTCGTCGTCCTCGAAGGTGGTCAGGATGAGCACCTTCACCGCGGTGAGGTCCTCGGACTCGCTGATGAGCCGTGTGGCGTCGAGGCCGTCCATCTCCGGCATGCGGATGTCCATCAGGACCACATCGGGGCGCTCCGTACGTGTCAGTTCCAGCGCCTCCTCCCCGTTGGATGCCTCCCCCACCGTCTCCATGTCGTCGGTGGAGTCGAACAGCATCTTGAAGGTGCCCCGTAGCAGGGCCTGGTCATCGGCAAGCAGTACGCGAACCGTCATTCCCGTCTCTCCTCGGTGGTTTGCCCATCACCAGGCCGGGACGCAGCGGAAGTTCGGCCGTCACGGTGAATCCGCCCTCCGGGCGCACTCCCGCGTACAGCCGGCCCCCGACCGTGGCAGCACGCTCGCGCATCCCGATCAGCCCGTGCCCCGTTCCCGGACGGGTGTGGTCCCGTCCGGCCCGTCCGTCGTCCTCGACGGTGATCGTCAGCCGCTCGGGGCGGTAGTGCAGGAACAAGCGGGCATGGTCGGCACCGGCGTGCTTGTGCACGTTCGTCAGGGCCTCCTGGACGATGCGGTACGCGGCCAGGTCGACCGTCGGCGCCAGCGGTTCGGCGATGCCCCGCCGGGTATGGCTCACGGTCAGACCGGCGCGCTCGAACGAGGCCAGAAGCGCCGGTACGCGCGCCAGGCCGGGCATCGGGTCACGCGGCGCCACCGGGTCGTCGGACTGCCGCAGCAGCCCCACGGTCACCCGCAGTTCGTCCAGCGCGGACCGACTGGTGTCCCGGATGTCCTCCAAGGCTGCCACGATCTGTTCCGGCCGCCGTTCCACCAGATGGACGGCCACGCCTGCCTGCGCGTTGATCAAGGCGATGTGGTGCGCGACGATGTCGTGCAGCTCGCGCGCGATCCGCACCCGTTCGGCCGCCACCCGTTGCTGCGCCTCCTGCTCACGCGTGCGCTCCGCGTGTTCCGCCCGCTCCTCCACGGCCGCCACATAGGCCCGCCGTGAGCGCAGCCCGTCCCCGACCGCGGCGGGCAGCGCCGTCCACGCCAGCATCGCCGCGTTGTCGGGGGCCAGCCATGCGTGCGGGTCGCACAGCACGGCGACGCCCACCAGAACGGAAGCCGCGAATATTGCCGCGGTCCAGGTGGCACGCCGGTCGGTCAGTGCGGCCACGGTGTAGACCGACACCAGGACCGGGCTGATCACCAGAGGGCTCTCGCGGAATCCGAGCACCTGAAAGGCCACCCCGCAGCCAACCGCGACGACCAGTACGCCGAAAGGGTGTTGCCGGCGCCACACCAGCGCGGAGCAACCGACACCTGCCAGCACCACGGCAGGCCACCGCAAGGAGACCGTGTGCTCGTGCGGTACGACCGAGGAAGCCACGACCGACAACAGGAACAGCGCAGCCAGGCCCAGTGCTTCCATCACACCGATCCGGGGCCGCGTCCATCGCCTCCAACCGCTGATCACCGCCATGCCACCACCGTAGGGTCAACGGCTGCATCGGGCATCGTCGCGCGAGGCGCGGACGCCTCGCCGGGCAGGGGCATCCCGGCCACCGGTCGCTGCCCGTTCGCGAGGCCTCGCCGGCGGAAAGCGGTCCACATCGCGCTGTACGTCCTGCGGCTCCGCCTTCCCAAGGACGAACCCGTTCGGCGACGTGCGATCACTCACATGGGCGCCCTTTGTGCGGCAGCCTCGTTGAAACGTAATATCGGCAGGTCATCGCCGCGACGGGAGACAGGAAGCCGGTGCGAATCCGGCACGGTCCCGCCACTGTGACCGGGGAGTACAACCCTTCGACATGCCCCTGCGCCCTGCGCGGGAAGGCGGGGGGAGCGTCGATCCGGGAGTCAGGACACTGGCCTGTCGCGGGCCCGTTTTGAGGAGCGCGGACTCCCCAGGAGGCTCTACGTGTACTTCGGCATACCCCGCCGCCCCTGTTTCCCCCATGCCCTCCCCCGTCGTGCCCTGCGCACCGTCGCCGCGGTCGTCGCCCTGTCCACCACCCTGCTGATCGCGGGCTGTGGCACGGGCGACGAATCCGCCGGGGACCCGAAGGCCGACGCGTCACCGGTCGAGGGCTTCCCGATCAGCATCGACAACTGCGGCGTGAAGACGACGTACGTCAGACCGCCCTCGCGGGCGGTCACCATCCATCAGCATCCGGCGGAACTGATGCTCGCCCTGGGCCTGAAGGACCGCATGGCCGGCACCGCCTTCCCCGACTCGGACGTCCTGCCCGGGCTGAAGAAGGACTTCGAGGCGATACCCGAACTGGCGAGGAAGGAGCCGTCCTTCGAGACCGTCCTCGACGCGGAGCCGGACTTCGTCTACGGCGGTTACGGCAGCGCGTTCGCGGAGAACGAGGGCCGTTCCCGCAAGGCGTTCGCCGACGCCGGCATCGACACCTACCTCAACCGCGAATCCTGCGGCAAGAAGCAGGTGACGATGAGCGACACCTACGACGAGATCCGCACCGTCGGCAGCATCTTCGGCGTCCCGGACCGCGCCGACAAGCTGGTGGCCGATCTCCGGGGACGCGTCGACAAGGCCACCACGGCGGTCGAGGGCAAGGCCGAAGTGTCCGTCTTCGTGTACGACAGCGGCGACAAGACGGCTTTCACCGCGGGTGGCAAGGGCCTGGGCAGCGAGCTGATCCGGCTGGCCGGCGGCCGGAACGTCTTCGCGGACCTCGACGGCGTCTTCGGAGATGTCTCCTGGGAGCAGGTCGTGGCCCGCAGGCCGGAGGTCATCGCCATCTACGACTACGCGGGTTCCGGAAGTGTCCAGCAGAAGAAGGAGTTCCTGCTCTCGCAGCCCGCACTCGCCGATGTCCCCGCCGTCAAGAACAAGCGGTTCGTGGTGCTGCCGCTGACCGAGACCCTGGTCGGCATCCGGTCGGCGTACGCGGTCGACGGCCTGGCCCGCGGCCTGCATCCCGAGAGCTTCCGGTGACAAGGACGCCCGCGAAGACCGACGCCCCCGACGCGCCGGCGGCTCGGAGCGGGCGCCGCATGAACCGGCCGGGTGGCATCACCCTCGCGCTCACGTCGGCCGTCCTCGCGCTGCTGCTGGTGCTCTCCGCCACGGCCGGCCTGTCCATCGGCTCGGTACACGTGCCGCCCGGCCAGGTGTGGGGCATCGTGACACATGCCCTGGGCGCCGACTGGACGGATCCCGACTGGTCCCGGGCGCGGGAGACGATCGTCCTCGACGTGCGCGCACCGCGCGTGCTGCTCGGGGCCGTGACCGGTGCCGGGCTCGCGGTGGTGGGCACCGCCATGCAGGCCCTGATCCGCAACCCGCTTGCCGAGCCGTACCTCTTGGGCGTCTCCTCCGGAGCCTCTCTCGGCGCGGTCTCGATGATCGTCTTCGGCGCGAGTGTGTTCGGGCCGGTGCCGATGTCGGCCGCCGCGTTCGCCGGTGCCCTGGGCTCGCTGGTGGTGGTGTACGCGACTGCCCGCACCGGCGGACGCATCACCTCGGTGCGGCTCGTGCTGTCCGGCGTGGCGACCGCGGCGGTGCTCACCGCGGTGATGGACCTGCTGCTGCTCACCGCCGGCCGGGGCCACGAGGCCCGCGCGGTGCTCGCCTGGACCCTCGGCGGCCTCGGCGGCGTCAGCTGGGGCACGTTGTGGCTGCCCAGCGCGGCCCTGCTGCTCGGCATCGCCGTCCTCCTGGTGCAGGCACGGCACCTGAACCTGCTGCTGGCGGGTGAAGAGGCCGCCACGACGATGGGACTGGACGTGGCCCGGTTCCGGACCCGCATGTTCATCATGCTGTCCCTCGTCACCGGGGTACTGGTCGCGGCGGCCGGACCAATCGGCTTCGTCGGCCTGATGCTGCCGCACATCGTGCGTCTCTTCGTAGGCGGCGACCACCGTCGTGTGCTGCCGACGGCCGCACTGGGCGGAGCGGTCTTCCTGATCTGGGCCGACATCGCCGCTCGTACCGTCGCCGCGCCCATGGAGATCCCCGTCGGGGTGCTCACGGCGCTGTGCGGTGGTCCCTTCTTCCTCTGGCTCATGCGCCGCGACGCCCGACGGAACACCGACCCAGGAGTGGGATGAGCGCGACCGAACTCACCGTAGACGGCGTCACCCTGACCGCCGGGGCACGCCACCTCGTCCGGAACGTCTCACTGCACGCCCGCCCCGGCGAGGTGATCGGCCTGGTCGGCCCCAACGGCAGCGGCAAGTCCAGCCTCCTGCGCGCCGTCTACCGCGTCCTGCGCCCGGACGCCGGACAGGTACGGATCGATGGAACCGATGCCTGGTCCCTGCCCGTACGCAGGCTGGCACGGACCCTGGCCGCAGTGGTACAGGAGCCGACTGCCGGCTTCGACCTGACGGTACGGGAGGTCGTCGCCATGGGCCGCACCCCGCACAAGGGTCTGCTCGCCGGCGACACCGCCGAGGATGACCGGCTGATCGAGTCGGCCCTCGCAGCCGTGGACGCAGCCCTCCTGGCCGACCGCTCCTTCGACCGGCTTTCCGGCGGCGAACGCCAGCGCGTACTCATCGCCCGCGCCCTCGCCCAGCAGCCCTCGCTGCTCGTCCTCGACGAGCCCACCAACCACCTGGACATACGCCACCAGCTCGAAGTCCTCGGCATACTGCGGCAGCTCCCCGCCACCGTCCTGGTCGCACTCCACGACCTCAACCTGGCCGCGTACTACTGCGACCGCCTCCATGTGCTGTGCGACGGCGAAGTCATCGTGTCCGGCCCGCCCGCCGAGGTACTCACCGTGGAACTCCTGCGCGAGGTGTACGGGGTGGCGGGAGAAGTGGTCATTCACCCACGCACCGGGGCACCCCACATCACCTTCCTCCCCGACGCCACCGACCGCCCGGTACCGGCCGCGACGGACCACTCCGTTCCGTGAGCGGCCGGGCGCCCGCACCATCGGCATTCCCCATAGGTCCGTCAGTGCCCCGCGGGAAACACGCGATGCGCTCCAGCCCTCCCGGCCGTCCGGGTACAGCGCGTTCACGCCGCCGGGTGGGTGCCGGTCGGGAATGAGCGGTCGGCCGGTGGCCCCGTCCGTGGACGGGGGTGCCGGCCGACCGCACCGATGCCCCGGACCGGCGCTTTCACCGGTGCCCGGCGATCGGCTCAGAACACGAAAGGCCCGGGCGTCTGGGCGGAGGTCGCGTTGCATGTCGCGGTGATGCCCATGACCACGACCTTGAGGGACTTGGCCTCCAGGCTGTCCCCTGACGCGACGGTCCCACTGAGCGGGCCCGTGGACACAGGACTTCCGGCGGGAATGGCAGGGTTGGAGCTGCCGGTGAATGTCACCGCGCCCGCGCCCTTGTTGGTAAGCGTGAGTGTCGATTTGACCGAGTTCGCCCCGACGTCGATGGGGGCGGTGATGGCCGACGTCGAGAGGTCGATGGTCGCGGACGTGCCGTTCTGGGTCGCGGTGAGGGTCGCGGCGCCCGAGCCGTACAGGCCGCAGTCGAAGGAAACGGTGGCGGTCGTGGGGGTGACCGCGTCGGCCGCGGGTGCGAGCGCGAGCGTGCCCGCGGCAAGGACGGAGCAGACAGCGATTCGCCGTATGCCATGCCTCATGGTGGTTGCCCTTCGTGTGGGGGGATTTCCGGCGACGTCAATTCGCCACGTCACGCCGGAAGGACGCATTTCCCTGACATACCGTCAAGGAAAGCTTGCAGCCCCATTGAGGCATGACGCCCTGGAGACAACAAGGCACATCACCATGATTCTTGACATGCTACGACCAATCTCAGGACGGGGATCGTCGCCCCGCGATCCTCCTCGCCGGGCGAACCGCGCGGCCTCGTTCCTGATGGCCCGTAGGAACGCATACCCCCATTGCTGCCGGTCCGTTGCCCCGGAAGCGCGGCTCGGGCGGGTGAGAACGCGGGCCCCAGAAATGGCGAGGCGTCCACGCCATCTGACGAGCGACACTGGAGACGTGCTGATCATGGATGCCGTGCTGGAGACCTGCGACGCCACCGACTTTGCGCTGTGGCCCATTGCTGACCCGCCCCCAAACCACTTCCTGCCCCTGTCCGGCGAACTGTCTGCGCGAGAAATCGGCACCGCCATGGCAGTCCTGACCAGCTACAACAAGACCGATCACGAGCGCCAGACCCTCGAGCCCGAGGACAGCATGGAGCAGGTCAGCCATCTGTTGACAACAGACTGTGTCATCGCTCCCGGCGGCCTGCAGATCCGGAACACCGCCACCGGAGTCACTGCATCGCCTGGATGCTGCTTCGGTCTGGAGAACTGGCGAGACTGGCTTGACCTGATGAACGGAGAAGAGCTGTGGCTTGGCCACGATCCCACGCCGCGCGTCGAGTACGTCGGGGCGATCGCCCGGCTGTGGCCTGATGGGAATCATCAGGAAGAGCTCCCCATCGATCTGCCTCTGGCTCAGCTGCCGGAACTCCTGAGTTCGGTTCAGGACCAGCTCGTCGGTTTCCTGGCTTCCGTCGAAGAGTGGACTATCTGTCACGCTCCGCCCCTCGCCGCTGCCGTGGTCGCGAAGCTCAACGAGGACCTGGTCATCGGAGCCCCTCTCCGAGAAGGCCAAGGCCGAGACGCGCACTCGCAGGAGCCGTCATGTGGGTAGCCATGTGTCTCATGAGACACATCAAAGTCTGGAGAATGACGGCCACAGAACGGTGCTGCGCCGCACCGACGACACGGTGATCCTGTACGCCCGGTCCGGGCGGGTCGTCACCCAGCACTGGATGGACCTGGCGGTCGCCGGCATGGAGCTCCGCCCGGGCACAGCGCTGGACGGTGTTATGTGACCTGTACCGGTGTCTCAGACGCCGGATGTCTCAGGCGGCACTGGGACGCGACGCGTTCGCCACCGATAGTTCGGGAAGCGAAGGAGTAATAGGGCCGCGGCCGTCTGCGCGGCACAGATAACCTGCGCGAATGAAGCGGATTCAACGGGCCGCCGGCGTGATCGTCGGCTCAGCGGTGGGTGACGCGCTGGGTGGCCCCTTCGAGTTCGGTCCCCAGGGAGCGTTCTCCGCGCGGTTTCCCGCGCCTGGTGCCGGCGACGAGATGTGCGGAGGCGGTGGCTGGGACCCCGGCGAGGCAACCGACGACACGCAGATGGCCATCCTGGTCGCGGAGTCACTGCTGGAGCGGGGCGGGCTGGATCTGCCGGACATCTTCGCCCGCTTCCAGCGGTGGGCAGCATCAGACCCCAAGGACATCGGCCTGCAGACCGAAGACGTCCTGACCAACAGCATGCCCTGGGACCTCGCCGCCGCGATCCATTTCCAGGTCAACCAACGAGCAGCCGGAAACGGCTCCTTGATGCGGGCATCGACCTCCGCAGTCCACTTCGCGGCCGCTGGCCAAGAAGCCAACATGGACGCGGCCCGCCGGATCGCTGCCCTGACTCACGGCGACCGCGCGGCTTGGGAAGGCACCGCGATCTTCCACGAACTCATCCGCGTCGCGTTCGAGGACACCGACCCCCTCACCGCGCTCCCGGACATCCTGGCGCATGTCCACCCCGACCACCGCGGCCGCTACGCCACCGTCCTCGCGCCTGACTGGCACCCCGATCGGGCGACCGAGTTCAACGGTGCCGTCTGGCCCTGCCTGGGCTCCGCCGTCTGGGCCCTACGCACCACGGCCAGCTTCGAAGAGGCGATACGCGCGGCGATCGACCTCGGCGGTGACACGGACACCGTCGCCGCGGTGACTGGAGGCCTCGCGGGGTCGCACTACGGGCTGGATGCAATCCCCGCCCGCTGGACCCAGCCGCTCCATGTGCCCCTCCCAGGATTCGACGGCCGGGTGCTGCACCTAGCAGATCTGCTCCACCTTGCACACCGCCTCGGAGGCTGAACCGGGTGCTGCTCCGCGATGCTTCCACGAACTCCAGCCCTCAGGCCCAGTCACCTGACCAGTGGCTCCGCAAGAAGGACGACTCGATCAGCTTCGACATCGAATCCGAGCACCGGATGACCATGGGCACCCTCCGGATGCATCAGCACCGGCTTACCCAACCCCCGCCCGATCTCCCGCAAGAAGCCGCAGAACACATCAAGTCGCTCCTGCCCCTGCAACTCGCGCAGGTCAACGTCGAAATCGACGTCCGCTCCAGGCGCTGGCGCAGCGCAGCTGCCTCGGTCGCCGCGGCCTGGCGGCGGCGCTGCACGCGGGCCGCGTCGATCGCCAGCTGGTCGGCCGACGCCCCCTCCGGCTCCGGGAATGCCCAGTTCATGGCCGACGCGCCCTCGACCAGATCTCCGGAGCCCGGTGGCTGGACAGCGAACGGCACGCCCGCAATCGCTGGCGTGGCCTGGTCACCGCGCGGCAGGCGCGCCATAGCGGGCGCTGAACCAACGAAGGGGGCCGTTCCCCGCGGGAAAGAGCCCTGGCATCCCTTGCCGCTCGCTCCGCCCTCGCCCTGCGTAGGGCTGCCGAGTGGGAGACGTCGGCCTGGCGGCGTCGCTGGGTACGGGCCGCCTCGATCGGGGCCGGTACGTCGCCGGGCGCGGCTGCCGGCTCCGGGAATGCCGTTGCGCGGGAGTTTCAGTCGAGCAGGTCGTACTCTCCGGGCGTCCAGTCGGCAAAGAGAGTGAGCACCTTCTCCTTCTCTGCCCGTTCCGGCGTGGTGCCAGTGGCCGGCCACCAGCTCTCCACGTGGTGAGCGTCGACGAGGACGGACTCGCGGTACCCGCCGAAGTCGCCTGGGTCTTCGGCGACACCGATGTGGATGGGTGTGTCGTCGGGCAGGTCCTTGAGTGCTGCGCGGAGCTGGGCGGCGTTCCATACCTGCGGGGCGTGGTCAAAGACGTCGGTCATGCGCACAGAGTGCCGGGCCAGGCGGTGTTGCTGGCGGAGACACGGCTGTACCCCGGGCCAAAGCGCTGATCCGGGGTACGTGGGCCGGGGTGATGAAGAACGCATCACCGGAGGTGAACGAACCCAGCCGCGGTAAACCGTACCGTCAGTTCGCGGCGGGAGGTCTCGTAGGTGTTCAGATTAGTGCTGGTCAGCGGGCTGAAGTGGGTACGGCGATCCGTTACGAGTGACGACTTCACGTACCCGCTCTGCCCGGTGGCGCGCCCTGTAGGCAGCCTGTCGGCACGCGGGACGGTCGTAGATCGAATCACGTCGATGGCCATGCCCCAGGGCGAATCTACGACCGCACACGGGGCAGGGCGCCACGTGCTCAGTCTCCACTCCGAGGTTGCACCATTAAGCCGATCGCGACGGCCTCGGCATAGTCGCGACGCCACCGGCGCGCCGCCGCCTTGCACGCTGGGCCGCAGAACTACTTGTCGCTGCGGGCCTTCGCCGGCAGCGGCTTGGAGCAGTGGATGTACGCGCACCGGCGTACCCGCCCGGCCATGTCTCCACCGTACGCCGCGCCGGGCAGGGGGGTGCCCGGCGCGGCCCGGGTGCTATAGGGCCGTGCGGCAGGTCAGGCCGATGACAGGCCGCTGGTGTCCAGGTCCAGGCCGAACGGCTCGGGCAGGCGCAGCACCATGCCGAAGGGGTGGGGGCCATCAACGCGGGTGTAGCCGAGCCGGCCGGGTTCGGAGAACAGGGTGACGCTGCCCTCGATCCGGTCGACGAGGAGGTACAGCGGGGCCCCGTACTCGGCGTACCGGCGGCGCTTCACGACCCACGGGGGAAGGAGCGTGCGAGAGACACAGGCCGTTGCGCAGGACCGGACCGTCCGTGGCATGCGTGCCGCATGGTGCAGAAAGCGGCGCCGAGCTGGGCCTGCGCGCCCGTGCGCCCCACCTGGCCCCTCCCCATGAGCAGAACCGTGACGGACCGTTGAAGGCATGGGCGGACGCTGCGGGAAGTGCCGTCGCCTATCAACGCCTGACGGCCTGGTGAACGTCGCTCCTGGGGAATGGTGGTGCGAGAGGTGCTGTGAGGACTGGGCGTACGACGGCCTGGTCGAGGGACGCAACCGTGGTGAGGACGACTCGCCGACCATGCCGATCGGCGATCCCGACGAGGCCCAGCACCGGCGGGGAACAGCGGCGTAGGGTTCGCGCGTCGATGACCAGCGAGTCCTTGAAGTCAGTGACCCTCGGCTTGCAATCCTTCGCCTCGCAGTTGAACCGCGCCGAAATCGGGACGACCCCCGCAGCGCTGGCGGGGGTCGTACACACCAGGCCAGAGGCTAGACCGCCCTGGCTCGATCCTCCGGGTGCGGGTAGTACATGGTGACCTCTCCCTGCTCCGGGTGTTCACGGAACAGAGCGTTGTCGAGCCCGCTGCCCGCCTGGTCAATGACGTTGAGCGCCTTGTCCAGCTTCTGGCTCGGCTGTGCTTCGGGCCCGGACCGGGGGTAGGCGTTACTGCCGGATCGTCCGCATGACCACCGACGATGTCCTCCGCGAGGGCCAACACGTCGCACTCCGCCTCGGCGATCCGCCCACCCCGGTCCCCGAACCAGTGGCCACCCTCCTGCTCGACTACCTCCAGGCCCTGCCCGCCAGTACCCCAGCCATCAACCAGAACTCACCCTGGCTCTTCCCCGGCCGCCGCGCGAGCCAGCCCATGCACCCCGGCACCCTGCGCGACGCACTGCGGGCACTCGGCATCCCCGCCGAGAAAGGCCGCACCTCCGCCATCCGCCAGCTCGTCCTCCAAGCCCCAGCCCCCGTCATCGCCCAGGCACTCGGCTACCACGACAAGAGCACCACCCGCATCGCCACCGACGCCGGAGCCCCCTGGAAGAACTACGCTCCGGGCGCCCACAGCAGCCGACAGACACAGTGGAAACGGCCGAACGGATCCGGTCACAGCCACCACTCGGATCAGCCGCCGGCCAGGGCAATGAGGAACCGGGTCTCCGCATCGTCCCGCCCCGCACACATTCTGGGGACCGCAATGAGGGCGGCCAGGGCCCGGCACCAATCCAGTACACGACAAGGAGACATGCCAGGCACCAGCGCCGCCAGCTCCTCGACCCTCTGCTCCAGCACGGCCAGATCTGCAACTCCTTCAAGCACCCAGTCCACAGCATCGAAGTCCGGGTCGCCCCACGTCGGCCTCGGATCGATCGCCACCATGCGGGCGCCCGGACCAGACAGCACGTTCGCCGGATGGAGATCACCATGCACGAGCCCCACAGGCCCACTGGCTGCAAGTTCCAGGGCGGCTGCTCGGGCCTGACCGAGCACCGTCGGGGCAACCACGCCGTTCGCGCGGGCCGCCGCCAGCCTGCATTCAGCCAAATCGAACAGGAAGTCGATCCGGTGTGAGAGTGGCCGCAGTACCGAGTGCTTCCCTGACACGGGAAGCGAGACCCGCAGGTCTCGCAGCAGGACCGCGGCCTCGGGCACATTCCAAGCGAGCTGCCGCACCGGCACTCCCGGCTGCACATGCTCCAGCAGCAGGGCCCCGATGGCGAGGTCCGCCGCCAGCAGAGTGACGACCGACGGCATATCTGCCCAGGCTCGCAGGGCTTCGGCCTCCTCGCGGGCGATCAAGGGCTCTGGCGTGAGCTTCAGCCACACCGAGGCACCAGTGTCACGCTGCAAACAACGGAACACCCGCGAGGTGCCTCCGCCACCCGACGAAACAAGATCCAGATTCCAACGAGCAGCAAGTTCATCAACGAGAGTCGGCAACTCGTCACACCAACCGAGCACATCAGCGCCGAACCGAACAACGAGCCGGTCCCGGACCTCTGGCGCGACGCAGGTCAGCTCACTCAACACGTCCCCCGCAGGTGGTCGATGCAGTTCCTGTGCATCCTATGAGCACGGTCAGTGCGCGTCCCACCACATTTCACGGTCACCGAGCGTGAAGAGCAACCGCCTCAAACTACCGAATACAGCGCCCAGGATTATCGACGCTTACCAATCCCAACCTGTCGCGCTGGCGACGGCCTCTGTGTCGAGGACGGCTCCGGTGGAACACTGCGGCGGCGCCGGGATTCGCGAAAGCACAATGACTTGGCGACAAGTGCCACGCGGCCTGCAACCTTTCAGTTCGCCTTGGGCGCTCTGGCTGTTGAACCTGTGTGCCCGCCTCATCGTCGCCTGCTGGTCGGCCGCGTTCGCAACGCGCCGTCCGGCATCTGGTCGTCCTTGGCGTGATTGCCTGTTCGCCGTCGACCGCCCCGCGCTGCCTCCCGCCGCGCCTGGCTCACTCCGCCGCGCGCTCATACGGGTCCGCCGACGGCCGACCGACCGACCGCGCGCCGTCGGCGGCTGTCGTCCGGTCTCCCCTCGCCCGGTTGGCGCTTGCCCCGACTCCCCGGCTCGCACGGCCATCGGGGGCTCGTCCGGTCAGGCCTGACGTGAGCGGGCACCGGACCGCACCCTTGTGACCGACCAGCCACCCGGGGTTCACGCGGACACGGGGCCGCCCGGCGGGTCGTGGCGGATGTCCCCGCGGGCGAGGAAGTCCTGGAGCTCGCGGTGGCGGAACTGGTAGGCGATCCCGGCGGTGCGCATCAGACCCGCGTCGCAGCACCAGTCGAGGAAGCGGCCGAGGCGCCAGGGCAGTGGCTGGTCGGACCACCAGCGGCGAGTACAGAGCAGGAGAGCCACGTAGCGGACCCCAGCCGTTCCGAGGGCCGGGCCGGCGCCTGTCCTGAACAGGGGCCCGAACGCGCGCCAGGGCCTGAACAGCACGTCGAGCGCGCCCCGGTAGCCGCATCTGAACAGGCGGTTGTAGACCAGCGCGAGCACCCGCCCGCCACCGAGGCCGAACAGGGCCATGTAGATGAACACCGCCCCGAACGCGAGGACGGGGCTCAGGGCGACCGCGTAGAAGGGGACGAACCCGAGCCCGACCACGAGGCCGGTCACGAGCCCGGTCACCAGGTCGTCCCGCACCATGCGGCGCGGCGACGCGAGCCCGTGCGGCCTGCGGATCTCGGGTGCGTCCGAGAGCACGCCCGCCAGTCCGGCCCCGACGGTCGCCCCTCCGACGAGTCCCACCACCGATCCGTACACGAGCCCGATCACCAGCCCGACGACGTTCCCGATGTCGAGCACGACGATGAGCCCTCCCCAGAAGAGCCCGCCCACGAGCCCGTTCACGAGCTGGCGTCGTCCGACACGCGTTCCGACCGTGATGCGTTCCAGCCGGGACGGGATCGGCCAGGGAGGGATTCCCACGAGAAGGCTGCCTGCCGCCATGAGCGTCACGTTCCGCACGTACACGCTCCACGCGTCGAGCAGGCCCGCGGGCAGGTCGGCAACGGCCCACACCGCGATGGTCAGGAGGACGTGGACGGTGCGGGCGCGGCGGTGGCCGGTGAGCGGCCACAATTCGTGGAGCACGAGGTCGGTGTTCGACAGACGGCGTCCGGCCACCTCGCGGGCACCGGTGTTGGTGCGCAGGTGGTGGGCGAGGACCGTCATCCAAATACACACCTGCTGCCGCGTGTAGGGCGCGGCGGTGTCGTCCATCGGGGAGGCACCGCGGATGTACAGATCCAACAGGTGGTCCCGGATCTGCTCGGGGGTTCGCAGGCCGCGTTGACGGAGCTCCGCGGGATCACGAACCCAGCCGTGTTCGGGGTCGCGCTCGTCGTAGACGGCGAGCGCCAGGGTCAGCCGCCAGGGGGTGGACAGGCCCCGGGCCAGCGGGCTGTCGGGGACGGCGCGGAGTGCGTCCAGGACGGGTGCCCAGCGGTCCGGATCGATGGCCCGGGCGGTGACGAACGCCTCGGCCGCGGCCGGGCTGACAGGGGCGATGTCGATACGGGAGGCGTCCTGCGCCCACAGACTCACGTGTTCGAGAGCGGCGTACGGGGTGCTGCGGCAGGTGAGGACGAGCTGGCCCTTGGCGGTGCCGTGGAGGTAGTTGTTCATGGCCTCCAGGGCGGCCGCGGCGCGGGAACCGAGCCCGGGATCCTCCCTGCCGTCCATCTCGTCGAGGCCGTCGAGCACCGGAAGGACCAGACGGGCTCTGACGAGGGCGGCTGCCGCGGCGGGGCGTAGCCTGTGTACGCGGGCGAGCTGGTCGGCTAGCCAGTCGTCGAGCTTGGTCTGGCCGGGGTCGAAGGTGGACAACGACAGCCGTACGGGAACGGGGCAGCCCGGCGTTCGGTCGGCGAGCAGAAGCAGCATGAGGTGGAGGGCGAGCACCGTCTTACCGGCTCCGGGCGCGCCGGTGATGACGAGTCGGCCGGACCCAAGAGCGCGGTAGTAGGCGGCGACTTCCTCCAATGTGCCGTGGGGTGCCGCGTCCGCGGCCCGGTGGGCACGGGAGGGCAGGTGGACGAACTCGATGTTGATGGTGCGGTCGCTGCCGCCGAGAAGTCTCTGGCGGGCTTCCTCCTCGCGTTGCCTGATGTCGACGGCGAGGCGGTCGGCGAGCCCGGCGGCATCGGTGTCCTCCCGGGCCTGGGAGGACCTGGCCTGGTCCATGCCCGCTACCGTCAGCATCAGACCGACCATCCCGACCGCCAACCCGCCTGGGTCCACGTCCCCGGTTCCCGCCCGGACGGCTATGGCGACCGACACCACCAGCGCCGACACCGTCAGCGCCGACCAGCCCCACCGCGTGAGGCGTACGGTGTCGGACATCCCCCTGGTCACCTGCCGCGTGAGCGGAAGCGGAAAGCGGCGGCCACGGCGAGAGTGCCCAGGACGGCGGACCCCGCGGCCAGCGGAACCAGACTCCTGGTGCCCCGGCTCCCGGTCTCGGCCATGGCGCCGGAGGGGTCGGCCGAGCCTTCCGGGGTCGTGTCCGTCCTCGCGTCGTCGCTCGGGTTCCGTGACCCGGCAGTGCCCGAGGTGGCCGTATCAGCCTTTCCGGACGGGGCCGGACCCGTCGTCGTTCCCGACCCGGTGACGTCGAACGACGCCACGACGTTGTTCTGCTTGGGATCCAGCCCACACGACAGGTCGAGCTTGACGGTCACGATGCCGCCGCTCGCGGTGACGTGCGCGGTGAGGTCGCCGACGCTGATTCTCGCCCCGCCCGGTCGGGTAAAGGCGCGCGACGGTGCGACACCGGTCGCCTTGACCTGGAACGGTCCGGACGCCGGAACGCTGGTCCTGGCCAGCTGGAACGGCACGCCGAGGTCGGTCTCGAGGCCCGGCGCCGTCACATGCACCTTCGCGTCCACCGTGCCCGTGATGGTCTTGATGCCCGCCTTCCGCAACTCTCGCGCGTCAGCCGCGTTGACCGGCACCGCCGCACGGATGACGAACTTCGGTGTGGGCATGCCGACCGTCGCCGACTTCGGGACGTCCGAGTCGATCTTCACGGTGCCTCGCCGCTCGTCGGCCATCGGAACCGAGCAGGTGTACCGCAGTGTTCGCGACACGGGCTCTGCGGCCACGGGTACGACTCCGAAGACTCCCGCGCTCGTGCCCACGACCCCTGCGGTCACCACAAGTCCCCAGGCCCCACGGGCCACCGGACCTCTCAGAACGGAGCGGGATGCCGCTTGCTGCTCGCACGGTTTCTGGATCAGTTCGACGTTCGCCATCTTGTCCCTCAGTCAGGTACTCGGGCCTCCGGCACGAAGCCCACGGATTCCTCCACCAGGTGGAACGGCCGCGGGGCGACCCCTCTCGGTCGGCGAGGACCCGCCCCGCCCGAGCGCACAGTCGGGTCCCGCAACCAACCGTAGGATTGGATCGCACGCCCGGAATTGCGCGTGCGCGTAGGAAAGTTGACACCACGCGCAACACAACGAGTTCCACGCACACATGTGCGTATCGAGCCGCTGACGCACTGCCTGGATCACACCGCCGTCCACTAGACTGTTGCGGCACTACCGGAGCCTCATGCCATGAGCGTGATACCCGACTCCGGTTGTGCGCACTGTGAGAAGGCCGCGGTGAAAGGTGTTTCGATGGCCTTGAAAACCTACACGGTGATTTCCTGCACGACCCGGGACGTGACGTCGCGTGAGCGCGCCCAATTCTGGGGCGAGCACGTGACGTCGTATCAAAGCCAGATGGGCT
This sequence comes from Streptomyces sp. NPDC015032, assembly GCF_043080425.1. Taxonomy (NCBI): domain Bacteria; kingdom Bacillati; phylum Actinomycetota; class Actinomycetes; order Kitasatosporales; family Streptomycetaceae; genus Streptomyces; species Streptomyces sp. NPDC015032. The sequence continues at coordinate 85,646 of NZ_JBIBVN010000009.1, read as the reverse complement.
ACGGATACCCACGCACCGACGACTTCCGCGCGGGAACGATCCGCCAGCGCACCGCCACCTATCAACTCGTCCAGTGGTGGTCGGACACGATCAAGTACACCCGGACCACGAGCCAGGTACGGCACAGCCCGGACGAGGACTACCGCTTGCTGCTGCCGGTCGCCGGAGAGCTGCTGCTGCGCCAGAACGGCCAGGAGCTGCGACTGGTCCCGGACGCCGGGTGCCTGCTCACCTTCGGCGCGCCGTTCGAGGTCCTGCAGGCCGCCTCAACGCGGGCGTTCATCATGTCGATCCCCGCCCAGGAGGTGAACGGGCGGTTGAACCGGTCGTCGCCGCTCACCCTGGGCCTCGACCTCCGCTCGGGTCTGGGCCGGGTGGTGGGCGACATGCTGACCGGCCTGCACGAGGAGCGCGACGCCCTCGCAGGCGGCCAGTTCGACGCGGTGTCGGAACGCCTGGTCGAGCTGTTGTGCATGCTTGCCGCGGGGGACGACCGCCCCACCCCGCCCGGTCACCTGACGGAGGTGGAGACCGTGGTCCGCCGGTACGCCCGCGAGCACGCTGCCGACCCCCACCTGACCGGCGCCACCATGGCGCGAGCCCTGGGCTGGTCGCTGCGCCAGGTACAGCTGGCTCTGCAACAAGCCGGGACGACCCCCCGCGCACTGATTCGCGAGGAGCGGCTGCGATTGGTACGGGACCGGCTGCGGGCGCCCGCGTACCGGTACATGACCATCACAGAGCTGGCATATGCGTCGGGATTCTCCTCCTCCAGCGCGCTCAGCACGGCATTCCGGCAGCGCTTCGGGGTGTGCCCGCGCGAAATGCGTCACGCGGGATTCCCGTCCGCCGGTGATACACAACGGAGCTGACCGAAATCCGTTGGACTTCCGGTCTGACCGGTAACAGCGGCAGGTCCACGGACGCAACGGTAAATCATGGCGCCCAACCGCTTTTCGGATAGCCGGAGCGGTCTCGAACCGGATGCCTCCGAAGCCCGGTAATCCCTACACGAAAACGATCACGGGAGAATTCCACAATCCTGGACCCCCAGCATCTCGGCGTCGGATCGTCCCGCCCCAGCCAGGTGAACCACAACGTGTTGCGGGGCCCGACGACGCGCCGGGCGGTGCTGTCGCGCACAGTGGAGGCCGCGTGGTGGATGACCGCTTCCGGCACATAGGCCAGCCGGCAGCCGCACCGGGGTCGTCGCGGGGGACGTCGGCGTAGTCGATGGCCTGTCCGATGCGCTGCCGCTGCCCGGCTGCTTGGCGGCTCCGGTAACCAGCCGCGTTGGTCTCACACCGCGTGACGACGGTTCGCCGACTACTGCGGAGAAGCACAGGAGGCAGCGGCTGGAGGGGGCGGACTGGTTGGGGGGCGTTATTGACATAGGCGTACGGCGAGGAGTTGGGCGTTCCGGCCGTGGAGGGTTCCGGGTCGATGGTGGTGAAGCGGCGGTTGGCGGGGCATGGGTGTGGTCGCGTGGGTTCATCCGGCCGCCTATGTATGGGTTTCACGGTGCGGGGGCCTGCCGGTGCGGGACCACGTGCCACCAACCATGGCCGGCTCCGCAGAAACCCGCCAGGCCTGACCGCAGACGCGCGGAAGGGGAGAACACTACCCGCCCGATCCGCCCCGAATACCGAAGTTCAACACTGCGTAGTCAGCACCAAGTCAGCACGGGACAGGTGATCAGGGGTGCTGACATGCGGTTTCAGGTCAGCACCAAACCAGCACGGGAGTCAGCACCGGGGCAATGAACCATGCCTAATAGCGCAATCCTGACGGGCGCCTGCCGGCCTTCAATACGGTCCTCGAAGCAGTCTCGACGTGCCTGTCATAGTGGCCCCGCGCACACCCGGCCCGAGAACTATGGTGTCCCACCACATGTGCCTCTGACCTGCCCATTCCTACGGTGTGGCGACACGAAACCGTCCCCGCCAACCGCCCGGAAGTGGTGTTCATGGCTGCCTCGGCATCCGCCCCGCCGACCACCCGCTCGCTCAAACGCATCGTCGCCGCAAGTCTCATCGGGACCACCATCGAGTGGTACGACTTCTTCCTGTACGGGTCAGCTGCCGCGCTGGTCTTCAACAAGCTGTTCTTCCCCGAGTCCGACCCGCTCGTCGGCACGCTCCTCTCCTTCCTCACCTATGCAGTCGGCTTCGCCGCCCGGCCGCTCGGTGCCCTGGTGTTCGGGCACTACGGCGACCGGCTCGGCCGCAAGAAGCTGCTGGTGCTCAGCCTGCTGATGATGGGTGGGGCGACGTTCGCCATCGGGCTGTTGCCGACGCACGCCACGGTCGGGTCCGCAGCCCCCGTGCTGCTCACCGTCCTGCGTCTGGTGCAGGGCTTCGCCCTCGGTGGGGAGTGGGGTGGGGCCGTGCTGCTGGTGTCGGAGCACGGGAACGCCGAGCGGCGCGGGTTCTGGGCCTCCTGGCCGCAGACTGGGGCGCCGGCCGGGCAGTTGCTCGCCACCGGGGTGCTCTCCGCGCTCACCGCGCTGCTGTCGGACTCGGCCTTCGGGGCGTGGGGCTGGCGCATCCCCTTCCTGCTCTCCGGTGTCCTGGTGGTCATCGGCTTGTGGATCCGTCTCTCCGTCGACGAATCGCCGGTGTTCAAGGCCGCGCTGGCACAGGCCGAACAGCGCAGGTCGGCTGCCGGGGCAGCCGAGAGGATGCCGCTCGTCGCCGTACTGCGGCACCACTGGCGCGATGTGCTGATCGCGATGGGGGCCCGGATGGCGGAGAACATCAGCTACTACGTCATCACGGCGTTCATCCTCGTCTACGCGACCACGGCGGCGGACCTGGACAAGCAGACGGCGCTGAACGCCGTGCTCATCGCCTCGGCCGTCCACTTCGCGGTCATTCCGATGTGGGGCGCGTTGTCGGACCGGATCGGGCGCAGGCCCGTCTATCTGGTCGGTGCGGTCGGCGTGGGGCTGTGGATGTTCCCGTTCTTCGCGCTGATCGACACGCGTAGCTTCGGAAGTCTGCTGCTCGCCGTCACCGTCGGGCTCATCTTCCACGGTGCGATGTACGCGCCTCAGGCGGCCTTCTTCTCGGAGATGTTCGCGACCCGGATGCGTTACTCGGGTGCGTCGATCGGGGCGCAGTTCTCTTCGGTCGCGGCCGGTGCTCCGGCGCCGCTCATCGCCACCGCGCTGCTGGCGGACTTCGACAGCTCGACGCCCATCGCGCTGTACGTCATCGCCGCGGCGCTCATCACCGTGGTGGCGGTCGGATGCGCCAGGGAGACCAGGAACCGGGACCTCGCGGACATCGAGGGGGCAGGCGCGGAGCCGGACGCAACCGCGGCACTGCCGGCCGACGCCCGTACCGTCTGAGCCGTGTTCGGAGGGAGGGCCGGGTGCCCCGGCCCTCCCTCCGAACACGAAGGTCACTCCTGGGCGGTGGGTTCGAACCAGGTGGGCTCATCGGTGAGGGACTGCTTGATCCTGAACAGCGAGAACTCGTTCAACGGCGGCAGCGCGTCCAGCGGGAACCAGTCCACCGCCAGCGACTCGTCGTCGTTGACACGGGCCTCGCCGCCGGTCGCCCGGCAGCGGAAGGTGACGTCCAGATACTGGCAGCGGTCACCGTTGGCGTACTGCACCGGTTTCAGGGCCTGGGTGAGCACCACTCGCTCCGCCACACAGCTCACGGCGGTCTCTTCGTACACCTCCCGCTCCACCGTTGCCGCCGGCTGCTCACCCGGCTCGCAGATGCCGCCGATGAGCGACCACTTGCCGGTGTCGGAGCGCCGTCCGAGAAGCACTCGGCCCCCGTCGTCGAAGACCACGGCGGTGACGCCCGGCAGGAGAAGCAGCTGCTGACCCGCGGTGGCGCGGATCTCGCGGATAAAATCTGGAGTAGCCATGGGACCCGACCCTACGCGGCGCGCGAACGGTTTCGCCGCAGCCGTACCGACCGGACGGCGACCCAGCCGAGTCCCGCCACGGCGAGCAGGGCGAGGACGCCCTCGGGGAGTGTGCCCATCCGGGTCGCGGGCGTGAGCGAGGACCTCAGCGGCACCTCGTCCACGAGCGCGTCCGGGGTGAACAGCTTCGACTTCCGGACGATGGTCCCGTCCGGGCGGATGACGGCGCTGACCCCGCTGGTGACGGGGACGACGACGGACCTGCTGTGCTCGACCGCCCGCACCCGGGACATGGCCAGCTGCTGGTAGGTCATCTCACTGCGCCCGAAGGTGGCGTTGTTGCTGGGTACGGCGATCAGTTGGCCGCCATGCATGACCGTGTCGCGTACGGCGTCGTCGAACGCCGCCTCGTAACAGGTCACGAGCCCCACGTTCGTACCCGCCAGGTCGAAGACGCCGACCTTCTTCCCCGGGCCGAAGTCGCGCTGCACCCGGTCCACGTCGGAGCTGAAGAGCCGTACGAAGGAGCGCATCGGGATGTACTCGCCGAACGGCTGGATGTGGCGCTTGTCGTACGTGTCGACAGGCCCCTTCTTGGGATCCCACTGGATGAGGGTGTTGCGCAGCTTGCCGGTGTCGGGATCGAGCACCGCCCCGATGACGGTGGGGACGCCGATCGCCTTCACGGCGTCGTCGATCACGATCCGGGCGTCCGCGTTCCGGTAGGGATCCAGGTCGGAGGAGTTCTCCGGCCACAGGACGAAGTCGGGCTGGGGCACCTTGCCCGCCTTCACCTCCTGGGCGAGCTGCTCCGTGCGGCGCACATGGTTGTCGAGGACGGCGCGGCGCTGGGCGTTGAAGTCGAGTCCGAGCTGCGGCACGTTGCCCTGGATCGCGGCGACGGTCGCGGTGCCGTCCTCCGCCGAGTCGTCGACGAGCGGCAGTGCGGCGAACGCCGCGGCGACGGGTACGAGGACGGTCGCGGCCGCCGCGGCGACGGCGGCCCGGGGCACCGCACGCGTGCTGCGGTAGGTACGGAACTGACGTACCGCTTCGTAGAGACCGAAGCCGCACAGCACCACGGCGAAGGAGAGCAGCGGCGTGCCGCCCACGGCCGCGAGCGGCAGGAACACGCTGTCCGCCTGCCCGAAGGCGATCTTCCCCCACGGAAAGCCGCCGAACGGGATCCTGGCCCGGATCCCCTCGTCGAGGGCCCAGACCGCGGCGGCCCACAGCGGCCAGCAGGCGAGGCGGGAGACGGCGGCGATGCCGATGCAGCCGACCGCGATGAACAGTGCCTCGGCCGCGGCGAGCGCCAGCCACGGCACCGGACCCACCTCTTCGCCCGTCCAGTGCAGCAGCGGCAGCATGAACCCCAGCCCCGCGAGGAGGCCGAGGCCGAATCCGGCGCGCAGTCTGCGCTCGTGCAGCACCCAGCCGAGCAGCGCGAAACCGGGCAGAACCAGCCACCACAGGGGGCGCGGCGGGAAGCTCAGGTAGAGCAGCGCTCCCGCGATCACGGCGGCGGCGGGCCGTACGAGCCGTGGCAGCAGCCGTCTCCCCCCTGGCACGGGGGCGGGTGCGGGCTGTTGCGGGTCGTCGACTGAGGTGATGGTGGCGCTCACCCCGCGGAGTCTACGGTGGTCGACAGTGCACCGGCAGCCCTCCCGGGGACGGCACCCTTCGCGCCGGATCGTTTCGCCACTTTCCCGCACAGATCCGGGCCGCTACCGATACCGTGCCCGGCGGTCCCCGCCGATCGTCCGTATCCGGCCGTCGCAAACGCGGCGGTCGCAGGTCGGGACGGACGTGACGATTGCGCCGGCGGAGCGGGGCCGGGCAGGGGAACAAGGGACCGCTTCGGGCGGAGCCGGTGCCGTGTTTCCCGCCGCCTGCGCGATCCGGTCGTTGATCAGCGGAGCCGGACGGGAGACAGACCCGGCTGCCGGCCGGCGACGATACGGCAGGGGCGGACAGTACGGACGGGATGCGTGGGCCGGACGGTGCCGCCGAGGGACCAGGCGCGGACGGTGGGGGGTACGGCGGCCCCGGCGGGACAACCGGCCGCACACGGCCGACGGAGCGCACCCCGCGCCGGAGGCCGCGGGCCAGGTCCTGGGTCAGGCCCCGGCCGACGCACCGGTCGTCGACAGGTGCAGGCGCTCGCGGATGAACCGTACGCCCGTTTCCGCGTCGTCGACCGTGATGGTGAACGTCCGGCCGTCACCGAGCCGGAGCACCAGGCCCTCGCCCCTGCGGACCACCACGGCCGTGCCCTGCTCGGGGCGCCAGCGGTAGCCCCAGCCACCCCACTGCCGCGGAGTGACCCGGGGCACGAACTCCGCGCCCACCACTTGGGCCAGCAGAATCCGGCGACGCGGCAGGCCCATGTGGCCGCAGCGCACCTCCAGGGCGTCCCCGTCGACCCTGACGGCCACGTTCACGAAGGCGAGGGTGCCGAACAGCATGAGCAGTCCAGCAGCGACACAGCCGATCACGGCCATCAGCAACGGGGCGATGCCGGAGGTCCAGTTGGAGGTGACGGCCAGCTGGACGCCGAGTGCCAGGCAGGCGGCGCCCGCGGCAGCGAGCACCCACTGGGCCCGGTTGGTGGCCCTGCCGATCCATACGTCGGAGTGGGGTTCTGCTCCGGGGCGCCTCGGTTTTCGGGGGTGGTCCCTCATGTCAAGCAGCGTACTCACGAATCCGCGCGCCGGGCATGGGCCGGAGACCTCGCTCCGGGTCAGCGGGCGGGGCTGACGGCCTCCAGCAGCTTCCCCTCGGCGTAGGCCAGAGCGGCTTCCGGCAGGTCGGCGGCGCGCCCGTCGAGGAGGACGGTGAGACCGCCCGCCGGTTCGGCCGACGGAGCGGGTGCCACCCCGATTCGGCGCAGTGCCTGGGCGGCGACGGCCCCTGCGGAACCGTACAGGGCGACGGGGGGCAGACCGGGCTGCCGCACGGCGGCGCGGATGCGTTCGGCGACCAGCTCGTAATGGGTGCAGCCCAGCACCACGGCCCGGACATCGCGCGGGGTGAGCGCTGCGGCCGCGGCGACGGCCCGGTCGATCGCCGGCTCGTCCGCATGCTGCACGGCATCGGCGAGACCGGGACACGGGACCTCGGTGACGGCGACGGAGCGGGCGAATTCCCGGATGAGTCCACGCTGGTACGGGCTGCCGGTGGTGGCGGGCGTGGCCCAGATCGCGACGGGGCCGCCTCCGGCGACGGACGGTTTGATGGCGGGAACGGTGCCGATGACCGGCAGCACGGGTTCCAGCTCGGTGCGGAGCGCCGGAAGGGCGTGCACGGATGCCGTGTTGCAGGCGACGATCAGCGCGTCGGGCCGGTGGGCGGCCGCCGCGCGGGCCACGTCCAGCGCGCGGACGGTCACGTCCTCGGGGGTGCGCGGCCCCCAGGGCATGCTGCCGGGGGCGGACGAAAGCACCAGATCGGCGTCGGGCCTCAGTCGGCGTACCGCGGCGGCGGCCGCAAGCAGGCCGATTCCGGAGTCCATGAGCGCGATCTTCACCCGGTCACCATAGTCGACCGCCCTTGCGGTCCTGTCGCAGTGGGGCAGACTGCGGCGAATGAGTGCCATTGCCTGGATCGCCGTGGGTTCGCTGGCCGCATGGGTGTGGCTGCTGCTGGGACAAGGGTTCTTCTGGCGGACCGACCAGCGGCTGCCGCGCCGGGAGGCTCCGGATCGCTGGCCGTCCGTGGCGATCGTCGTGCCCGCGCGTGACGAAGCCGACATTCTTCCGGTGAGTCTGCCGTCGCTGATGGCGCAGGACTACCCGGGGGCCGCGGAGATCTTCCTCGTCGACGACTGCAGCGAGGACGGCACCGGGGACGTCGCCCGTGCGCTGTCCGTACGGTACGAGGGTCTGCCGGTGACGGTGGCGTCGCCCGGCGAGCCGGAGCCGGGCTGGACGGGCAAACTCTGGGCCGTGCGGCACGGCATCTCGCTGGCCCGGGCCCGGGAACCGGAGTACCTGCTGCTGACGGATGCCGACATCGCGCATGAGCCGGACAGCCTGCGGGAGCTGGTCGCCGCCGCGGTGTCGAACGGGTTCGACCTGGTCTCGCAGATGGCCCGGCTGCGGGTGTCGAGCGTCTGGGAGCGGCTGGTCGTGCCGGCCTTCGTCTACTTCTTCTCGCAGCTCTATCCGTTCCGGTGGGTGAACCGGGCGGGGGCGCGGACGGCCGCCGCGGCCGGCGGGTGTGCGCTGCTGCGGACCGCGGCGGCGGACCGGGCGGGGGTGCCGGAGTCGATCCGGCAGGCGGTGATCGACGATGTGAGGCTGGCCCGGGCGGTGCAGCGGAGCGGCGGGCGGATCTGGCTGGGGCTCGCGGAGCGGGTGGACAGCGTGCGGCCGTATCCGTGCCTGGGCGATCTGTGGCGGATGGTGTCGCGGAGCGCGTACGCCCAGCTGCGGCACAGTCCGCCGCTGCTCCTCGGGACGGTGCTGGGGCTGGCGCTGGTCTATCTCGCGCCGCCGGTCACCCTCGTCGTCGGGTTGCTGGGCGGTGATCCGGTGGCGGCGTGGGCGGGCGGCGCGGCGTGGGCGGTGATGGCCGGGACGTACATGCCGATGCTGGGTTTCTACCGGCAGTCACTGTGGCTGGCGCCCCTGCTGCCGTTCACCGCCGCGCTGTATCTGCTGATGACGGTCGATTCGGCGGTGCAGCACCACCGGGGGCGGGGCGCGGCCTGGAAGGGGCGTACGTACGCCCGTCCCGAGGCCGCGCCGGACCGGTGAGCGGAGCCGGCCGGGGCCGATGGCCGCAGTGACGGCCGGACCTCCGGGGGGTCATTTACGGCCGGGTGTCCAGTTCATCCCCCACCCGTAGGCGTAGTCGATGGTGCGCTGCGGGCTCACTCCGCGCTCGGGTACGAGATAGCGGGCCTCGCGCTGCACCGTGAGGTCTCCCCCGTTGTTGGTGAGGAGCGCGAGCGCGCAGACGGTGGACGGGACGGTGCATTCGTCCAGCGAGAAGTCGATCGGCGCGCCGTGCTGGGGCTGGAGGGTGACGGTGGCGTGGAGATCGGCGAAACTCCGGGCGCCTTCATAGATGGTGACGAAGATCAGGACACGGCGGAACCTGTCCTTCTGGTCGAGGTTGACGGTGAGGTTCTCGCCGGTGGCCACGGCCCCGGTGCGGTCGTCGCCGTCGAGATGGATATAGGGGGCCTGCTGGAGCGCGCCGAACGCGTTTCCGAGGGCCTGTACGACTCCCTTGCGGCCGTCGGTGAGTTCGTAGAGGGCGCACAGATCAAGATCGAGGTCCGCGTGGTTGGCGACCGCTCTGCCGAGTTTGCTTCCCCAGCCCGTGAACTGTTTGCGCACTTCCCAGTTGAGATTGACCCGGAGAGCTCCCGAAGTGCCGCCCTGTTTGGCGAGGGAGACCGATGGCGCGTCCTTGGTGAGAGTCACCTTGGACAGTCGGACGGGCGGGGCCGCCGGAGGTGCGGGCGGGGGCGGAGGCGCCGTCGGCGGTGCGGGAGGAAACGACGGAGCGGGCGGTGACGGACGGTCAACCCGCGTTCCGTGCTGTGTCTGTTGGGGTGACAGGGGTTGTTGATACGGCTGGGGCCGCTGCGGTTTATCGACAGAAATGCCGAAGTCCGTCGCGAGACCTTCGAGACCGGTGTCGTATCCCTGGCCTACGGCGCGGAATTTCCAGGCGCCCTGCCGTCGGTAGAGCTCGCCGAGAATGAACGCGGTCTCGACCGTCGCGTCCGCGCTGTCGAAACGCGCGATCTGCGAGCCGTCCGCCGCGTCCGTGACCCGTACGTACAGCCCTGTCACCCGCCCGAACGTGCCCCCGTCCGCGGAGGCCGCCAGGACCACGCGGTCGATGGCCGGCTCGACGCGCGCCAGGTCGACCGCGAGGCTGTCCGTCACTCCGTCACCAGTGGTTCGCTTGCCCTCGTGGCGTACCGCTCCGGATGCGTGGGAGGGCTGGTTGTAAAAGACGAAGTCGGCGTCGCCGCGCACCTTTCCCGACACGAGAAGGAGCGCCGAGCCATCGACGTCCGGCGTCCCCGGGGAGACGCGCCACCCCAATTCGACCCGCACGGCGCGAGCCGCCACCGGAACATTGGCGCCTTTTAGCATGGTCATGCTCGCCCCCATCGCGAGTCCGGCTACCCGAAGGCTCTTCTCCACCAACCTAATCCCCCACCAGCCGCGGAGCACACAGCGGTGCGGTCACCGTCCGGCCGGCCCGCCACCACCCCCGGAAACTCGCTCCTTACACGATCCCAATGCCGCCAGGCGCCCTATTTTCCCAAGTTCGCTGGCATGGGGGAACGAAGTTCACTGACCACACGCAGAACAACCCTCTTGTCGGGCTCCCCAACGGGAGCCCCTTGCCGGAGGGCTCCCGTGTGGAAACCAGAGGCCGCGGGCCAAGCCACCCCTCCACCCCGATGGGCGACAGGGTGATCCCCCTCCGACGGAATGGGCATGCCGGACATGCCAGCCGAATTTCGGGGCGACCGGGCCCTTCCCTTCATCTCGCGGCGCATCCGGGCAGGCGAAGCGCGGTCACCTTGACGATTCGTGCCCGGTCTCGCCAACCCGTTGACCTCGGGGCAGCACTGACTTAATATCATCCGTACACCAATGATTGACGTACGGATCAATTGTCATCCCTTGCATCGCCTCTGCCTCGGCACCTTGCCCCTCCCCCATGTCAACGTCAGGAGCCCCTATGCCTGCATTCCCTTCTCCCGCCCATATCGTCGTCGTGGGCGGCGGTATCGGCGGCCTGGCCTCAGCTCTGGCCATCGCCCGCGCCGGCCGCGACGTCACACTCGTGGAACGGGCAGCCCGGTTCGGTGAGATCGGGGCCGGCCTCCAGCTCGCCCCGAACGCCTCACTCGCTCTTGAAGAGTTGGGGGTTCTCGCCACTGTCCAGCGCACCGCGGTCGCCCCGCCACGTCTGGTGATGATGGACGCCTTGTCGGGGGACCAGATCACCGCTCTCGATCTCCGAAGCGCCGACTACAAAGAGCGGTTCACGCATCCCTACCTCGTCACACACCGCACCGACCTGCATGCAGCCCTGCTGGCTGCCTGCCAAGAACACCCCTCGATCACACTGCGCACGGGACACACCGTCACCCGCGCCGACCAGGATTCCTCCGGCGTGCGACTGCGCTTCGCCGAGTCGTCGGAGGTGCTGAGCGCCGACGCGGTCGTCGCCGCGGACGGACTCCGTTCGAGCCTGCGCCAGGCGCTGGTGGGCGACGGGGATCCGATCTGCTCCCGATACGTGGCCTTCCGGGGGGCGCTGCCCACCGGCAAGATGACCGGCCGGATGTCCCAGCACGCCGCCTCGGAAGCAGTGATGGTGTGGGCCGGTCCGCGTATGCACCTGGTGCAGTACCCGGTCCGCCGTGGCGAGCTGTACAACCAGGTCGCCGTCTTCGAGAGCGACAACTACACGCCGGACTCCGACGACTGGGGAACGGAGGCCGAGCTCGAGGAGCGTTTCGGCAAGGCGTGCCAGGCTGTGCGCGACTCGCTTCCTCTGGTCTCCCGCGAACGACGCTGGCCGTTGTACGACCGGCTGCCGATCGACAACTGGGTCCACGGCCGGATCGTGCTCCTCGGTGACGCCGCCCACCCCATGCTGCAGTACCTGGCTCAAGGGGCCTGTCAGGCGTTGGAGGACGCTGTCGCCCTGGGACGGTCACTGGCCCGGTTCCCCGACGCGGCGGATGCGTTCACGGCGTACGCGGCACAGCGCCGGGAGCGTGCGGCACGGATTCAGACCAACGCGCGCCGCTTCGGCGAGATCTGCCACCTGGACGGCATGGGAGCGACGCTGCGCAACGTCCTGTTCTCGTCCCGCACGCCCGAGGACTTCCACGACATCGCCTGGGTGTGGTCTCCGGCCCCGGCTGCCCTCGCCGCCTCGTGAGCCCCGATCAGGATCACCGTGAGGATGTCATGAACGACGAACTCGCCTACAAGGCGCTGAAGGGCCTGGGGGCCGCGCCGCTGTGGCGGTTCTACGGGAACCTCTTCCCGGCCGAGCCGCACAGCCGTGCCGTGCCCTGGCTGTGGAGCTGGCAGGAGCTACGGCCCCACCTGCTCCACTTCTCCAGGACGCTCTCTCTCGACGAGGCCGAACGACGGGTTCTCATGCTCGTCAACCCTGGTCTGACCGACCCGCCGGCCACCGTCAACACGCTGTATGCGGGGCTGCAGATCATCCTTCCCGGAGAGACCGCGCAGGCTCACCGGCACACCTCCAACGCCTTCCGCTTCATCTTGGAGGGCAGCGGTGCCTGGACGACGGTCAACGGTGAACGCGTCTTCATGTCCCCGGGCGACCTGCTACTCACGCCGGGCTGGCACTGGCACGACCACACCCATGAGGGCGATGCGCCGATGATGTGGCTGGACGCTCTCGACTACCCGCTCGTCAATGCGCTGGAGGCTGGCTTCTACGAGCAGTACCCACAGCGCCTCCAGCCGGTGACTCGTCCCGATGACGCGGGCAGTCGCCAGTTCCTGCACGGCAGGCTCACCCCTGCCTGGCTCTCCCAGGACGGGCCCAACTCCCCCGTCACCCGCTACACCTGGGAGGAAACCAGCCGCGCGCTGGATGCGATCGCCGACACAGCCGAGGGCAGCGACGTGGACGGCGTCGTCCTGGAGTACACCAACCCCTGGACGGGCGGCCCGGTGATGCCCACCATCGGCTGCCGCATCCAGCGGCTGCGCCCGGGCTTCGACGGAGTCGGCCGCAAGCAGACGACATCGACCATTTTCAGCGTCGTACACGGCGAAGGCTCCACGATCGTCGACGGGGTCCGCTTCGACTGGTCCGAGAACGACACGTTCGCCGTCCCTGGCTGGGCCTCCTACCGCCACCTCAACACCTCGTCCTCCCGCGACGCCGTTCTCTTCTCCTACAGCGACGAACCGGTCATGCGGTCGCTCGGTCTCTACCGCACCGAAAGCGCCGACCCCGGCGCCTGACCCCTCCACCTCGAACACCTCACAAGGAGGTCCTCATGCGCCTGGCGCTGTTCAACAAGGGACGGCTCGGCCTCGTCGACGGGGACGAACTCGTCGACGTGACCGACCAGTTCGCCACGTACGATCCCCACTCCCTCGCCGGTGCGCTCCAGCAGCACATCGAGATCGCCGCCCGCGCCGACGATGCTCCGCGCGTCGACCTCACCGCATGTGCCCGCGTGCCGCTCTCCGAAGCCACACTCGAAGCTCCGTTGCCGCGCCCTGGCAAGATCGTCGGTGCGCCGGTCAACTACCTCGACCACAAGGCCGAGATGGCGTACACCACCTCGGTCGCCGACCTCGGCGTGTTCCTCAAGGCGAACTCCTCTGTCATTGGACCTGGCCAGGACATCGTTCTGCCCTACTCCGACAAGCGCACCGACCAGGAAGGCGAGCTGGGGGTCGTCATCGGGCGCACCGCCTCCCACGTCAGCGTCGACGACGCACTCGATCACGTCTTCGGCTACACGTGCGTGCTGGACATCACGGTCCGTTCCGGCGAGGACCGCTCCACCCGGAAGTCGTTCGACACGTTCACCCCTATCGGCCCTTGGATCGTCACCGCGGACGAGATTCCCGACCCGGACTCCCTCGATCTGCGCTGCGACGTGGGGGGTACCACCCGTCAGCGGACCAACACGGCGCACCTGATCTTCGGTGTACGGGAGCTCATCGCATACACCTCGTCCGTGATGACGCTGTATCCCGGTGACGTGATCGCGACGGGCACTCCGGCCGGCGTCGGACCGCTCAGCCACGGAGACCGCGTAGTCGTGGAGATCGAGCGTGTCGGTCGCCTGGAGGTCGGTGTCGACGGCAGCCGGGCCACCTCCTACGAGCAGCGACCGGGCCGCCGGAGCCGCTGACCCGGCGGCGCGTGCCGCAGTGGTGCCGCCTGACCATAGACTCACGGGCGAGCCGCTCGCCCCATCAGGCGGCACCATCCAGCAGCAAGGCATACGGAGAATCGTGGCGCGCGCACTCGACCTGGAGAACTACATCGGACATCTGATCCGGCGGGCGGAGCAGGTGCACACAGCGTTGTGGAGCCGGCACGTCTCTCGCGGGATCACCTCCCAGCAGTTCTCCGTCCTCAATGCCCTCAGCCGCGAGCCCGGCGTCGACCAGCGCACGCTCGCACGCCTCACGTCCCTGGACCGGTCCACAGTCAACCTGATCGTCCGCCGTCTGACCGATCAGCAGTACGTCAGCCAGGTGCGGGACGAGGAAGACCGTCGACGCACCCTGCTGAGGCTGACCGACGAAGGAGCCGAACTACTGAGCTCCCTGATTCCCCCCGCCGAAGAGATCAACGAACAGCTCCTGCAGTCCCTCCCCGCTGATCAGCGGCCTCTGGCCGTTGACATTCTCCGTCGCATCGCGCTCCTGGGCGACGAACTGAACACCGGCGAGCGATAGCGCACACCGGGAGCCGGAGCCATTGACCGGATGAGGAGTCTCGCTGTGCCCCACGAACACACCACCGTCACACCACCGCGGCACCGCCACCAGCGCCCGCACCTGACCCTGAGCGAACTGGCCCGCAAAGTGGACATGCCGGTCTCCACCGTGCACCGCATGCTGGGAGACCTTCTCGCCTGGGGCGCGCTGGAACGCGACGAGCAGGGACACTATCGTGTCGGGCTCCGCCTGTGGGAGGTCGCCTCCCTGGCGCCCCGCGGCCAGGGGCTGCGCGAGCGCGCCCTGCCCTACCTGGAAGATCTCTGCCAGATGACCCGCGAGAACGTACAACTGGCCGTACGGGAAGGCACGGACGCCGTTTTCGTCGAGCGCATCGGCGGCAGCAGAGCGGTTCCCACGCTGACGCGCGTCGGTGGACGTCTGGCCATCACGGCCACCGGGGCGGGCCTGGTCCTGCTCGCCCATGCCCCCACCTCAGTTCAAAATGAAGCACTGGCCCGCCCCCTCTCCCGTCACACGCCCTTCACCCTGACGGACACCACACAGATCAGACGGGTCCTCGCGCAAGTACACGCTCGTGGTTACGCCGTGAGCGACCGCCAACTGTCACTCGACACGCTCTCGGTCGCGGCGCCGGTCGTGGGCGTCACCGGGGAGATCGAAGCCGCGGTGTCCGTCGTCGTACGACACGGGTCCATGCCCACAGGGGCACTGGCCGACCTCGTCCGTACCAGTTGTCGCGCCATCTCGCGAGCACTCCCCCCATCCGTTCCCTGACCGGCACGTGGCCGGGAACCATTCGTTTCCCGGCATGCGGAAACGGGCCTGGCCACCCCTCCCGGCGACTCGGAACATGTCTGGACCGACGGCCGAAAACAGACTGCCTCGCGTGTCGCTCTTCAGGCCTCGTCGGCTACACCGCAGTCGACAATGGAGTGCTGCCATGTCCATCTTCCACGTTTGCCCCGCCTCTCGGTGGGCCGCCCGATGAGCGCCACTTTGCGAGAGGCCCTGGACGAGGGGCCCATGAGCCGTTTCCAGTGGAGCGCGATCGCGGTCTGTGTGCTCCTCAACACACTCGACGGATTCGATGTACTGGTCATGTCCTTCACAGGCAAGACCGTTTCCGGCGAGTGGCACCTCACAGCCGGCAACCTCGGGGTGCTCCTCAGCAGCGGCCTGGCCGGAATGGCCCTGGGCGCGCTCCTCGTCGCCCCCAGGGCGGACCGGGTCGGCCGACGGCCCATCATCCTGGCCGGACTGTCCGTGGCCGCCCTCGGCATGCTGCTCTCATCGACCAGCCAGAACTGGCAACAGCTGGGGGCGCTCCGGCTCGTGACGGGCGTGGGTATCGGCGCAGTCCTGGCCTGCAGCAACGTGATCGCCGGTGAGTTCGCCTCACAGCGCTGGCGCGGGCTCGCGGTCAGCCTCAACTCGACGGGGTACGCCGTCGGCGCCACGGTGGGCGGCCTCTCGTCCGTGGTCCTCATCGACCACTACGGCTGGCGGTCGGTCTTCCTCTCCGGCGGGCTCGCCACGCTCGCCATCATCCCGCTCGTCTACTGGTGCCTGCCCGAATCCCTCGACTTCCTCGTCACCAAGAGGCCTCCGAACGCACTGCAGAGAGTCAACGCCCTTGCCCGGCGCATGGGGCACGCCGAGCTCGACACTCTTCCGGCCATCACTGCGGGCGACACCTCGCAGACCGGCTTCCGTGGCCTGCTCGTCCGTGGACTGCGAGGACCGACCCTGGTGATGTGGGGTGCGTTCTTCCTGGTGATGGCCGCCTTCTACTTCGTCACCAGCTGGACCCCCACGCTGCTGGTGGAAGCCGGCATGTCCTCGGCCCAAGGGCTGACCGGCGGCACGCTGCTCAACCTGGGAGGAGTCTTCGGAACGGCTCTCCTGGGTGTGCTGGCTGCGCGGTACGCGCTGATCAGCGTGGTGCGGAGTTATCTCTTCGCGGCCGCAGTCCTGATCGCCGCTTTCGCTGCCTCTACCAGCCTGCTGACCCTCGCCTTCTGCCTGGGCGCGGTCATCGGCGTAGCCGTCAACGGATGCGTCGCGGGGCTCTACGCCCTCACGCCGGGCATGTACTCGACGAAGCTGCGTGCGACCGGTGTCGGAGCGGCCATCAGCGTCGGTCGGGTCGGAGCCATCCTCGCGCCTTCAGTCGCAGGGTGGTTGCTGGACGCCGGGTGGGCACCGCGGTCCTTGTACGTCGCCACCGGTGCGGTCTTCGCCGCGGCGGGCCTGCTCCTGTTCGCCATGCGAGCCAAGCGGCCCGCACCCGAAGTGGCGAGCACGACGGAACCCGCGCCGTCCGGGGCGTAGGCCGACTGTGATCGGCTGCCGCCGTCCGTTCGGGACCGACCCGTCTCAGGGCGAGGCCGGAGCGGAAGGGCGGCAGGCCCCTTCCCGTAGAAGTGGTGCGAGGCGAGGTCCATGTGCGCCGCCGGCAGGCCACGCATCCGTCTCGGCGGAAGCCCGAGCCGGTCGTCGGGGCCCGGACCGGGCCCGGACGGGACCGGAGTCCTGGGACGAGCAGCCGGCGGTGCGGGTCCTGGCCCCTCATTTTGGACACCGGAGAGACTTGGATCCTGATGGTCCAGGAGAACGGGGTCCCCGTGGGGATGAAGCACTGCCCTGCCGGGTTCAAGGCGGACGCTGTCGCGTTGTCCCGGTCGAGGCCGGGAGCGGTGATCAAGTCGGTCGCCACTGATCTCGGGGCGAACACCGAGACACTGCGGAACTGGGTCCGGGCCGCCGACGGACGGCGTCCCGGTTCACGCTCTGTGCCCCCGGCCGCTGCACAGTCTGGCGGTGACACTCCCCGGGCGGACTCGGCCGCCGCGCCAGGTGGAACTTTCGTCGTTGTCCGTCGCGACCAATGGCTGACGCGGAGCAGGTTGAGGGGGCCTTAACGTAGCCGGGTGACTCGTGTGGAATCTACGGCCCTCAAAGCATCGGCTCGCCAGGCACTTGCGGCGAGGCTGCGTTCGGCGACCCCGCGGCTGGCCGCCCCGGGCAGGGCTCTCTTGGCTCCCGGAATGTGGTCTCCCTGGCGCATCGTGGGCGAATCGCTGCTGAGCGTAGCGTTCGGGCTGCTGGGAGCAGGTCTCGCAGCCCTGGGCAACGGCGGCACCGTACGGATCGCTGCCACCGGACTGGCGATCGCGGCGCTGTCACTTTTGCGCCGGACACTGCCCACGACCGTGCTGCTGGTGACCGCCGTCGGCTCTGTCCTGTTGGGCGGTCTCGCTCCGTTGGTCCTTGTTGCCGCCTGGTCGGCGGGGCGGCGGATCGACGTGGTCGGCAAGGCCGTCGGCACCTTCGCCCTCGCATACATCCTCAACCTCGGCCTGGCAGTCGTGCAGGCGCTGCCCCATCTCTCGCTGCCCCGCTTGGTCTTCAGCGTCCTGTGGCCGCTGGTCGCGATCATCGTGCCCGGCCTGGCCGGCCGCTACCGGTCGCAGCACCGTACGCTCACCGACACGCTCCGGGAGTACGACGCCCAGCAGCAACGCGAGCGCGCGTTGATCGCCGGACAGGCCCGGGCGCGGGAGCGCCAGCGCATTGCGCAGGACATGCACGACAGCCTCGGCCATCAGCTGGTGCTCATCTCGGTGCACGCGGGCGCGCTGGAGGTGGACCGCGAGCTGACCGGACGGCAGCGGGAGGCAGTGGGGGTGCTGCGCGAGGCGTCGGTGGCCGCGATGCACGAGCTGCGCGAGGTGATACAGGTGATGCGGGACAGCACGGGGGCTCCCCACCAGGACCGCACCACCCCAGGCGTCGCGGCTGCGGCGGCGGAGGAAGCCACGGCGCTGTCGCGCGGGGTGGCGGGCATCGAGGGCCTGGTGGAAACGTCCCGGAGCACGGGCGTGGCCGTGGAGCTGCGGCACTCCGGCGAGCCGCGCACGCTCCCTCCGACCGCCGATCACGCGGCGTACCGCATCGTCCAGGAGGGCCTGACCAACGCCCACAAGCACGCCCCGGGCGCCCCGATCACCGTCGAGCTGCGGTATGAGCCGGACTCGCTGGTCGTGGAGGTCGCCAACGGACCCGCAACCGGGACGACGGACAACGGCCGGGACGTGGTGAGCGGCGGCCAGGGGCTGACCGGGCTCGGTGAGCGGACCCGGCTCATCGGGGGCATGGCGCACGCGGGCCCGACGGCGGACGGCGGCTTCCGGCTGGCGGGCGTGCTGCCGTACACATCGCCGGAAGGCGGTATCCCGAGCCCCGAGCCCGGCAACGTGGCGACGACGTTCGTTGATCCGACAGGCGCCTTTTGGCAGCAGACTCCGGGGGACTCCTTGGACGAGGGTGGTCCCGTCGTGAACGGGAACGGTCTGAAGGAGCTGGCCAAGGCAATGAGCAGGAAGAACAGAAGCGGCATAGCCATCGGCTGCGGGATGGCGGTACTGATCCCTCTGGTACTGGTGATCGCCGCCATCGGCGTCGGGGGATACGTCCTCCTGGAGAAGGCGGAAAAGGCCAGGATCGAGCCGAAGCAGTACGACGCGGTGAAGGTGGGACAGTCCGAGGCAGAGATCCGCAAGCAGTTGCCCAAGGAGAACTCCTTCGTGACCGACGGCCTGGAAATGGGTGCGCCGCCCGTGCCCAAGGGGGCGGAATGCCTCAGCCTGACTTCCACGGAGTCCAGCAACAATCCGGACATGGAGCCGGTCTTCCGGTTCTGCTTCAAGGACGGCAAGTTGACCGAGAAGAAGTCCTTCGAGGTGAGGAACTGAGGAGTGCCGGGCGCTCGATCAGGGATGATCGGGCGTTCGATCAGGGATGATGGTGAGTGACCGCAGGTAGACACTCAAGGACCGCGCAGGAGAGTCATGATCAGGGTTCTCGTCACGGATGACGAGCCGCTCATCCGGGCAGGCGTCAGGATGATTCTCTCCTCCGCCGACGACATCGAAGTCGTCGCCGAGGCGGTGAACGGCCGTGAGGCGGTCGAACTGGCCCGGACCCGCCGCGTGGACGTCGTGCTGCTCGACATCCAGATGCCGGTCATGGACGGACTGACGGCCCTGGCCGAGCTGCACCGGACCGTACCTGACACGCGGGTGCTGATCCTGACAACCTTCGGGGAACAGCAGAACGTACTGCGCGCCCTGACCGGGGGCAGCGTGGGTTTTCTGCTCAAGGACTCGGCGCCCGCGGAGCTCATGCGCGCGGTCCGGGCTGCCGCAGCCGGAGACGCATACCTGTCGCCGGGTGCCACCCGCCGTGTCGTGGACTCGTTGGCGTCCGGCCGGAGCGCCCACCGTGCCGAGCAGGCCCGCCGCCGGCTGGAGGCGCTGACCAACCGCGAGTTGGAGGTCCTGGCGCTGCTGGGTGAGGGCCTGTCCAACGCGGACGCCGGTCGGCGGATCCATATGAGCGAGGCCACGGTCAAATCGTACGTGAGCCGAATCCTGACCAAGCTGGGCTGCGAGAACCGGGTGCAAGCCGCATTGCTGGCACGAGACGCCGGCCTGGAACCTGACCCCACCGCTCGATGACGTCGATGCAGAGCCCGCTGCGGGTGGATCTCAACGCACAGGTCCGAGCCTCACGCATCGCCTGGCAGACCCTCCCACCGGAACTGCCCCCGGGCCCACCTGGGGCGTCTGGACAGAGAGGTTCTGCTGTTCGACGGGGCCAGGTGCGCTACGGCGGCGCCTCAGCCCTGGCCGGATTTCTCGGCTCCTCCCCCATCCGCAGATACCAGCTGATTGGGCGCTGTCTGCGGCTTCCCCCCATCAGCCTGGCAGCGCACGTCATCCACCGAACGGTGGCCAGGAAACCGACATCGCATGCCGGACGGTACAGCGGCGTGTGCACTGCCCCGCATCACCGACTGAGGGCCCGCCCTGCCCCCGGTACCCATCTGCATTCTCAACAGCACCCAGACCCCCAGGCCCCCAGGTCAGCCACTACCAGGACCTCGATCGCTTCGTCCAGATCGGCTCGCTGACCAAGCCGCTCACCGGAACGCTGCTCGCCCAACTGACTGAAGCAGGCGTGCTCCAACTCGACGACCCACTCGACCGATTCCTCCACATACCTGCCGGGACCGGCATCACCCTGCGGCACATCCATTCCAGGTCGCCCGCAGCGCTCCGATCGAGTCGGCTGAGACGGTGGTGGCGAACGGTCTGCCAGGGTGAGTGCCGTGTTTAGGCCGGGCGGGGTGTGTCACGGGGCCGTGTCCCGGAACCGGCGGGCGAGACAGCTGAACCAGGTCTGCTGGGAGGTGGCCGCGAGCTGTGACTCGGGAGCGAACGGGTCGAAGGCGTAGTGAGTTGTCCGCAGCAGTCTTTGACGGACCCTCGGCTGGACCTGCCCGAAGATCCGCGCCCCGGAAACGGCCGACCGCTGGACCTGGCTCGTCCTCGCCGCCTACACCCGACTCCGCCTCGCCCGCCCGCCGGCAGCCGATCTCCGAAGGCCGCGGGAGAAACCGAGCCCGCCGGGCCGGCTCACTCCAGCCCGCGTCCGCCGCGATTCTCGGCGCATCCGCCCGAACACCGTCTGTCCGGCCCGAGCACCGAAACCCTCCCGCTCCGGCCCCGAACGACCACCAGGCCACAAAACACCTGGCCCACCCCACGCTACGACGTGCACTCAGCCCGCAAAACGGACACCGCGAAACCGAGGACCAAGAAGTCCACGACGCCAGGGCCCGCCGCACATTAAAGATCAAGCTAGTGAAGACAGCTGCGGCGCGAGGCAGATTGCGAGCTCCGGGCCGGGGCGTCACTTCAGCTCCATGAGGACGTCGGCGCGGTCGTAATAGCCGGCCACCGGGAGACGGTTGCGGGTGATCCTGATGAACCCGGCTTCCTCGTACAGGTGGATGGCGGGAGCCAGCTTGCCGTTCGTACCGAGAAACAGCCGGGCCGCATCAAGTGCCTGGGCACGGTCGATCGCTGCGGCTACGAGCTGGCGGCCGATGCCGCGTCCTTGCGCAGCGGGGGCCACGGCCATCTTCGCCAGCTCGAACACGGCCTCCGGATAAGCCAAAAGTGCAACGCACCCGACAACGGTGCCGCTGCCCTGCTCGCGCGCCAGGAGCACATCACCACCTGGACCCACGATGCGGCCGAACGGATCTCCGAGAACCGCCCGGTCCTCTTCCTGCAGGGTGAATAGGTGGGAGATCCACTCCTCGTTCAACGCGCGGAACGCGTCGGCATCACTTTGTGAGGCGATCGAGGAGACCACGGTGGGAGCAGAGGTGTACGGCATGAGGCGGGTTTCCCTTCGGGTGTAGCTCCCCGCCAGCCTCCGGTCCCACTTACCCATATGTCCAATACAAACAGTGGCCCCTATCAATAAGCTTGAAATATGGATCAGCGAATCGAGCTCCGCCACCTGCGGTACTTTCTGGCTGTGGCCGAGGAACTCCACTTCGGCCGTGCCGCCCAGCGGCTGAACATCGCTCAGCCCGCCCTGTCCCAGCAGATCAGACAACTCGAGAAGATCGTCGGTGTTGAGCTGTTCCGGCGGACCTCTCGAAGCGTCCGCCTCACAGACGCGGGAGCGACGTTCCAGCCACGGGCGAGGGACCTTCTGGACCGTCTGGCGGCCGACCTCGACGAGGCCGGCCGTGTCGGGCGCGGTGAGGCCGGCCGCCTGGATGTCGCCTTCATCACTTCCGCCACCGCGATCGTCAGCGAACGGCTCCGTGAGTTCTCCCGCTGCCGCCCAGACGTCCAGGTCAAACTGCACGACGGCTTCACCGTCGATGTCCTGTCGGCTCTGGAGCGGGGTACGGCCGACATCGGGATCGTGCGTGATGCCGAGAAGCGAGACGACATCGACCTTTCCCTGCTGACAACGGAACGGTTTGTCGCCGTCATCCCCACAGAACACCCCGCCGCAAGGGCTGATCGTGTGGAAGCAACGGCGCTGGCCGCTGACCCGCTGATCCTGTTCCCGCGTTCAGCAGGAGCCCAGGCGTTCGACGTGAACACGCAGCCGTTGCGGGACGCCGGCATCGACGTCCAGGTCGCGCAAGAGTGCTCGAACTGGCACACCATCATCATGTTCGTCGCCGCTGGCCTTGGCGTCACCATCGCCCCCTACAGCGTCACGGCGCTGCTCCCCGCAGGCGCCCGACGCCTTGAACTCGACGGGCCTCCCACAATGAGCCGGATCCTCATGGCTACCCGCCGAGGAGACGACCGTCCCCTCGTACAAGCCTTCATCGCAGCTTCTGAGTCCGTGGCAGGTCGTGGCCACGACCGCACGACGAGAGCCGGGCCGTGATCAGGCGGTTGTGTGAGCGGGCGAGGGCGGCCAGCCGGTCGCGCTGCTCCCGGTCGAGCACCCAGCCGAGGGGGTTGTGCACGGTCGGAATCGTGTAGATCGCACGGACGGCCCGGGTGCGGCACAGCTGATCGAGTACGTCGAGGTCGTCAGCAGGACATTGCGCGGCACTGTATCGATCCCCCGCCCCAGCAGATAGTTCGCCACGATCGCCCGGTCGTGGCGGTGTCCGCCCGGCAGGTGCTGGCGCAGCAGCGCCTCGACGTCTCCCGGCATCGCCGTCGTGCGCAGGGCCAGCCGCAGCTGGTCGGCCTGCCCGGGGGCCAGGGGCTGGTTGAACGACACTCGTGGACGACGGCCTTGCAGGAGGACGGTCACATGCGGCACCTGCTGTCCGTCGCGGAGGCAGATGGGAGATGAGCTCCATTGTATCCAGGACAATTAATGGATCGTCCTGGCTCACGGCTCGTAGCCTCGGTGAGTCCGAACCCAGGTGAAACGGAGTAACCCGGCATGACCGTACGCATCGAGCGGGACGACCAGCTCGTAGTGATCACCATCGACCGGGAGCAGAAGCTCAACGCCCTGGACTATCCGACGATCGACGCGCTGCTCGCACAGCTCGACCTCATCGACTCCGACGACAGCATCCGGGCGGTCGTCCTGACCGGCGCCGGGCGCAGGGCGTTCAGCGCGGGCGCGGACATCCCTTCGCTTGCGGCCAGCATCGCCGGCGGGCCCGAACGTGCGCTGCGCGAGATCGTCCGCCGGGGCCACACGCTGACCCGGCGGATCGAGGAGTTCCCCAAGCCGGTGATCGTCGCGGTCAACGGCCTCGCCTACGGTGGTGGCTGCGAGATCACCGAGGCCGCCCCGCTCGCGATCGCCGCCGAGCACGCGACCTTCGCCAAACCCGAGATCTCCCTCGGCTTTCCGCCCCCCTTCGGCGGCTCCCAGCGCCTGCCGCGGCACGTCGGTCGCAAGCGCGGCTTGGAGATGATCCTGACCGGCGACCCGATCCCGGCCGCCCGAGCAGCCGAGCTGGGTCTTGTCAACACCGTCGTACCGGCCGACGAGCTCATGGACGCCGCGCGGGACCTGGCCGCGCGGATCACCAGGCACGCACCGACGGCCGTAGCGGCCTGCCTGCGCGCGGTCACCCGTGGTATCAACCTGCCGATCGACGAGGGCCTGGCGGTCGAGGCGGCCTGCTTTGCAACCACCGTCCCCACAGACGGAGTACGGACCGGCCTGCGCCGGTTCCTCGACCGGACGGCCGTAACCGACCGAACCTGACACGCTCGACCGCGGCCTCCTTGGGCGCGCCGGTCCGGGCCGGAATGTGCGAGGACCTGCCGACCTTCAGAAGGTCCAGTGGTTGCCGACGGGAGGCCGGGGTCAAGCAGGACAGTCAAGCCAGGCCCCGCGGTGGCGGCCCATTGGGGGGCTTGCTGGACACCCATGCGATCGGGCCTGACTTCAGGGCCGCTACAGAATCCGGTTCAGCTCACTGGCTGCACGGGGTTTCGAGACCTACGGCATCACGACAGTCAGTGATGTACCAATCAGCTCAAAACCGAGCTTCTCGTAGACGCGGCGGGCCGGATTCGCATCGCTCACGACGAGCGAAATGTCGGCCAGCCCGTCGGCCGCAGCAGCGCCGAGCACCTGACGCAGCAGACTGGCGCCAAGGCCCGCGTAGTGGGCTTCGGGCCGGCGGAACACATCCGCGACCCACGGCAGTCCGTCACGGTCGGTGATGATCGCCCCAGCCACGACACGGTCCGTCTCGTCCACGACCAAGGCGCTGCACGGAAGGACCGGCCCGAGAACGGAGCCCGCCAGCATCGGTGCCAGGAGCTCGTTGAGCGCTTCTTCGTCGCTGCCCGAGTGGTGGTCGGGATGATCGGCAGAAAAGGCGGCCCGCCATGCCGGGAACACCGCGTCGGCATCGAGGTCGCAAGGGACGGCCCGAAGTCCGTTTCCCAGGGCGCATGATGACCAGTCGGCCGGTGGCGGACACGCGACCAGGTCCCTCCGCATTTCATGGGCGTGCCGCATCACCCGTGCGCCACGGCGCAGCAGTTGCTCACCGAGTTCCACGGATCCCGAGACTGCCCATCCGGACATTGCGGAGACGATGGTGTCCACGGGGTCGGGGCCGACCACTTCGGCCAGGTCCGCCCACGGGTGCCCCTCCCGAACACCCTGCAGATAGGTCAGGACCGGCACACCCTGCCCATTGGTCAGGGTGTCGCGCTGCTCGTCGTTCTCAGTCACTCTTCATCCTTGAAAGATCATGTGTACTTTGGCGCGAGCATTCTGCGGTTCCGCATCCGGGACCGCAACAGAATTTCCGCCTGCACGTGGGTCCGGCCTCCCGGCCGCAGCGTCCCCGTAGCTTTACGGCGCAGGTATGCCGTATGCCGGCACTGGCAGTGTCGGATCCGGGCACGGGCGCAACTCCTCAGCTCTCGTCGGCTCTCGATGGATGTCCCGGACGGTACGGACTGTAAAGTGATGCAATCAAGAAATTGTCCTAGATACAGGGATGGTGGCCGTGCGGGTCGAGCGATTCCGGTCCATCGCAGACGAGATCGCCACCGCCATCCGCGCCGGGACCGTCCCGGCGGGCACGCGGCTGCCCACCCACCGGAATCTCGCACGGGAGCGCGGCATCGCGCTGGCGACGGCCACGAAGGTCTACCGGGAGCTGGCGGCTGCCGGGCTGGTAGTGGGTGAGCCGGGCAGGGGTACCTATGTCCGCGACCTGAGCGGGTTCGGCGACAGCGACCCCCGCCGCCTGCCCACCGGGGCCCGGCTGGCCGACCTATCCCGGCGTGAAGCTCCTTGCCGGAGTCCGCCGTATCGAGCTCGCCCCCGTCCCCTGCGGTCCTGCCGGTACCGACCTCGACGGACTCGAGGCGCTCTGCCGAGAGCGCCCGGTCTCGGCGATCTATGTGATGCCGGACCTGCACAATCCCCTCGGGTTCACACTCGATGCCGCAGCCCGGGACCGGATCGTCGAAATCGCCCGTCGATACGACTGTGTCCTCGTCGAGGACGGCACCTACGGCTTCCTCGTCCCGGACGCGCCGGCGCCACTGCAGGTCCTGGCTCCGGAGCGCACCTTCTACGTCGGCAGCCTGTCGAAGAACCTCTCCACCGGACTGCGCGCCGGACACATCGTCGCACCACGACAGCACCTGTCCACTCTCACCCGGACGCTTCGGGCATCCAGCTGGGGAGTATCCAGCATCGCCACCGCCCTCACCACGCGATGGCTGCGCGACGGAACCGTCGCCCGCCTGGAGAAAACCCGACGTGAGGACGCCCGCCAACGCCAGGCCATCGCCCGCCGAGAGCTCACGGGCCTCGGCCTCGTATGTCACCCCGGCTCCTACTGGGGTTGGCTGCCTCTGCCCGACGAACTCAGAAGCGACGTCGTCGCCCACCGCCTCGCCGAAAACGGGGTCCTCGTTTCCACAGCCGAAGCCTTCGCAGCAACACGGCACGCGCCCAACGCGATACGTCTTGCACTGGCCACACCAGGCATCGACGTACTCAGCGCTGCACTCAGACAGATCCGGGAAGCGATTCGGCTTGCCCGAGCCGACCAGCAGCTCTCCGCCCGGCGCCACCGCCACCGCGCGGACAGGTGCGGGGAACGACAGGGCGGGAGCGGCCTGCCGGCCGGTGGCCAGGTCCCATACCCGCACCGTCTTGTCGTCGCTGCCGGTGAGGGCGATGGGGCGAGTCCGGAGGCACTGGCCAGCCAGGCTCAGGACGAGGGACAGCGTCAGGGTGCGCCCATGGGGCCGGGCGTAGCCGAGGAGCGAGCCGAGGGTGCCCGGAGGGTTGTCGGCAGGTGGGGTGTCATCCGTCATCGGCTGCCTGTTTTCTCCTGCTCCCGGC
The DNA here is from genome assembly GCF_043080425.1 of Streptomyces sp. NPDC015032. Taxonomy (NCBI): domain Bacteria; kingdom Bacillati; phylum Actinomycetota; class Actinomycetes; order Kitasatosporales; family Streptomycetaceae; genus Streptomyces; species Streptomyces sp. NPDC015032. The sequence continues at coordinate 59,112 of NZ_JBIBVN010000009.1, read as the reverse complement.
CGCGTCCATGGCCGCTGGAGGGCGGCTTGGGACGCGGCAGGAGACCTTCGAGGCGGTCGGCTGCGGCTTCGCTTCCGCCCGCTGCCCGGAACGAGAGGCCGATCGCGCGCGCCGCATCGCGGTATCCGGTGGCCTCGTCCAGGACGGTGCCGACGGCGTCGGCGATCCGTCGGGCGTCGGCACGGCCGAAGCGCAACCGGACGCCTGCGCCCGCTGCGGTGACCTGGCCCGCGACAATGGGCTGGTCGTCTCTGATGGGAGCGACTACCAGAGGTACGCCGTGCCACAGCGCCTCGCAGACGGTGTTGTGTCCGGCGTGGCAGACGACGGCGTCCACTCGGGCGAGCAACGGCAGTTGGGGGATGCATGGACGTAGCAGGATGTTCTGGCCCGCCTTGGTCACAGTCCTGGCGGGGTCGGCGACGACGGCGCGTGTTCCGGGCATGCCGGACAGTGCCTGGACTGCGGCGTTCAGGAACGGCCCGCTCGCGTCCGCGTTGGCGGTGCCCAGGCTGACGAGGACGGTGTGCTCCGCCCCCTCCAGCCATTCCCAGGGGAAGTCGGCCGATGCCGGCCGGTCGGTGACGGACGGGCCCACCAGCCATACGTGTTGGGGTAGTGGGGCCGGGCCCAGCAGGGCACTGGTGGTGTAGGCGAGGGTGCCGTGCGGGGACATCCTCGGGTCGGCTGTGCCCCTCCCGTCCGCGATCCGGTCGCGCAGCGCCTCGATGAGGCCGTCGAGCCAGGCCGCTACCTTGGGCATGCCCGCGAGTGGGTCGACGAGTTCGGCTGAGGTGGTCGCGGAGGTGACCCAGGTCAGGCCGAGCGATTCGGCGACGATGCCGCCCGCGACGGTCTGCTGGTCGGCGATCACGATGTCCGGGGCGAACTCCTGGATGGCGTTGCGTATTCGAGGGGCCATGTGGTCGGCGAGCGGGATCAGGAATCGCTCCCACAGGAACTGGAAGGCTGCGGGGCCCTTCAGGTTGGCGGTCCGGCCCGCGATCTCCTCGTCGTTGTGCGGCTCCGGGTCGGGTGGCGGGCAGGGGAACACGCGTGCGTCGGGTCCGGCCAGGCGGTGAATCAGGTCGGCAGGTCCGGCCCAGGCGATGTCATGGCCTCGTGCGGCGAGCGCGGCTGCGGTGCTGACCGAAGGGTTGATGTGGCCGACCAGGGGTGGCACGACGAACAGGAACCGGCTCATCTAGCCCGCCTTCAGGGGTGTGTGGGTGTCGTCCTGGAGCCAGTCCAGGATCAGGTCGGCTGTCTCCTTCGTGCGCTCCACGAGCACCGAGTGCCCCTGGTCGGGCAGGACGACGGTGCGGCAGTTTTCGAGAGTGGCGGCCAGGTGGGCGGCTTGGCCGGAGAGTTTGGAGTTGGCGCCGTACAGGGCGAAGACGGGGCAGCGGATGTCGGCGAGCCCGTCGCCGAGGATACGGCTGCGCGGGATGTCCTCGCCCAGTGTGGTGCGGTCCAGGAGGCGTCCGGCGAGCTGGAAGGGGCGCGCGTTGCGCTCGGGATCCTCGGCCAGCCAGGTGCGTACCTCCTTGATCACCAGTCCGCCTTCTTCGCCGGTGAGGCCCTCGGCCATCTTCTCGGCCCACGACTTCACCGGCGGTTCGGACTCGATCGCGATGACGGACCTGACGCGGTCGGGCCGGGCGGCGGCCAGCCCGTAGGCGATGGCGCCACCGAAGGAGTTGCCCACGATGTGCGCCGGGCGGTCCTCACCGAGGACGTCGAGGAGTCCGTCCAGGTCCGAGACGAAGTCCTCCAGGCGGTAGCCTGTGGCAGGCCGGCTGGTCCGCCCGTGCCCCCGCAGGTCGTACATGAGGACGTCCATGCCCTGCCCGGCGAAGGCGGGGCCGAGCGAGAAGTAGTAACTCGCCAGGCTGTCGATGAGCAGACCGTGGACCAGTACCACAAGGGGTGGTGGGTCTTCGGCCGGCGGACCGGCCGCGGACATGCGCTGTACGTGGATGTCGAGTTCGCCGACGCGGATCTTCGCCATGTGTCAGACCGCCTCGGTCGCGGGCATGGTGGGGAGGGAGGCCACGACGTGGTGCACCAGGTCACCCACGGTCAGCGCGATGATCTCCTCAAGTCCACGCTCCGCGATGAATGCGGCGAGGTTGACGGTGTCGCCGTAGTGTTCGCGCAGTGCCGTGGACAGCGTGACCAGGTCGATGCTCTCCAGTTCGAGGTCGTCATGGAATCGGGTGTTCATGGTGATCTCGGCGTCGGTGAACTCGTACTCGCCGAGCACCTCCTGCAGCATGCCGGTGACCTCGTCCAGCACGGTCAGTTCGGGGAGGGTGGGTAGTACGACACGGTGGCCTTCAGCGGTCATCGTCGCTCTCCTCATCGTGGGCGGTCGTCCAGGCGACGACGTAGTTCCTGGTGGGCAGTCCGGGTGGGTTGCGGACCGTACGGTGATGGACGTGGTAGGTGTCGCCACCGGTGCGGACGGTCAGTGCCGTGCCGGTGGCAGCGTGAATCCCGAAGTTCTTCGGGGCTCCGGCCAGGCCGGTGCCGCGGGCCTTGCCGACGGCCTCCTTGGCGGTCCAGAAGCGGGTGAACCACAGGGACTCGGATTCACCGGTGTCGCGGACCAGTGAAGCGAGCAGGTCCCGCTCCTGAGCGCCGAGCGCCGCCTCCAGAGTTCCGTCCGGACGCCCGATCGCCTCCTCGATGTCGATGCCGCAGGGGCCGCGTCCGGCGATCGCGACCGCGGCCTCTGCGCGGTGCGCGAGGGAGACGTGGAGGTCAGGGAGGGTACGGCCGTACGCGCCGATAATGTATGGGCGGCCTGTGGGGTCGTTGGCGACCCGTAGTTCCGAGGGGTAGATTCCGCCGCTTCCTGCGTTCCACAGCCGTCGGCGCACCGCATCCTTGACCGCGATCCGGCCAAGCAGCCACTGGCGCCGGCCACGGGGAGCGTGCGCGTCGTAGGCGGTACGTTCCTCGCCGGCCAGCATGTTCCGCATGATGAGCTCGCGGGTGGCCAGGTCGGGCCAGCGTTCGTGAAGCAGGACCCAGCCGCCGGGCTGCGGCTCGGAGAGGGTGTGGTGTTCCGGTTCCCGGTCCACTCGGCGGATATGCGGATCGCTGTCGAACCGGCGGTCGCGCCAGCCTTTGAATTCGGCCCATACGCGGCCGTGTCGGACCAGTTGCATGTCGGCTTCGAGCGTGGTGTCGGTGACGGAGACGATGCGGATGAGGCAGTCGAGCCGGTCACCTGGCACGGGGTGCGCGCCGTGGAAGCGGATTTCTCGCACGCGTACGGGAAAGACGGTGGTGCGGTTGGGTAGTTGGGACATGATCCAGTAGCCGAGCAGCTGGCCGACGTTGTCCAGCAGGGCTCCCGGGGCGGGCGGGGTGGTGATGACTCCTCGGACGTGCGCGTCGCCGATCGCGGTCAGTTCGGTGACGCCCTGGAAGCGGGGGCCATGGAACATCCAGCGTCGGGTGTACAGCTCTCGGGCCGTCAGGTCGCAGGGGCGTTCTTTGTCCTTGGGGAAGGTCCAGGGGGCGGTCGGTCGGGGATCGTGGTCCCGTGCGAGTTCGACGGTGGCCTGGGCGTACGGGCCGAGGGTGGTCGTCATCCGGGTCGCTGCGGAGGGGTGCGGAGGCTGGGGGGTGACGTGGACGGGGATGTCTGCTGCGGGGACGGCGGTGATCCACTGGCTGAGCCGGACGTCATGGACGGCCACTGCGCGCAGGCCGGGTGCTGCCTGCTCGGCGAAGTCCATGAGGTGTCTGATGACGGTGGTGCCGGGTACGACGGGCCAGCGGTCCGCCGGATCGGCCTGGGGTGGTTGCTTGAAGAAGCAGTGGTCAAGCAGGTAGGGCATGGTGTCGATCGAGACCCGCAGCGAGGTCCGAAGTTCACCTGGGGTGGCTGGTGGCGGGCCGGCGGGAGGTCCGGCCGGCCGGGGTGCGGGAACGTGGGTGGCGGCCCGAGGCGCGGTGGATCGGGGGCCGCTGTGGTGGCCCGCGGTGAGGACATCCACCGCGAGCGCCGCGGTGTCGTCGAGGAGGGCGGAGAAGTCGGCGGCCAGTGGGTTCTCGGCGGCGAGGGCGTCGAGGGCGGAGGCCCGCGCGCCGTGCGCCGTCCGGCGCGGCGGGGCCAGGGCGGCGCCCACCGCCGTGCGTGTGGGCTCGTCGAGGGAGATCAGCGCGCCGCCGAGGTCGAGCCGGACCGGGCGGTGTGCGCTCTTGCGCGCAGGAGTGGGGCGGAGTGCGGTCGTGTCCGGCTCGGCTCCGTCGGCCCACAGGGCAGTGGCCACGCGATGCAGCTGGGGAAGGCCGGAGCGGTGCGGGGAGTGGGCGGTGACCACGAGGTGGTCAAGGCCTCGCAGTGTGTCCGCGATCAGCGAGCCGACTTGGCCGGCTCCGAGTTGGACGAAGGCGCGGAAGCCGGCCGCGTACATGGTCTCGATCAGCTGGCGGAAGCGGACCGGTTCCAGAAGGTGCCGCACGAACAGCTCGCGTATCTCATCCTGTCGCGGAGGGTACTCCCCCACCGTGGTGGCGGACCAGACCGGCAGCCGCGCGGGGTGCAGCGTGTAGGTGTCCGCCGCTTTCCGTATCGGGTCCAGATAGGGCCGGAGCATGGGTGTGTGGAAGCCTGACCGGAACGGCAGGACCTGCGAGACCGCGCCCTTTTCGCGGAAGCGGTCGACGAATTCGTCGACCGCGGCCGACGGTCCGCAGATCATGGACTGGTGGGGGGCGTTGTCGTGCGAGAGGACGACCTGCGTCTGTCCCTCCAGGGCTTTCATGACGCGACCGGCGGGCGCACCGATCACCGCGAAGGCCAGGCCCGGCACACGCAGCGCGTCAGGATCGAATGAGGCCAGGAAGGCGTCGACCTCCTTCGGGGCGTGGATTCCGGCGACGGCCATGGCGGTCCACTCGCCGAGGCTGTGTCCGGCGAGCGCGTCGGGCGCGATGGCCATCCGCTCCAGTGCGGCGTGCAGGAGGCGGCCGAGTTGGAATACGCCAGTGCCCTGGCGGCCGATGTCGCCGACTTTGACGTCGGTGCCGGAAAGCGACCACGGCAGGCCGAAGTGGCGTGCGATGTCGTCGCAGTTGGTGTCGAATTCGGCTTCGAGCCCGGGAAAGATGAAGGCGAGACGGCCACCGGTGTCGCCCAGCAGCGGTTCGGGGACGAACCACAGGTCGTTCCTGCCGCGCCATGGCCGGCCCCGGTCGACCACCTTGCGGGCCAGCGCCAGGCGTTTGGCCGTCGGGTCCACCACACCGAGCCGTATGGGGCCGGCGGGCTCGGGCCCGGTCTCGTCCGAGGCGATGGTGAGGAGGGCTGCGTCATCGTGGTTCAGCATGCGTGCGAGTTCGGCGGGTGATGCGGCTGCCAGCCGGAGCACCCGTTCGGGCTCGCGCACCACGGCTGCGGGTCCCCCGGTGCCGGACACGGCGGCGATGGAGGTGGGCTGTTCCAGGACGACATGGGCGTTGATGCCGCCGAAGCCGAAGGCGTTGACCGCGGCGCGGCGTACGGGGCTGCGGGTGTCGGCCACCCACGGTACCGCGGCGTCCACGGTGGTGAAGCGGGTGCGGGCGAGTGCCGGGTGCGGGTCGTCGCAGTGCAGGGTCGGCGGGAGAACGCCACGGTGGACGGCGAGTGCGGCCTTGATGAGCCCGGCGATCCCTGCGGCCGGCATGGTGTGGCCGATCATGGACTTCACCGAGCCGATCACGCCGCGGGGCATGTTGTCCGGCGGGCCGAAGACCGCGGCGACCGTTTGCAGTTCGGCGGTGTCGCCCGCTGGGGTGGCGGTGCCGTGGGCTTCGAGCAGCCCGACGGAGCCGGGCTCGGCGGGATCCCGGCCGGCACTGCGCCATGCCTGGCGGATCGCCTCGGCCTGGCCCGCGGAGTCCGGGCTGAGCAGACTGCCGGTGCGGCCGTCGCCCGCCACGCCGGTGCCGGTGATCACGGCGTAGATCCGGTCGCCGTCGCGCTCGGCGTCGGCGAGCCGTTTGAGCACCACGACGCCGGTGCCCTCGCCGATGAGCACCCCGTCGGCGTCCCGGTGGAACGGCCGGATGCGCTCGCTCCGGGACAGGGCACCGAGTTGGGAGAACACGCTCCACAGCGTGATGTCGTGGCAGTGGTGGACTCCCCCGGCCAGGACGACGTCGCACCGGCCGCTCTCCAGCTCGTGGGCCGCGTGGTCGACTGCGATGAGTGAGGAGGCGCACGCGGCGTCCACCGTGTAGGCCGGGCCCCGGAGGTCCAGACGGTTGGCCAGCCGGGAGGCGGCCAGGTTGGGCACGAGTCCGATGGCCGACTCCGGTGCCTCGGGGCCCAGTTGGTCAGTGAAGGCGCGGCGCACCCGATCGAGGCGCTGTTCCTCGATGTCCGGCAGGAGTTCCCGCAGCGTTCGCACGAGCTGGCCGGCGGTGCGCACCCGCTGGTCGAGGCGGACCAGGCCAGGGGTGAGATAGCCGCCGCGCCCCAGGATCACCCCGGTGCGGCGCCGGTCGGCGAAGAGCCGGTCGGCGCCGCCCGCATCCTGGACCGCCTGGGACGCCACCCGCAGCGCGATCAGTTGGTCGGGCTCGGTGGCCTGCACGGAGGCGGGCATGACACCGAAGGCGGTGACGTCGACGTCGGCGAGGTCGTCGATGAAACCTCCGCGCCGGCAGTAGACGCGGTCAGCACGGCGTTCGGCATCCGGGGCGTAGTACGCGGCGTCCCAGCGGGCCGCCGGGACTTCGGTGATCGCGTCGACGCCGTGGACAATGTTGTGCCAGTACATGTCGAGGTCGGGCGCGCCCGGGAAGAGCACTGCCATGCCGACGATGGCGATCGGGCAGGTTCTGGGCATCGTGGCGGTCACCACCCCGAGGCGGTGTAGATGACGGCGGTACTCTCCTGCGGGCCCCAGGCCAGTTCGCGCAGCAGGCTGGTGGCGCCCTCGTCGGGGTCGATGAGGCGGATGCCGCGTGCCGCGTAGCTGCGCATCAGCTCCGGGGTGACCATGCCGTGGTTGGTGCCGGTGGGTGCCCACGGGCCCCAGTGGACGGTGAGCCCGCGGCGGCCGGTCCCGTCGCTCCAGTCGCGGCCGAGGGTTTCGAGGGCGTCGTTGGCGGCGGCGTAGTCGGTCTGGCCGCGGTTGCCCAGGGTGGCCGCGATGCTGCCGAACAGCACTGCGAGGCGGGGGCCGTGCGAGAGTCCGCCGACGGCGTCGAGCACGGTCCTGGCGCCGTCGGTCTTGGTGCTGAAGACCCGGTGGAAGGATTCCGGGGACTTCTCGGCGAACAGCTTGTCCTCGATCACACCGGCCGCGTAGACGATTGCGTCGAGTCTGCCGTGTTCGGTGTGCACGTTCTTCACGGCACGGTGCACGGCTTCGGCGTCGAGCACATCCACGCAGTGGTAGCGCACGCAGCTGCCCAGCCGGGTGAGTCGGCGGACGGTGTCGCGGACCTCGCGCTCGGCCTGGATCCTTCCGATCTCCCGCTCGACTTGAGCCGGGGACTTCAGGCCTCCCGCGATGAGTGCGGCTCGCAGTTCGGCGTCGGTGATGGCTGCCGTCGCTGGGGCTTCCTCCGGGGAGGGCAGCGGGGTTCGGCCGAAGAGTTCCAGGCGGCAGCGGGCGGCAGTGGCGAGCGTGGTGGCGAACCGGGCGGTGATGCCCCGTGCCCCGCCGACGAGGAGCACCACCGACTCGTGGTCGAGTCCGAGAGCCGCGGCCTCGGCGGCTCCGTCGTCGGAAGGCCCGGCTCCAGTGCTGCCCAGAACGCCGCGGTCGGTCTCGGTCATCCGCAGCCCGCGGCGGGTGTGCCCCGTGCGCAGCACGACCGGCTCGCGGTCGGCAGCGGTCAGCTCCGCAACGATCGCGTCGGCCGCGGTGGACAGGTCTGTTCCGGCGGGCTGTTCGACGACGCGGACGATGGTCTGCGGGTACTCCCGGGACAGCGAGCGGAAGAGTCCGCGCAGCCCTTCGGAGGCGCCGGCGGCCAGCAGCCAGCGCGGGCCGGTGGCCAGAACAGACTGGTAGAGGGGGACCTTGCCGGGCAGCACCGGCTCGTGGGCCGGGCCGCCGTCCGGGGAAGCGAGGTGGATCAGGCCGTCGAAGCGGCCGCCATCTATCCCGGTAGCGGTCACCGCCCGGGCACCGTAGAAGTCGAGCCGCTCGGTGACGGCCACTGCGAGCGGACCTTCACCGGTGATCAGGAAGGTTCGTCCGGTGAGTTCGGTGGGCTCCAGGGCGGCGGGCGTGAGGTCGAACTCGGTCATCACGAGCCGTTTGGGGGCCGTGACGACTGCTTCGATGTCTGCGGGTGGTACGGCCGGGGCGACCGCGGTGGGCTCGGCGGCAGCGGTCTCCAACGGTGGGGTGTCGTCCTGCCGTGCGGCGACGATCAGTTCGGCGATGCCCGCCGCAGTACGCGCCTTGGCCAGTTCCTCCATGTCTGCGCCGTCGGCGTCGGGCAGGTGGAGCCGTCGGGCCAGCTGGCCGGCGATCTCGGCCCGCTTGATGGAGTCGACGCTCAGGTCGGCCTCCAGGTCCAGGTCGGGTTCGATCATGTCCGCCGGGTAGCCGGTTCGTTCGCCGATCACCTCCAGGACGGCCGCGAGGACCGCGTCCGAGGTCAGCTCGGCCGGCTCGGGGTCCGGTGCGGGCTGCGGAACGGCGGGCGCGGGGGCCGCCGCCTCGGCGGGTTCGGCAGGCGCGGGCAGCGGGTTCGCGGTCAGCTCACGGGGTGCGTGCTCCACGGGCGCCGGGCCGGGCCGGGCACCGGGGCCGGCGCCGAGGTAGCCCAGCAGGACGTCGCGCTGAGCGGCCAGCATCTCCCGGCTCGTGCGCAGGAATTCACTGATGAGTACCTCGCTGCCGGTCCCCGCCGCACCCTGGGCGATGTCGGTGTGGAGCATGTGCCCGTGGTCCCCATGTTTGCCGGAAAGGGTGGTCACCAGGGCCTCCGAGATGCGTTGGGCGGGGTGCAGGGCTGTGGCGGCGATGGCACCGTCGGCGGTGCGTACGAGGTGGCCGTCGACGGTCCAGCCCGCGCGCCTGCGCCGGGGGACCTGGGCGGCGTCGACTGCGTCGCGGCCCTGGAACAGCCAACCGGTGCGTACATCGGCCCCGGCGACGGCGAGTTCGGCGAGCGCGGCAAGGAAGCCGGACAAGCCCGTGCCGTGCCGGGCTTCCAGGGTGACGGTACGGTGCGGGAGGTCGCCGAGGATTTCGGTGACCTGCCGGGTCAGCACTGCGCCGGGGCCCGTCTCGACGAAGATCCGGGCGCCTGCCTCATACATGGCCTCGATCTGCTCCACGAAGCGGACCGGCGCTCCGATCTGAGCGGCCAGTTCGGCGCGTATCGCCTCGGGGGTGGTGGGATAGACCGCGGCGGTGCGGTTGGACCACACCCGGATCGACGGCGTTTCCAGTGGCACCGAGGCCAGTGTCGCTGCGAAGGCATCGCCCGCGGCGGCGACCAGGGTGCTGTGGAAGGCGCAGGCCACAGGGATCCGTGTCGCCTTCAGCCCCTGCGTGCGCAGCCGCTCCACGGCGGTCTCCACGTCGTCGGTGGGGCCGGATATCACCGTCTGGCGGGGTGAGTTGTGGTTGGCGACGACGACGGACTCGCCAACGCCTGCCGTTTCCAGGGCGGCGGTGACCTGCGATGCCGGGGCGGTGACCGCGGCCATGGTGCCGGGGTCATCGGCGCCGCAGGCGGCGAAGACGGATTCGGCGCGTGCCCTGCTGCACCGGAGCAGTTCCTCGGGACCGAGGGCGCCGGCTGCGGCGAGGGCGGCGAGTTCGCCGTAGCTGTGTCCGGCTGTCATGTCCGGGCGGACGCCGGCCCGGCCGAGCAGATGGTGGGCGGCGAGTGCGGTGATACCGAGCGCGGGCTGGGCGACGCGGGTGTCGGTGACGCGGTCGGCCTGGGCCTGGCGCCCGGCCTCGTCGAAGCCGGCGGGTGGGAAGAGGGCCGCCGCGGCGGGCTCGTCGAGACGCAGGAAGCGCTGGAGTTCGGGAAAGGAGACGAACAGGTCGGCGAACATACCGGGGCGCTGGCTGCCCTGCCCGGGGAAGAGAAAGGCGATCTCGCCCGGTTCGGTGCCGTCCGCGAGGTGGATGCCGTCGTCGGGGGCGTGCTCGCCGTCCATGGCGCGGCGCAGCGCTGCCGTCAGCTCCGGTACGGAGGAGACGAGTACGGCGATATGGGTGGGCAGGCCGCGCACGGCCGCGAGGTCCGCGTGCCGGGAGGCGGCCAGGGCGAGGTCCCGTAAACGGGGAGCCTGATGCGCCGTGTGGTCGGCCTCGGCGAGAGCGAGGAGTTCCCGGGCGGCCTGGGCGGCAGCCTCTCGGTCGGCGCCTCGGAAGGTGAACAGCTCGGCGGGCCACTCGTCGCGGGCGTGGGTGGGTGGGGCGCCGTCGTCGTGAGCGCGCACGACGACGTGGAAGTTGGTTCCGCCGAAGCCGAAGGCGCTGACGCCGGCCACGCGTTCGGCGGGTGGCACGGGCCAGGGCCTGGCCCGGGTGTGGAAGACGAAGGGGCTGGTGCGTTCGTCCCAGGCGGGGTTCGGCTGCCGCAGGTGGAGCGTGGGGGGCTTGACGCCGTGATGCAGCGCGAGCGTGGTCTTGATCAGTCCGGCAAGGCCTGCCGCGCACTTGGTGTGGCCGATCTGGGACTTCACCGAGCCGAGGGCACAGCCGCCGGGGTCTGCTCCGGCCTGGGTGAAGATCTCGGTCAGGGCACTCAGTTCGGTGCGGTCACCGACGACGGTGCCGGTGCCGTGGGCCTCGACCACGCCGACCTCGGCCGGTGAGATCCCGGCGTTTCGGTAGGCACGCGTGAGTGCCCTGCGCTGACCGTCGATGCGCGGCGCGGTGAGGCCGAGGGCCCGGCCGTCGCTGGAGCTGCCGACGCCCTTGATGACAGCGTAGATCCGGTCGCCGTCGCGTTCGGCGTCGGCAAGCCGCTTGAGGACCACGCAGGCCACACCCTCGCCGAGCGCGATGCCGTCGCCGGAGCGGTCGAAGGGCGCGGAACGGCCGGAGGGGGACAGTGCGTGTGCCGAGGCGAAGAGCAGGTAGTCGTTGATGCCATTGTGCAGGTCGGCGCCGCCGCACAGCACCAGGTCGCTGGTGCCGGCCGTCAGTTCTTTGCAGGCCACGTCGACTGCGGCGAGGGAGGAGGCACAGGCGGCATCGACCGTGTAGTTGGCCCCTTGGAGATCGAGGCGGTTCGCGATCCGTCCGGCGATGACGTTGGCGAGGATGCCTGGGAAGGAGTCCTCGGTCAGGTGCGGCAACTGGGCGTCCAGCTCGGGCGGAAGCTGTCCGACGTAGGAAGGCAGGACCGTGCGCAGTGTCATGGCGTTCGACAGGTCGCTTCCGGCCTCGGCTCCGAACACCACGGAGGTTCGGTCCCGCTGAAAGGGGCGGTCGGCGTAACCGGCGTCGGCGAGTGCGCGCCGCGCCACGTCGAGGGCCAGCAGCTGGACGGGTTCGATGCTCGGCAAGGAGGCGGGCGGGATGCCGTAGTCCAGGGGCTCGAAGGGGATCTCGGGCAGGAAACCGCCCCAGCGCGAGGGGGTGTGTTCCCCCGCCCCGTCCTCGGCGTAGTAGGCAGAGGGATCCCAGCGCGAGGCGGGCACCTCGGTGACGGCATCGGTGCCGGATAATACGTGTCCCCAGAACGACGCCAGATCGGGGGCCTTGGGGAACACGCAGGCCATCCCGACGATGGCGATATCCAATGGCTCGGGGGTGACAACCGGCTGGTCCGGTCCGGTGTCGAGGGCAGCCTTGCGTCGGTCGAGGAAGGCCTGCGCGCCGCTGGTGACCGAGACGTGCAGCGCGGCAACGGTGGTGACCTGCGATCGCAGGACGGCTACCTGGCCAGCCATGAACATGCCCTCGGAGAGCTGCCGGTCCTCGTCGACCTCGCACAGTTCTTCACCGACACGTTCGATGCCCTTGCTCGCCAACCGCAGTCGGCCGACGTTGAGTTGCTCCAGGCGCACCCAGGCATCGCGGCTGGGTACGTCATCGGTCCGCAGCTGCTCCTTGAAGGCCGCGAACTCGTCGGTGAAGGGGCTGCGCACACAGCGGGTGGCATGACCGGGGGCCGATTCCAGCAGTTCGGTGTGCTCGGCGTCGACCATCTGCTGCTGGAAGAGCGGCTGTACCGCGCCTGCTGAGACGGCCTCCTCGGTGAAGAGGTACGCGGTACCCATGAGGACTCCGGTCGCGACGCCCTGCGCGGCGAGGGGGGCGGTCATGGCGGCGACCATGGCTGCGGATCGCGCGTCGTGCACGCCGCCGGCGAACAGCAGTTGGAGTTCGGCGGCGGTGCTCTTCCCGGCAGCGGCGAGGAAGTCGTCCACCACGTCGAGCTGCGCCTGCCACAGCGGGAAGCTGGCGCGGGGGCCGATATGGCCGCCGCATTCGGAGCCTTCGAAGACGAACTTGTGTGCACCCGAGTCAAGGAACTGGCCCAGCAGTCCGGGCGAGGGCACGTGCAGAAAGGTCGAGATGCCGGCCTCTTCGAGAGCCACGGCCTGCGCGGGACGACCGCCGGCGATGATGGCGTGCGAGGGGCGGACCTCCCGGATGACCTCCAGCTGGGCGTCCTTGATCTCCTCGTCGGCGAAGCCGAGGACTCCGACACCCCAGGGCGCGCCGCCCAGGGCGCTGCGGGTCTCTTCCAGCACCGTGCGGGTCCGCTCCGCTCCGGACACGGCGAGCGCGATGAACGGCAAGGCGCCCTCTGCGGCCACGGCGGCGGCGAATGCCGCCTGGTCACTCACCCGTGTCATTGGCCCCTGAACAACAGGGAGTCGAGTGCCGAAAGCACGGCTGCCCATGCTGTCCGGTCCGAGTACGGGCGTGCCGTCGGAGAGCGCGCTGCTCACCGCGGCGCGTATGCCACGGATCGCTGCGCCCAGTGTGCCCCAGCGCCGTTGGAAACGGACCGGCAGGAACGCATCCTGGCCGATCTCCAGAGGGGGTGCGGCACGGTCCGAGGCGGGGGCACGTCGCCGCAGCACGCGCAGGCCGTCGTCGACGACGGTCTCCGAGCCGTCGAGTCCGCCGAGTGCGCTGGTGATTTCCGCGGGGAGTTCCGCCTCGGCGAGCAGCGCGGTCTGGGTGTCGAGGACCACGCCGACGGCGCCGCCGGCGACCGCTGCCGCCGCGGTGTGCGTGCCGATTCCGCCGCAGGCCCATACCGGCAGACCGTCGGCCTCGTCCGCGAGCAGCTGCTGCAGCAGCACGAACGTGCTCAACTCGCCCACCCGGCCGCCGCCTTCATGGCCGCGGGCGATCAGTCCGTGAGCCCCGGCCGCCACGGCGTCTCGCGCCTCGGAGCCGGAGGTCACTTCGGCCAGCACACGGCGCCCGGGGAAGTCGGCGGCGGTCGTTGCCGCCCCGGCGGCGAGGACCACGGTGTGGACACAGTCGGGAAGATCCGGCGCGGGGACGCCGTGCCCCTTGCCCAGCCGTACGCCGAACCCGGAGCGTGCCCACTCGGCAGCCAGGCCCAACTGTTCACGGGCGGACCGGGCATCACCCGTCAGGTCGAGTACTCCCAGTCCGCCCGCACGTGCGGCGGCTGCGGTGAACCGTGCCGACGCGACACCGAACGGATGCACTGCGAGGACGAGATCAGCCGTCGTGGACCTACCACGATCAGTACCAGCACAGGGCGTGCGCATGGAAACACTCCAGGGGACAAGGAGGCGCGCGAAATCGAATATCCAGAAACGACGCCAGTCGCTCTCTGTGCAGGACGCGCGAAAACACGCGGGCCTGACTCGGTGTCGAAAAGAGGAGCGATCTGTCGCGAATCAAGCGCCTCAGGAAGGGTGGGGGTAAGGCGTTCGAGGGCAGGCAGCCGTGACCCTACTACGGAGTACGACAATCCACTCGACTTTCTCGGTTACAGCTTGACATCGATGGACCGAATTGACGGGACATCAAGTTCACGACACTTTTTGACGCAAACGACACCGAAGCGAATTATCAAAGTTGCAACAAAATTTCCGAAATCACCCGAACGCGCCATTATGAATCCACATGCCTGATCCGCATTCATTCCTCACGGCAACCGCACCCCGCAACGCGGGAGACAAGGGCCGCCCCGCAGCCCCCGGCAGCAGCACGACGAGGGCCATGACACCTCACCATGCCGCCGGAATGCCACAATACATCCATATATGAATGCCCCACCTTGCGATGGACCGAATCCGACGCCGCACACCGATCCACCAGGGATTACGGGGCAGCCCTTAAACACCCGGCATCTGGCATCTGGCATCTGGCATCTGGCATCTGGCACGCCATGGGCGCCCGCAACACATAAATTCCGCCAACCCTGGCTCACGCATCTATACCAATGAAGGCAGAGGCGGCGTGATCGTTCACCCACGCCGATCACCGGATCCAGCCCCACAGAAGTCGCGAGAAAGACCGCCACGCCGGCCTGTTGAACGATCTCTCGGATCGCCACTTTCACTGTTGACACATGCTGGCCACTTGGGATACGGTCCGCCGAATTGGCGCGCAACCCCCCACTCAAACGGCTTCCGCTTCGGTGGCTTGAAGCGGGAGCCAGAAGGAGACATTTAAATGTCTAGCCTGCTCAAAAGTCGAGTTTACAGTTCCCCAAGATATTGACGCGTGCAGCGATTGGTCTGGCAGCGGGAGTTCTGCTCGCGGAGGACGTGACCGCGGGCCGATTTCACGGACACCACCGACGCCCCCGCCACCACACACCGTCGGGCTCCTGAACTCCCGCTGCGCCGCCCCAACGGACCGTGACCTGGACATCACCCGGGCCGTGTACCGGACAGCAGTCGACCGCGGCGTCACCGACAAGGTGCTGTTCGTCGCGTCCGATACGGGCTGGGCACAGTCGCACGTGAACAATCTGAATGTGGCGACCGCGACTCGCTCGGTTCCTTCCAGCAGCGCCTGAGTCAGGGCCGGGCACCGCGGAAGAGTGCATGAGCCCGATGCACGCCATCAACGCGCCCCTGGCCCAGACCATTCCCAACGACGCCGGCAACCCGGACCTCACGGCGGGCGAACTGCGCGGAGCGTGCAGCGATCAGCCGTCCTCACACACTCCAGGAGTGAAGCATGCGCTCATCAAGAGCCCGCAGACACCTCGTGTCCCTTTCCCTCGCGGTGGCTGCCGCCTGTCTTGCGGTCCCGGCTGCCCCGGGTGCGTACGCTGCGGACATCGAGCCGACGGCCGCCGGCACGTATGTGGCACTCGGCGACTCGTACGCCGTCGCGCCCGGCACACGCGAATACGACAACCCTGACGACCCGTGCCGTCGTGGACCGTCGACGTACCCCCGGTTATGGGCTCAACATCACTCCTCCTACTCTTTCGTGGAGGCGTCGTGCTCCGGGGCGACCACCACGGAGCTGACCAGCCAACAGGTGCCGCAGCTCACCACGGACACCACACTGGTGACAGTGCAGGTGGGCGGCAACGATGTCGGTTTCGTCGATGTGCTGAAGAACTGCATCCTCACCATCGACGACAAGGACTGCATCGCCGGGGTGGAGGCCGCAAAGGCCGCCGCGACCAGCAGTCTGCCGAGCGCCCTGACAAGCACATACGCGGCGATTCGAGCAAAGGCGCCCGACGCCGAGGTTGTGGTGGTGGGCTACCCGCGGCTGTACACGATCGGTGGCAGTTGCGGTATTTTCGGGCTGAGCGACCGCGAGCGGACGGCACTCAACTCCGCCGCCGACACCCTCGCCTCAGTCCTGGCGGCCGAGGCCGCAAAGGCCGGGTTCACCTTCCTCGACCCGCGTGCCGCGTTCGACCCGCACACTATCTGCTCCAACGGACAGACCTGGGTGACGAGCCTGGAGTGGGACAAGATCGACGAGTCCTACCACCCCAATAAGGCCGGGCACAGCGAGGGATACCTGCCGTTGCTGAACGCAATCACGGGCTGATCGCGGCACTCTGTTCGGCGGTTCCGGACACGCCGCCGCATTCGTGGGTCCGGTGGCACAACTGCTGGCGCCGAATCACCGGCTGGTGCACGAGCACGTGCAGCCCCTGGCTCAAAGGGCTGCGCACTACCTCGACTTCGTGATCGCCTCTGAAGGTCACCTGTGGCTCGCGTCCCTGCTCAACCAGTTCGGTAACGAGGGGTATGCCGCCGGCTCGTAACCCGGCTGACGGCAACTGCCGCGACAATGCCCATATACCGACAGGAGCAGCGCCATGACCGCCGAGGCCGACAGCATCCCCCGCATCGCTATCGTAGGAGCCGGCCTCGGCGGTCTCATCTGTGCCCGCACCCTGCAGAGGCACCACCGCGCTGTCACCGTCTTCGAACGTGAGAGATCCAGCGACGTCCGCTCACCGGGCGGCACCTTCAGCATGCAGCCCGGCATGGGCCAGGACGCCCTGTGCGCGGCAGGCCTGCTCGACATCACTTCCCTTGCCCGCCCCGAAGGCCGGGAGGTGCGCATCTTCGACAGCGATGCCACGCTGTTGCATCGCTTGCCGCCTGCCGACGAGAGGACCGGGGCGCCGGGCATGGACTGCGACCGGCTTCGTCAGCTGCTCCTCAGCACCCTCCTTGAAAGCACTGTCTTGTGGGGAACCTCCGTGGACCGGGTCGTACCGCTGCCCGACGGCACCAGCTGCGTCCACCTCGGCAACGGTATGACCGAGGACTTCGACCTGGTCATCGGCGCCGATGGCGCTTGGTCGAGCACCCGGCGGGCTCTCTCCGAGGCGGTTCCAGCCTATCTCGGCAGGATGTTCGTCGAGGCGTACATCAACGATGCGGAGACTCGTCAGCGCAGCGTCCTGCACCTGATCGGAAGCGGCAGCATGGTCGCGAAAGAGGGCACCAAGGCCATAGTGGCCCGACGCCACAGCAACGGCCGCGTACGCCTCCGCGCCACATTTCATGCACCAGAGACTTGGCACACCGCACTCGACCACGCAGACGCCGGGATGGTGCTCGCCCGCCTGCTGGAGATGTACGACGGCTGGGACGACCAGCTGCTCGACCTCCTTCGTGTCAACGACGGCGGCTTCGTCAACCGTCCCCTGTACGCCCTGCCCGTCCGGATGTGGGCCCACGTCCCAGGCGTGACCCTGCTGGGGGATGCCGCCCATCTCATGCCGTCGTTCGATGTCGGTGCCAATCTGGCCCTGCTGGACGGCGCGGACCTCGCCGAAGCGCTCGTCACCGAGGGCAGCGTCGACGAAGCTGTGCGCGCCTACGAGAACGCGATGTCGGCGCGCTGGATCGAGAACGCCGAGCGCACCGCATCGCGCCAGTGACCACAGTCGTCCGGGAATCAGCTGCACTGCCCTGGCTTTGGAGGGCCTGGGGGCCGCGCCGCTGTGGAGCTTCTACGAGAACCTGTTCCCCGCCCAGCCGCGCAGCCGCACCTGGAGGAAGGCCCGGCTCGATCGTAGACCGACCGGGCAGCCGGCCAAAGTCGAACTGCGCGATGTGTTCGACGCGATCCTCTACATCAACCGCACGGGAATCCCCTGGAAATATCTCCCCCACGACTTCCCGAACCACGGCACTGTCTACGCCTACTACGCCGCCTGGCGCGACGAGGGAATCTTCGCCCAGCTCAACTACGACCTCACCGGGCCGGCCCGGGTAAAGGAGAGGCGCAAGCCCGAACCGACCGCCTCCGTGATCGACACCCAGAGCGTGAAGACCTCCAGCAACGTGCCCCTGACCAGCCAGGGAGCCGACGCCGGGAAGAAGATTGCCGACCGGAAACGAGGCATCCTCACCGACACGATCGGGCTCCTCCTCGCCGTGACAGTCACCGCCGCGAGCCTTTCCGAAAACGCCGTGGGAATGCAACTCCTCGACCAGGCCAAGCAGACTTACCCGACCATCTCAAAAAGCTGCGTCGACAACGGCTTCAAGAACGCCGTCGTCGAGCACGGCGCGATCCTGGGAATCGACGTCGAGGTCGTCGAAAGAGACCCGGAAATCCGCGGCTTCCACGTCGTCAGAAGACGCTGGGTCGTAGAACGCAGCATTGGATCGATCACGGTGCACCGCCGCCCGGCCCGCGACTACGAGACCCTCACCGCCAGTTCTGAAGCGTGAGCCATCTCGCCTCGATCGGCAACCTCGCCAAGCGCATAACGGACGAGACCACACCCACCTGGGGCGCGTCTGCGATCCGGCGGTCGTTCCGCCCCACGAGACGGGCTTCACACCTGATTGCACCTGCCAGTCAATATCTCGTGGGACAAACAAATCGTGGAGAACATTCTGGAGCCGGTCAAGGAAGGTGCGCACCTCCCTGTCCGTGGCTCAGGCGACCTGCTTGGTACCGAGGTTGGGGGTGAGGCGGAGACAGACACAGGCGGCATAGCAGGAGGGCTTGTTCTCCCGAAACCAGGAGCGTCACCGCCGAGCCAGAAGCCCCGGTGGCCACCGCGCAAACTCTCGGTGGTGGCCACTGGCAGGCCACGATTCCCGTCAGTGATCTCCTGATAGTCACAAGGTTCCAGGCGCTCGGGTCGAGGCCCTCCGTCCCTGGCAAGTGGCACGCGGGTGTAGCCCTTTGCAGTCCATCCGTAACGTCTCGTCAGCCATGAGGGCCGCCCACGGAAAAATCCCAGCTACTAACGGAAGCTTTATCGATGTTCTAGCAGGTCAGGCGGTCAGAACCAGCATAAAACGGATGACCCCAAGATTAGGGCTCCCCAACCAGCACATCGTGGGCTTAACTTAGGTGCTATGACCTCCCCCCGCTCCACCTACGGCGGCGGCTACTTCGCCGCACCGTCGTTCCCCGACACTCCGATCTACGACTCCCTGGTCGCGGAGCGGGGCACCCCTCAGATCGCTCCGATCCGAGTGCCTGCCGCCTACGACACCGGCAACAGCTACCTGCCGGCTCTCCCCGCGGCCCTGCCGGCCCTTCCCGCGGCACCCTCCCCGCCCGGCCCGTCGTACGGCTACCAGCAGCCGGCCCAGCAGGGTTACGCGCCGATGCAGCCCGCTCAGCTGCAGCAGGCCCCGGCGCCGTACATCCCTCAGCAGCCGTCCGCGGCCCGCGGCGGATACCAGGCGGCACCCCAGCCACCGCAGCAACAGCATCGGCCCGCCCCGGGTACCGGGTACGAGGCGATGCGTCCGGCATCGCCGCGTCCCGCCCCGGCGCCCTCTCCCTACGAGGACCCGTACAACCGCCCTTACCAGGGCCGGGGGTACTGAGCCGGGAGTCGCAGACGGTCGCACCGAGGTCGTCGTCGAGCCATGGGGACTCGTCGGCGGCCTCGGTGTTCCCGCACCGGGCCGTCCCGGCCCTTCTCGGCCGGTACGGCCCTCCCTGGTCGCACACGTACCCCGGACGGACCGTCAGTCTCCGTCGCAGGACGGGGAACTCATGAGGGCGGCCGGTGCGTTGTCGGGGTGAGGCTGCTCTCTCTTCGCCCTTTCGGCGCGCGAGGCGTGCCGTATCGCGTCAAGACGGATACGGAAGGGGGTGCGGGACGGTGCGAGCGGTTTCGGGAGTGTGGCGATGGCGGCGCAACCCTCTGTGCCGCGCCACTGACCGGCGCGAGGCATGGGTGGCCCTGGTCGCGCTGCTTCTCATGGTGCCGGTGGCGCCGGCGCTGGGCTGGGTGTGCGGATCGCTCACCGACGACGCCCTGCAGAAATCGGTGCGGGTCCAGCAGGCCCGGCGTCATGCCACGACCGCCGTCGTGCTCCATCGGTCGCCGGAAGCACCGCGTTTCGCCGCCGACCCCGAGGTGTCCTCGGAGCGCACCTCGCAGACCCTGGTGGTGGCACGCTGGAAGGCTCCGGACGGCACGGACCGCCGCGGTACGGTGACCACCCTCTCCCGGAGGGCGGAGCCCGGGGCCGAGGTGGAGATCTGGACGGACCTCGACGGCCGCCCCGTGCTGCGGCCCATGGACGCGCCGACGGCACATACGCACGCGGCGCTGGCCGGGTTCGGGGCGATGCTGCTCACCGTCGGGCTGATCGAGGGCGGCCGCCGCCTGATCGTCCGGCGCATGGTGCGGGCACGGTACATCCGGATCGACCGCGCCTGGGCCGAGGCCGGTCCGGACTGGGGCAGGACCGGGACCGGCAGCTGATCGGCTGCTGATCGGGGCAACTCCCGGCCGCCGCGCGCGCTACGGTGGACCGGCCCGCCCGCTCACTCGGCGGGCGGCCCCGGGGTTCACCGCTGCCAAAAGGCCGGTGACCCGGGCATCACACACGCACGAGGCGGGGACACAACAGCGCCATGGCACAGGGCACGGTCCAGGTGACGCACACCGGTACATCGCGGTGGCGGCGCCGCACAGGCGAATACACCTCCCTCACCGCAGCCCTGGAGGCCGCGGCGGACGGTGATGTCCTCACCGTCGCGCCGGGCACCTACCGGGAGAATCTGGTCCTGCATCGCGCCGTGACCCTGCGCGGACCCGAGGGCTCGGCCGGCTCGGTACGGATCGCGCCGGCCGACGGGGTGCCGTTGACCGTCCGCGCCTCCGCCGTCGTCTCCGACCTGCATGTGGAGGGCCAGGACTCGACGGCCCCGGCGCTGCTCGTCGAGGACGGCGCGCCCGAGCTCGCGGATCTGCGGATCGTGACCCGTTCCGCCGCGGGGATCGAGGTGCGCGGTACGGCCCGGCCCACCGTGCGCCGCTGCACGGTCGACAACCCCGCCGGGGTCGGCGTCGCCGTACTCGACGGCGCGGGCGGCGTGTTCGAGCAGTGCGAGGTCGTCTCGGCCGGCCAGTCCGGTGTCTCGGTCCGTGACGGCGCGCATCCGCGGCTGGAGCGCTGCCGGATCCACCACGCGTCGGGCGCGGGGCTGAGCGTCACCGGCGAAGGCAGCGGTCTGGAGGCCGTCGGCTGCGAGGTGTACGAGATCAAGGGCAGCGGAATCCAGGTCACCGCCCGTGCGGCCGCCCACCTCACCGAGTGCACGGTGCACCGTACTTCGGCGGACGGCGTCACGCTCGACACCGACGCCGTCCTGACGCTGGCCGACTGCGACATCCACGACATCCCGGAGAACGCGGTGGATCTGCGTTCCCGCTCGGTCCTCACCCTGACCCGCTCCACGGTGCGCCGGTTCGGCCGGAACGGTCTCTCGGTCTGGGATCCCGGCACCCGCGTCGACGCCAACCAGTGCGAGATACATGACAGTACGGGTGACTACCCGGCGGTCTGGGTGAGCGACGGGGCGACGGTGATACTGGACTCCTGCCGGGTCCATGACGTACCGGACGCCATCTTCGTGCTCGACCGGGGGTCGCGCGCCGATGTCGTCGACAGCGATCTCTCCCAGGTCCGCAATACCGCGGTCTCGGTGAGCGACGGGGCGACCGCCCAGCTCGACGACTGCCGCATCCGTGAGGCGTCCACCGGCGCCTGGTTCCGCGACCACGGCAGCAGCGGCACGCTGAACAACTGCACCATCGACGCCGCGCAGACCGGAGTGATCGTCACCAAGGGCGCGGACCCGACGATCGAGCGCTGCACGGTCACCTCGCCCGCCGAGGCCGGTTTCTATGTCTCCGCCGAGGGCCGCGGCACCTTCCACAGCTGCCGGGTCACCGGGAGCGAGGGCTATGGCTTCCATGTGATGGACGGCTGCCGTACGACGCTGACCCATTGCCGTACCGAACGGTGCGCCCGCGGTGGCTACGAGTTCGCCGAGGGCGGCACCCACGGAGACGGGCAGGGGGCGGGGCCCGTCGTGGAGGACTGCACGAGCGACGAGAGCGCGCTGCGCTCCCCCGTTCCCCCGGCCCCTGCCGTGCTGACGGCGACCCAGTCGGCACCCGGGCTGCTCGGCGCGGTGCCCGGACCGCGGGCCACGGAGCCCGCCCCGGCCGAGGTGCCCGCCGCCGTACCGGTGCGCGCGTCGGACGCCGTTCTCGGAGAGCTGGACGCGCTGGTGGGCCTGGACAGCGTGAAGCGGGAGGTACGCGCCCTCACCGACATGATCGAGGTGGGCCGTCGACGCCGGGAGGCCGGGCTCAAGGCTGCGTCGGTCCGGCGGCATCTCGTCTTCACCGGCTCCCCCGGTACCGGAAAGACCACGGTGGCCCGGCTCTATGGCGAGATCCTCGCCTCGCTCGGGGTGCTGGAGCGGGGCCATCTGATCGAGGTCTCCCGCGTCGACCTGGTCGGCGAGCACATCGGCTCGACGGCCATCCGCACCCAGGAGGCCTTCGACCGGGCGCGCGGCGGGGTGCTGTTCGTCGACGAGGCGTACGCCTTGTCGCCCGAGGACTCCGGCCGGGACTTCGGCCGGGAGGCGATCGACACGCTCGTGAAGCTGATGGAGGACCACCGGGACGCGGTGGTCGTCATCGTCGCCGGATACACCCATGAGATGGAGCGGTTCCTCACCATCAACCCCGGGGTGGCGTCCCGTTTCTCCCGGACCATCACCTTCAGCGACTACGAGCCGGCCGAACTGCTGCGGATCGTCGGGCAGCAGGCCGAGGAGCACGAGTACAGCCTGGCCTCCGGGACCGGGGAAGCGCTGCTGAAGTACTTCACGGAGCTTCCCAAGGGCCCGGCGTTCGGCAACGGTCGGACGGCGAGGCAGACCTTCGAGTCGATGGTGGAACGGCACGCGGGCCGGGTCGCCCAGCTCGCCGAGCCGAGCACGGACGACCTCAGCGTGCTCTACCCGGAAGACCTGCCCGAACTCCCTTGAGTCCGCGGGGTCTTCGCGGTCCCCTCCCCGTCGGCCTGGCGGGGCAGGACCGGGGCGAGCCGGTCCAGCAGCGCGGCTCGTTCCTGGGCGAAGACGGGGTCCGCCTGGTAGTCCGAGTGCCCCAGTACCGGCTCGGGCAGCGGATGCTCGGGGGTACGCCCGTAGACCAGGGGGTCCTTCAGCGGCCCCCGGTCCACCTCGGGCTCCGGTCCCTCGTCGAGCCGGACCCGGCCGCCGATCGGATCGGTGGCCCGCCAGAGGTTGCGCCAGCAGTGCACGGACCGGTGCAGCCCCTGTAGCGGTCCGGGGCCGAAGTAGGCAGGAAACCAGCGCGCGTAGAGCCGCTCGATCGGCGAGCCGTAGGTGAGCAGGGCGACCCGGCTCCGGGTCTCCGCGGGCAGTTGCCAGACCGCGGACGCGGCGAGGACACTGCCCTGGGAGTGGCCGGAGATGACGAGCCTGCCGTGGGTGAGGCGGGTCCAGCCGGACATCCGTGACGTCAGATCGGGCACGGCGCGCTCGGCGTAGCAGGGCGGTGCGAAGGGGTGGGCGGCGCGCGGCCAGAACGTACCGACGTCCCACAGGATGCCGATGGTGCGCCGGGCCGAGGCGTCTCGATAGGCACGCCGTCCCCAGGTGACGAAGAGTATGAAGCCGAGTCCGATCATCCAGGAGCCGGTCGACTGGGCCGCTTCCGCCACGGACTCGATGAACGGGCCGCTGCCCTTCCCCGCCCGGCCGGGCACCTCGCCGCTCGCCCAGGCCCCCCCGACCGCCGCCGCACCGAGCAGCAGCGTGGCGCCGGAGACCGGGCCGAGAATCCAGGGCGCCGAGTCGGTGAGGGCCGCCGTGGCCCGGATGCGGGCGATCTGCCGGGTCCGGGCGGCGTCCGGCCGTTCCTGCCCGTACTCCCGGTCGATCTCGGGTTCCAGGGCACGGGCTGTGAGCCAGGTGCGTACGAGCAGCACGGCGCCGGGGACCGCGAGCAGCACCAGGAGTACGGGGATGACCGAGGCCTGCCAGCTGAGCAGCACCGGCGGCCCCTCGATGACGGCGCTCGGGCCCATGCCCGGGGTGCCGGAGCCGTCGAGCCAGTCGGCGACACGTTGGGCGACCCCGCCGGTCATGACGCCGCCGAGTGCGCAGGCGAGCATGGCGACCACCGGTCCGCCGAGTCCGTACATGACGGTGCGGGGTTCGGGAACCTTTCGGTACAGGCCGAGCGACACCACGGCGAGAGCGACGACGAGCGTTCCCTGGCCGAGCGTGATGATGCTGAAGGCGGCGTCGCCGGGCAGGGCGCCCGTCGAGACCCAGGCGGGGCGCGACCATGCCGCGTACCCGGCGGCGAGGGCGAGCAGGGCCAGAGCGGCGCCGGGCAGATAGGTGATGAGGGCCCGGTCGAGCCGGTTGTCGAGGCGCCGTTCGCTGCGGCCGCGGCGGCAGACGACCCACAGCACGACGAACGCGCCCAGGACGAGCGACGCTTCGATCAGCCGGCCGAGGATCCCGGGCACCGGGCCGGTGACGGCGCGGTCGTGGCGGGCCGCGGCGCCCGCGACCGACGCGGCGACGGTGAGGAATCCGGCGGCGGTGTGGGCGGCACGCAGCCGGGCGACCAGTCGGCGGCCGTACCAGAATCCGGGCCGGCCGAGGGCCGGGCGGCCGGCGGCCGGGGCGCCGGAAGGGGTGGGGACGTGCGCGGTCTCCGGGTCGGCGTCGTCCGGTTCCGATCCGGTGAACGGGCGCTGCGATTCGTATGCGCTCCACGTCCGGTTGGACAGGAACCAGAGCAGACCCACCAGGGCCGTGGGTACGAGCGCGGCGAGAGCGAGCCGCCGGCCGGGCTGGGACCACCAGCCGCCCTGTGCCGTCGACAGGAAGCCGAGCCAGGACCGCTTGTCCGAGCAGTCCGGCACGCCCGCGCACTGCCAGGCCGTCAGATCGAGCGCGACCTCGCACGCCGCCGCGGTCAGCAGGACCGTGAGGCTGAGCGCGACGAGCCGGACGAGGACCCCGTACAGGCGCACCGCCCGGGTGCGGCCCCGGGCGGTGGGGCGCATCCAGTGGGCGAGATTGACCACCATGAAGGGGAGCAGCAGCAGCCACAGGGCGCGGGAGCCGTTGCCGGAGGTGAGGTTGGACCAGCAGTAGGCCTCGGCGATGGGCCGGTCGCGGTACCGCTCCGGGTGCTGTTCGGCGTCCATGTCCCCGGCCCGCCGGTACATGGCGGCGGTCGCGTCGCCGGTGACCCGGACCGGACGCGGGTCGTCGAGCATCTCCTGCGGGGTGGCTCCGCCCACGCCGTGGACCAGCAGTTCCAGCGCGGGCCCCGGACTCTGCGGGGCCTGGTTGGGAGGTGGCACTGGAGTGACTCGCTCTCTCGGTCGTGGGGGGAAGTGCTGATGCACAGTCGTCAGAATCGTGGCAGCGGGCCGGTGCACGCACCGCTCTCACGGAATCTCCCCAGTGCGGCGGCCGGCCACACCGCATGGCAGGATGACCCCGTTCGAAGAGACTGTCGCACGGCCAGAGGGAAGGACCGGACCGGCGTTGAGCGAGAATCAGAACCTGCTCGCGGAGCAGCGGCGCGCCCTGATCCTCGACGAGGTACGCAGGCGTGGCGGGGTCCGGGTCAATGAACTCACCCGCAGGCTGAACGTCTCGGACATGACCGTCCGCCGGGATCTGGACGCGCTGGCCCGCCAGGGTGTGATCGAGAAGGTGCACGGCGGGGCCGTTCCGGTGGTCGAGGCCAGTACGCACGAGCCCGGTTTCGAGGCCAAGTCGGCACTGGAACTGACCGCCAAGGAGGACATCGCGCGGGTGGCCGCGGGCATGGCGGTACCCGGCAGCGCCATCGCGCTCTCCGGCGGTACGACGACGTACGCGCTCGCCCAGCAGCTGCTGGACGTACCGGATCTGACGGTGGTGACCAACTCGGTGCGGGTCGCCGATGTGTTCCACTCCGCGCAGCGGCCGGGGGCCGCGGGCGGGGCGCGGACCGGGGCCGCCACGGTGGTGCTCACCGGTGGCGTGCGGACGCCGTCGGACTCCCTGGTCGGCCCGGTCGCGGATCAGGCGATCGCCTCGCTCCACTTCGATGTGCTGTTCCTCGGTGTTCACGGGATCTCGGTGGAGGCCGGGCTCTCCACGCCGAATCTGGCGGAGGCCGAGACCAACCGGCGTTTCGTCCAGTCGGCGCGGCGTGTGGTCGTGGTGGCGGACCACACCAAGTGGGGCACGGTGGGCCTGAGTTCGTTCGCGGCACTGGAGCAGGTGGACACGTTCGTCACGGACGCGGGTCTGTCGGCCGCCGCCCGCGAGGAGATCGAGGAACATCTGCCCGGCCTGCTGGTGGCGGGCCGGATCACGGACGACGCCTCCTGACGGCCCGGGGGATCACGCCGTGGCCGTCTTCCGGGTCGAGCGCTTCACGCCCTTGCCCGCAGCCGAGTGCTGGCGCCGGGTGACGGACTGGGAACGGCACGCCGCGCATGTACCGCTGACCAGGATCACCGTACCCACGGGGCTGCCGACCGGGGCGGGGACCGTCTTCGTGGCACGCACGGGTGTGGGGCCGTTGAGGTTCGACGATCCGATGGAAGTGGTGCGCTGGACCCCGCCCGCCGCCGGGCGCGCGGGGATGTGCCGACTGGAGAAACGCGGTTCGCTGGTGCGGGGCCGGGCGTCGATCGATGTGTATCCGACGGATTCCGGATCCCATGTGGTGTGGGTGGAGGAGCTGAGTGTCCGGCTGCTGCCGCGGTGGGCCGATCCAATGATCTGCACAGCGGGCCGCCGCGTCTTCGGCCGGGTGCTCGACGGCATGCTGGACCGTCCGGCCAGGACGTAGCCGCAGCGTCGCCGCGCGCGGCGGGGTGGCTCGCGTGCCGCCGTTCGGATCCCTCCGACGGGCCCTGGGGGGGCTTTCCGGTGGAAGAGTCGGACGGGTGACCGAATCCTCCGGTGGTACGCGGCTGCGGTGTCTGGTGACCGGTGCCTCCGGGTACATCGGCGGCAGGCTGGCGCCCGCACTTCTTTGGGACTTCCGGCGAGCGGAGGAGATCGTTCCGGGCGAGCTGCTGCGGCTGCGTGCCGAAATGCGACTGCCCGGTCGTGCCCGGCTCGAATGGTCGGTGGGCCGTGACGGGCGCGGCCGGACGGTCTGCCGGCAGCGGGCCCTGTTCCGTCCGCGCGGACTTCCCGGCCCCGCCTACTGGTGGAGTATGCGGCCGTTCCACGCGGTGGTGTTCGGCGGAATGGTGCGCAACATCACCGCGGCCGCACGGACGGTCCCGCAACGCCCGGCCACATGACTTCCGTACGAACAAAGACATCTGATGGTTCGACAGCTATGGTGTGCGCGACTCCGTACACCGCCGGCCGACCGCACGGGAGGTGCGATCCATGGCACGCCGACTCCGTTCCGTGGACCTCGATTTCATCGAGTCCGCCCCACTGCGACTGGTCTTCACCGCCGAGGTGCGCGCGCATCCCGAGACGGTCTACCGTGCGCTCGCCGACGATGTGGCGGGCTGGCCCAGCTGGTTCACCTCGGTGACAGCGGCCCGCCCGACCGAGGACGGCGCGGGCCGCGAGGTCCGGATCAGGGGCGGCACGGTGCTGCGCGAGTCGATCCTCGCGGCGGACCCCGGCGAGCGGTACACCTATCGGGTCGACGAGTCCAGCACCCCTGGCCCGAAAGCCCTGCTGGAGGAGTGGCGGCTCACTCCGGCCGGGACCGGGACGCGGGTGCGGTGGACGTTCGCCGCCGACGGTTCCGCGGCCTTCCGGTTCGCCCTGCGGCTGGGCCGGCCGGGGATGGGCCGGGCGTTCCGGGAGGCGGTGCGCAATCTCGACCGGCGGCTGGGCGGGGCCGCGGCCTGAGAGCCTGTCGGGTGACCTCTGATCGGGCGGCCACGCCCTGGCACGCACGCTTCCCGATCGAAGGTCACCCGACAGGCTCTGAGCCCGGCCGCGGGGCGCGCGCCGGATCGCGTCCGCGCTATCCGGGCCAGTTGCCGCTGCTCAGGAAGGCGTCGATGGTCCGTGTGTACGGGGCGATGTCCAGGCCCTGTTCGGCGAGCCAGCTGTCGGAGTAGTACTTGTCGAGGTAGCGGTCGCCCGGGTCGCAGATCAGGGTGACGATGCTGCCCGTGCTGCCCTGTTCGACCATCTCCGCGACCAGTTTGAACGCACTCCACAGCCCGGTGCCGGTGGAGCCGCCCGCCTTCCGGCCGATGGCCTTCTCCAGGGCGCGCACGGCCGCGACGGTGGCCGCGTCCGGCACCTTCATCATCCGGTCGATGGCACCGGGCACGAAGCTCGGCTCCATCCGGGGCCTGCCGATGCCCTCGATCCGGGAGCCGCAGTCACTGGTGGCCAGGAGGTCGTGGTGGGTCCAGCCGTCGAAGAAACAGGAGTTCTCCGGGTCGGGCACGCAGATTCGGGTGTCGAACTGCATGTAGTGCACATAGCGGGCGATGGTCGCCGAGGTGCCGCCGGTTCCGGCCGTGGCGACGATCCACGTCGGCTCCGGGTAGCGCTCCAGCCTCAGCTGCTGGTAGATCGACTCGGCGATGTTGTTGTTGCCGCGCCAGTCGGTCGCCCGTTCGGCGTAGGTGAACTGGTCCATGTAGTGACCGCCGGTGCCGGCGGCGAGCGTGGCCGACTCCTCGTACAGCTTCCGCGAGTCGTCGACGAAGTGGCAGCGACCGCCGTGGAACTCGATCAGGCGGCACTTCTCGGGGCTGGTCGTGCGGGGCATCACGGCGATGAACGGCACACCGATCAGCTTGGCGAAGTATGCCTCGGAGACGGCCGTCGAACCGCTGGACGCCTCGATCACCGGCCTGCCCGGCCGGATCCAGCCGTTGCAGAGCCCGTAGAGGAAGAGCGAGCGGGCCAGCCGGTGCTTGAGGCTGCCGGTGGGGTGCGTCGACTCGTCCTTGAGGTAGAGGTCGATGCCCCAGGCCTCCGGCAGCGGGAAGCGCAGCAGATGGGTGTCGGCGGAACGGTTGGCGTCGGCCTGGACCTTACGGACGGCCTCCTTGAGCCAGGCCCGGTACTCGGGGTCGGAACGGTCGACGTCGATGGTCGCCGCGGACCGGCCTTCGTCTGTGTGCTCACTGTGGCCCATCAACGCGTTCCTCCTCGTATTCACCGGACTCTCCGCCGTCAACGATATTCCCCCTACCTGCAGAAACGTTCACTTTGATGTTCCATAGCCGAGCCTTGGCCCGGACGGCCAAAACGGTCGCCGGATTGCTCCCGGACGCGGCCTGGCGTGCCGGTGCCGACTTGTGCAGACTGCCCATCAGAAGCATTCCGAAGGGGGCGAAGCAGTCATGCCGGAAACCGAGTTCAGTGCGACGGGGGTACGGATCGAGCGGTGGGCCCGCTCGCTCACGAGGGCCGGGCAGGTGATCGTCAAGGACGGAAGGCTGGCCCTGCTGACCAGTTACGGACGGGAGATCGACAGCGCCCCGGTGGCGGCGGTGAGCGCGGGCAGGCCGTGGTTCGCCGGAGGCGGGGCGGCCGTGGCGCGCTTCAACGGGACGCGGTACCGGCTGACGATGGGGCAGCGCAATCACGGTCCGGACACGGCCGGACCGACCAGGAAATTCCTCGAAACGCTGCACAGCGCCGGCGGCCGCATGATCTGACGGAGTGGCGCGGCCGGAGCATCGCAAGTTGCGAAGCCTCCTCCCCTGAGCGACATTGGTCACACATCACTCATGGTTCACCGGCTGTGACACTGCGATCCGCCACTGCCGGTCGGGAATCAGCAGCCGGCCATCTGCTGGATCCGTCCCTCCGTCTTCTTCCGGACCTATTTCGGGGAGTCGCAGCCGTGATCAGCGAGCCAAGCAGGCACTGCACGGTGGAGCTCCAGGCCCTGCCGTCGCGGATCGGTCAGGTCCGCAGAATCGTTTCGGCGCAGTTGCGCTACTGGCATCTCGATCCGTTGATCGACCATGCGGCGCTCGGCGTCACCGAACTGCTGACCAATGTCCACCGGCATGCCCAGCCGGACAAGTCGTGCACCGTCGAGATAGAGCTGCTGCTCGAACGGCTGACGGTGTCCGTCCACGACCACGACCCACGGCTGCCCACCGTGCGCGAGCCCAGCGCGTCCAGCACCTCGGGGCGCGGGCTCGCGCTGATCGCCGCGGTCAGCGAGAGCTGGGGCGTCCGCCCGGCGGGCGGGGCCGGCAAGGCCGTCTGGTTCACCCTTCCGGCCCCTCCTCCCCTGTTCACCACGCAGCCGCCGCACTCGGTGTACGGGGCGACCACGGACGGGCCTTTCGAGCCGGACGCCGTCACGTACCTGGAGAGCCGTACGCCCTCCGTCGCCCGGTCGGCAGTGGTCGGGTAACGGGAACAGGGGAGCGGGGTGCCGGACGGCGCCCCGCTCCCCCTCTTTCGTGCGGTACTCGGCGGCGAACTCGCGGAGCACGTCCGGCCGAGCCGCCCGACGGGCCGGCCGCCACCCCGCCGGCGCCTTTCACCGCGGGCATTCACCCGGAGGAAGCCGGGCCCCTCCGACGACCGAGGAGAGCGCGGCCGCCCATGGCCCTCGTCACCCGAGCGCGGCCAGCGGATCGTCCAGCACCGGCTGCCAGGCCAGCTCCGCCGCGCCCACCAGGCTGTTGTGGTCGAGAGTGCACGGCAGGATCGGCACACTGCCGCTGCGCCCCCACAGGCTGCGGTCGGCCACCACCGCGCGCAGCCGCTCCGGATCCGCGTCGAGCAGGGCCCGGTGCAGCCCGCCGAGGATGATGCGGTCCGGGTTGAGGATGTTGACCAGCCCTGCGAGCCCGAGGCCGAGCCGGTCGATCAGTTCCTCGGCCGCGCCCCGTACGGCCGCGTCCTCGTACTCCGTGCGCAGCAGATCACCTGCCTGCTTGAGCAGCGACTCCTCCGGACCGGGTTCGCGACGGGCGGCGGTCAGGAAGGCGAGCGGGTCCGTCTCGACGTCCAGGCAGCCACGACCGCCGCAGTGGCACGGGCGGCCCTCGGGATGCACCGTGAGATGGCCGACCTCCAGCGCGAGTCCCGAACTCCCGGTGTGCAGACGGCCGTCGACGACCAGCGCACCGCCCACGCCGCGGTGGCCGGTGGCCACACAGAGCAGATGCTGGGCGCCGCGCCCGGCACCGTGCCGGTGTTCGGCGAGCGCCGCGAGGTTGACGTCGTTCCCGGTGAACGCGGGTCCGGGGATGCCTGCTTCCCGTACATGCGCGGCGAAGATCTCACGCACCGGGGCGCCCGCGGGCCAGGCGATGTGCAGCGGGTTGAGCGCGTTGCCCTCCGGTTCGGCGACCGCGGACGGCACGGCGAGGCCCGCACCGACGCAGCGCAGTCCACTGTCCCGCAGCAACCGGGCACAGGCGTCGACCACATCACCGATGACCTGCGCCGGGTCCGCGGTGACGGCGGCGCAGCTCGGGGTGGTGGCGACGAGCCGCCCGCCGAGCCCGACGAGCGCGGCCCGGAACCCGTCGGCGTGCACCTGCGCGGCGATGGCGACGGGCCCGGACTCCCGGATGGCCAGCCGGTGCGACGGGCGGCCCTGCGAGCCCGCGGCCGAGCCCGGCCGGGAGTCGACGCGGATCAGGCCGAGTGCCTCCAGCTCCGCGGCGACCGCACCGGCCGTCGCGCGGGTGACCCCGAGCTCGGAGGTGAGGACGGCGCGAGTGGGCGCGCGTCCGGTGTGGACCAGTTCCAGCGCGGGTCCGAGCGCGCTGCGGCCCCTCTCCAACTTTGTCCGGGTGGTGGTCCCCTTGCCGTTCATGGGGGCGAGTCTCCCATGATCCGCGGGTGCCGCCGACGCCCCGGTGGCGCACTTGTACCCCTTGCGGCCGCTACGGACAACCGTCTTGCGCCCGTTGTCCGGACGCCCCTATGCTGAGTTTGTGCCGCAACTAAACAAATTGCGGACGGCACTGCCGGGGGGACCGGGCGGAAACACCGCGCCACCTTCGTCGGCCCGCCTCCGTACCGCGCTGACCGTGTTCTTCGCCCTCGACGGCTTCCTCTTCGCCGGCTGGGTGGTCCGTATCCCGGCCATCAAGCACCAGACCGGTGCCTCGGCCTCCACCCTGGGCCTCGCCCTGCTCGGCGTGTCCGCCGGGGCCGTGGTGACCATGATGTTCACCGGCCGGCTGTGCCGGCGCTTCGGCAGCCATCCGGTGACCGTGGTCTGCGCCGTCCTTCTCTCCCTGAGCATCGCCCTGCCCGCGCAGACGCATTCGGCGCTCGCGCTCGGTCTGGTGCTGCTCGTCTTCGGCGCCGCGTACGGCGGGGCGAACGTGGCGATGAACAGCGCGGCGGTCGATCTGGTCGCCGCCCTGCGGCGTCCCGTGATGCCCGGCTTCCACGCCGCGTTCAGCCTCGGCGGAATGGTCGGCGCCGGGCTCGGCGGGCTGGTCGCGGGCGGCCTCTCCCCCGCCACGCACCTGTTCGTCCTCACCGGGGCCGGACTCCTGGTCACCGCGGCGGCCGGACCGGTACTGCTGCGCCACCCGGCGCCGAGGTCCGCATCCACGGCCGACGACGCAGGAAGGCCGCAGGGGCCGGGCGGGCGGGCCCGCCGCATGGTGCTGCTGTTCGGCGTGATCGCGCTCTGCACCGCGTACGGGGAAGGTGCGCTGGCCGACTGGGGCGCCCTCCATCTGGAGCAGGACCTGCACGCCCACCCGGGCGTCGCCGCCGCCGGTTACTCCCTGTTCGCGCTGGCCATGACGGCCGGTCGGCTCAGCGGCACCGCGCTGCTCGAACGACTCGGCCAGACCCGGACCCTCGTCGCGGGCGGCGTGACGGCCGCCGCCGGGATGCTGCTGGGCTCACTCGCCCCGACCACCTGGTCGGCACTTCTCGGTTTCGCCGTCACCGGTCTCGGTCTGGCCAATATCTTCCCTGTCGCGGTCGGCCGGGCTGGTGAGCTGGCCGGGCCCGGCGGGGTGGCCGCCGCGTCGACGCTCGGCTACGGCGGGATGCTGCTCGGACCGCCCGCGATCGGCTTCCTGGCCGACTGGTTCTCCCTGCCCGTGGCCCTCACCACGGTGGCGCTGCTGGCCATCGCGGCCGCCGCGCTGGGTTACGGAGCACGCAACGCGGCGCACGCCTGAGAGAGCGGCCGGCCGCGCCGCGGAGACACCCGGACTCACCCTGCCCCGGAGCCCCTGCGCCGGCACAGTCAGCGCCATGGAGATCTCGGATCACATCAATACCCCGGCCGCCGAGGGGCAGCTGCCGGCTGCCGCCGCGCGGGAAGCCGGAACAGGTGCGCCCGTGCCGACCTGTCCGGACCGGCCGGTACGCGATCTGCTCCGGCACACCGGCAAGGTCCATCGCTGGGCAACAGCCTTCGCCGTCGAGGGCCACACCTCGTACCACCCGGACGGCAAGGAACCCGATCTGGACGGGCCGCAGTTGCCCGACTGGTTCCGGGCGGGCCACGGCCTCCGGGTCGCCACGGCGGAGGAGCTCCGTCTGACGCTCTGGACTCGGCTGCCGCTCACGGCGGTCACCGTGACAGGTGCCCCGGAGCCGGCCCGGCTCCGGGGCGAGAACTCCGGAGTCACCTGGTCCTGACGGGCGGTCCGGAGCGGGCACGGCACCGGACGAGACGCTCAGCCCACCGGCCCGTGCAGCACGCCGTGCTGGTCGCCGCGACGGCGAGGGACCGGTCCGCCGCGGCCGAGGCATCCGCCGCTCAGAAGGTGTCCCTGCGCGACTGACCACCTGTCGAGGGGGAACGTGCGGTGGCCGACGGGGAGTTCCCGCCCGTCGGCCACCGCACGCGAGAACATCGGACATGGGTCGGCGGAGCCGTGGCCCGGTCAGCCGAGCCAGCCGGGGCGTACGAGCCCCGATTCGTAGGCGAACACGACCAGCTGGGCCCGGTCGCGGGCGCCGAGCTTCACCATGGTGCGGCTGACGTGGGTCTTGGCGGTCAGCGGGCTGACAACCAGCCGGCGGGCGATCTCGTCGTTGGACAGCCCGATGCCGACGAGTGCCATCACCTCCCTTTCCCGATCGGTGAGTTCACTCGGCCCGGCGGCCACCGCAGGCTCCTTGGACCGGGCCGCGAACTCGGCGATCAACCGGCGGGTGACCCCCGGCGAGAGCAGGGCGTCGCCGGCCACCACGGCACGTACCGCCCGCAGCAGCTCCTCCGGTTCGGTGTCCTTGACGAGGAAGCCGGACGCGCCGGAGCGGATCGCCTCGAAGACGTATTCGTCGAGCTCGAAGGTGGTGAGCATGACGACCTTCACGTCGCCCAGTCCGGCGTCCCCGGTGATGGCCCGGGTGGCTGCGAGGCCGTCGAGGCGCGGCATCCGGATGTCCATCAGCACGGCGTCCGGCCGCAGTTCGCACACCTTGCGTACGGCCTCCTCGCCGTCGGCGGCCTCCCCCGCCACCTCGATGTCGGGCTGGGCGTCCAGCAGGGCCCGGAAGCCTGCCCGTACCAGCAGCTGGTCATCGGCGAGCAGTACGCGGATCACGGTGTCTCCTCCTCGTGCGCGGCCGGGCCGGGTGCGCCGGACAGCAGCGGAAGCTCGGCCAGCACCCGGAAGCCGCCGCCGGCCCGGGGCCCGGCCCCGATCGTGCCACCGAGTGCGGCGGCCCGCTCCCGCATGCCCGCCAGCCCGTTCCCGCTGCCGCCGGCGTCGTTACCGGTGGCGGGGCCCTCGTCGTCGATACGGAGCCGGATGCGGCCGGGCTCGTAACCGATACAGACCTGCGCGGTGCGCGATCCGGAGTGCCGGACCACGTTCGTCAGGGCTTCCTGCACGATCCGGAACGCGGCGAGATCCGCTCCCGGCGGTACGTCACGCCGCTCCCCGTCGGTCCTGGTGGTGACGGTCAGTCCGGCGCTCGCGGCCTGTTCGACGAGCTCGGGGAGCCGGTCGATGCCGGGGGCCGGGGTCCGGGGGGCGTCCCCGGGGGTGCGCAGGGTGTCCAGGACCTGACGGACCTCGCCCAGCGCCTCCTTGCTGGCGGCCTTGATGGTGGTGAGGGCGGTACGGGCCTGCTCGGGGTCGGAGTCGAGCAGCGCGAGCCCGACGCTCGACTGGACGTTGATGACGGAGATGCTGTGGGCCAGGACGTCATGGAGTTCGCGCGCCATCCGCAGACGCTCCTCATCCGCCCGGCGCTTCTCGGCGGCTTTCCGCTCCGCGCGCCGGTCCGCCCACTGCTCACGGCGTACCCGTACGAACTCTGCGGCGGCGACGATGGCCACCGCCCAAGCGGCGATGCCCAGTTCCTGCCCCCAGGACGCGGCGTGGTCGCCGGAGGGCGGCAGCCGGCGATAGAGCCAGTGGACCACCAGGACGTGCCCCAGCCACACCATGCCGACAGCCGTCCAGGCCGCCCGCCGGTGCCCGGCGACCACAGCTCTGAAGCAGCCCACGGCGACGGCCAGGAAGACCGGCCCGTACGGGTACCCGGCCGCCAGATAGACCATCGCCGCGGCCGAACTCCCGAAGACGGCCGCCACGGGGTGGCGGTGGCGCAGCAGAAGCACGGCAACGGCCAGGAGGAGCAGCAGCCGCGCGAAGAGGTCCAGCGGCGCCCGCTCGCCCATCTGGCTCCGGGCCGCGATGGTCGAACCGATCACGACGACGGCGCCGAGCAGGACCGTCGACGGCCAGGGCAGCCGGGAGGCGGAGTGACCCGATGCCGCCGTCAGCCACCGCGGCGGCTCGCCGTGGCCCCGGTGTGAGCGTTGCTCTTCCATGGCGGCCACGCTAAGGGCTGTCCCGTAATCCCTGGTGGATCAGCGCGCGGCGTCAGATGCGGTGCATCGCAAGGCGGAGGGACGTCCGCATACTGGATGTATTCGGACGTTCCGACAACGCGGCGAGGATGGGGCCTCCCCTGCTCGAGCGCAACCGAGAGCTTGGGGAAGTAACAGTCGTCGTGCGCCCGCCAGGGATTACGGGACAGCCCTTAGACGGCGGTCCGTGGCGCAGGCGTCAGCCCGGCGTGGTGACTGCCCGTACTCCCTGTGGAGTACGGCGTACGGGGGGCGCAGGATGATGGAGCCCGACCGTGCGGGCCAGCTCGGTGACCGCCTGCCGGAAGAAGAGCTCGCGTGCCTCGACCACCCGGTTGAACTGGCCGAAGACCTCGAAGGAGACCAGCCCGAACACCTGCGACCAGGCGGCGATCAACGGGACGGCGACGCCCGGAGGGAGGCCGGGGGTGAAGTCGGCGACCATCCGCTCGGCCTCGGGGCGCAGCTCGTCGATGAGCGGCGGCACGGCGAGGCCGTCCGTGCGGTACGCCTCGCCGACGACGGCGATCAGGACGCGGCCGACACGGGCGGCAGGGCCGATCGTGGCCTGGGGGGCGGTGTAACCCGGCACGGGCGAGCCGTAGATCAGGGCGTACTCATGGGGGTGCGCGAGGGCCCAGTCGCGCACGGCGCAGGCGACGGCGGTCCAGCGTGCGAGGTGGGGGGCTGCGTTGGCGACAGCAGCCCGATGGGCGGCCTCGGCGGTCTCGCCCACGGAGTCGTACGCGTCGACGATCAGGGCTGTGAGCAGTTCGTCCCGGCTGGGAAAGTAGCGGTAGAGCGCGGAGGACGCCATACCGAGCTCCCGTGCGACGGCGCGCAGCGAGAGCTTCGCAGCACCCTCCGCCGCAAGCTGCTTCTTCGCCTCGTCCTTGATGGCGGCGGTGACCTCGATGCGGGCCCGCTCCCTGGCTCCTCGGACAGCACTCATGGTCTTCAGTCTGCCACGGGTGAAGAGCGCCGATCAATAACGAGAGCACCGCTCTTGCTTTTGAGCACCATTCGCGCGCACACTGATCTCAAGCGAGAGCACCGCTCTCAAATTTTCGAGGAGTCGCCATGTCTCAGCCGTACTACCTTCAGGGCAACGCCTTCAATATCCGGCTGAACAGCGTCATCGGCTGGCTCGCCCGGCGCGGCGTCAGCCTTCTCGGCACGGCCGAGTTGTCGGTGCGCGGCCGCAGGAGCGGTCAGATGCAGCGCATCCCCGTCAACCCGCACACCCACGAGGGAGCGCAGTACCTGGTTTCCGCGCGTGGCCATTCCCAGTGGGTGCGCAACATGAGGGTGGCCGGTGGTGGCGAACTGCGGGTGGGCCGGAGGATCCGCGCCTTCACGGCCACGGAGATCGCGGACGACGCCCGGAAGGCGCTGATCCTCCGCGCCTACCTGGAACGATGGGGCTGGGAGGTCAACCAGTACTTCCAGGGCATCACGGCGAAGTCCACGGACGCCGAACTCCTGGCCGCCTGCCCGGACCACCCCGTCTTCCGGATCGCCGTCGAGGGCTGACCGCCCGGCCGCTCCCGTCCTCGACGGCACCCGCCCCGCCCTTCGACGGCATCCCTCCCTGGACGGCGCCAGGTCCTAACGGTCCATCGCCGAGAGCGCCCGCTGTGCCAGCGGATGCGTACGGACCAGCTCGGCCAGCGAGGTCGTCCCCCGGGTGACCCCGGCGAACGCGTTCCAGGCCGGGCGGAACCCCGTCAGTACCGCGTGCAGCACCCCGGGCCGACGCTCGAACAGCTTCAGCATGCGCCGCCCGACGCCCATTTCGACCCCCAGGCCGGCCTTGATGGCGAAGGCGTAGTTCAGCGCCTGGCGCCGGGCGTCCACCGCATCGTGCGACTCCGCGATCCGGACCGCCCACTCACCGGCGAGCCGCCCCGACCGCAGCGCGAAGGAAATGCCCTCGCGGGTCCACGGCTCCAGCAGCCCCGCCGCATCGCCGCACACCAGCACCCGCCCGCGCGACAGCGGCGAGTCGTCGCTGCGGCAGCGCGTCAGATGCCCGGAGGAGATCTTCGGCTCGAACCCGGCAAGACCGAGCCGGGCGATGAAATCCTCCAAGTAGCGCTTGGTCCCCGCCCCGTCACCCCGCGCCGAGATCACGCCGACGGTGAGGACATCGCCCTTGGGGAACACCCAGCCGTAACTGCCGGGCATGGGGCCCCAGTCGATGAGCACCCGCCCCGCCCAGTCCTCCGCGACCGTCGCCGGAACCGGGATCTCCGCCTCCAGACCGAGATCCACCTGGTCGAGCTTCACCCCGACATGGGCTCCTATCCGCCCCGCGCTGCCGTCGGCACCGACGACCGCGCGGGCCAGGACCGTCTCGCCACCGGACAGCACCACGGCGACCGTGCGCCGGTCGGGTACCGCGGCGCCGTGCTGTTCGACCCTCGTCACCGTCACTCCGGTCCGGAGTTCGGCGCCCGCCTTCTGCGCCTCCTCGACCAGTCCCGCGTCGAACTCGGGGCGGTTGATGAGCCCGAAGAGCATCCGCTTGGAGCGCCGGGTGCGTGCCAGCCTGCCGTTGAGCGAGAACGTGACCGCGTGGATCCGGTCCCGCAACGGCAGTTCGAATCCAGGTGGCAGCGAATCACGCGAAAACCCGATGATGCCGCCGCCACACGTCTTGTAGCGGGGCAGTTCCGCCTTTTCGAGGAGCAGTACCCGTCGGCCCGCGACCGCCGCCGCGTATGCCGCGGAAGCTCCGGCCGGTCCACCACCGACTACGACGACGTCCCACACGGACGACTCTTCGTGCTCATGCCCGGCGTCTGCGTTCTCGCTGCTCACGATGTGCTTCTGCTCCCGATCCCACCAATGGCCCATGCTGCTCACGGCATCCTACGGCGCGCCGCGCCCGGAACCCGCTGTGGGAGGATCGACCGCGCCTTCGGCCGCCATGCAACGCCGCACACTCGGTGTACATGTAGCCGGATTCGTACACATAACGTCGCACCCACGAGGAGCGTGCCCATGACCGCCCGTCCGATCTCCGAGACCATTGCCTCGCTGATGCCCCGCGCCAAGACGGAGCTGGCCGAGCTGGTGGCCTTCCAGTCGGTTGCGGATCCCGCGCAGTTCCCGAAGAGCGAGTGCGAGGCGGCCGCGAGCTGGGTCGCCGACGCGCTGCGCGCCGAGGACTTCCAGGATGTCGCCCTGCTCGACACGCCCGATGGCACGCAGTCGGTGTACGGCTGCCTGCCCGGCCCGGCCGGCGCCCCGACCGTACTGCTCTACGCGCACTACGACGTGCAGCCGCCGCTCGACGAGTCCGCCTGGCTCTCCCCTCCGTTCGAGCTGACGGAGCGGGACGGCCGCTGGTTCGGCCGCGGCTCGGCGGACTGCAAGGGCGGCTTCATCATGCACCTCCTCGCCCTGCGCGCCCTCAAGGCGAACGGCGGTGTCCCGGTCTCCGTCAAGGTCATCGCCGAGGGGTCCGAGGAACAGGGCACCGGCGGTCTGGAGCGGTACGCGGAGGCGCACCCCGAACTGCTGGCCGCCGACACGATCGTCATCGGCGACACCGGGAACTTCCGGGTCGGTCTGCCGACGGTCACCGCGACGCTGCGCGGCATGACGATGCTGCGCGTCACGCTCGACACCCTCGAAGGAAACCTGCACTCCGGACAGTTCGGCGGAGCCGCCCCGGACGCGCTGGCCGCGATGATCCAGCTGCTGGCGTCGCTGCGCGCCGAGGACGGCACCACGACCGTCGACGGGCTCGCCACCGACACCGAATGGGACGGACTTCAGTACCCGGAGGCCGAGTTCCGCAAGGACGCCAAGGTCCTCGACGGCGTCGGACTGATCGGCACGGGCACGGTCGCCGACCGGATCTGGGCCCGGCCCGCCGTCACCGTCATCGGTATCGACTGCCCGCCGGTGGTCGGCGCGACCCCCTCGCTCCAGGCGAGCGCACGGGCGCAGGTCAGCCTGCGCGTGCCGCCGGGCCAGGACACCGCCGCGGCGACCGAGCTGCTGACCGCCCATCTCGAGGCACACGCTCCCTGGGGAGCGAGGGTATCGGTGGAACAGGTCGGCCAGGGCCAGCCGTTCCGCGCCGACACCTCCAGCCCGGCCTACGCATCCATGGCGCAGGCCATGGAGGCCGCGTACCCCGGCGAGAAGATGCAGACGTCCGGCATGGGCGGCTCAATCCCCCTCTGCAACACCCTCGCCGCCCTCTACCCGGAGGCGGAGATCCTTCTGATCGGCCTGAGTGAGCCGGAAGCACAGATCCACGCGGTGAACGAGAGCGTGTCGCCCGAGGAGCTGGAGCGTCTGTCGCTGGCCGAGGCGCTGTTCCTGCGGAACTACGCGGAATCCAAAAAGATCTGACGCACCCCGTCACTGTCCACGCCGGCACCGGCCACGGCCTGCTTCGGGCACGGGCGATCCCCCGCCGCCGAAGCGGCCGCGGCGCTCCGCGCCTCAGCCGACCGGGACTCCGGCCTCCAGGTTGAGCACGGTCGACCGCTCCCGGGCGCGCAGCGCCCAGCACAGCCGTTCGTACCGGGTGGGAGGCAGCATGCCGGCCGCCTCCTTCTCGGTGACGAAGCGCCAGCCCCGCAGTTCCTGGCCGGGCAGAAGCAGCCGTTCGGCGTCCGCGCGGGGCAGCAGACCGCCGTCGAAGAGCAGCCGCAGTCCTCCGTAACCGGGGGGTTCCGGCGCTTCCCAGTCGATGACCAGCAGTTTCGGCACCCGGTCGAGGTGGATTCCTATCTCCTCGGCCACCTCGCGGATCCCGGCCCGGGCCGGTGCTTCGCCGGCCTCGACCACTCCGCCGGGAAACTCCCAGCCGGGCTTGTACGTCGGGTCGACAAGCAGTACCCGGTCGTGTTCGTCGAAGAGCAGCACGCCGGCCGCGACGGTCTCCGCGGTCGGCTCGGGTGTCTGCACGATCTCGCACGCGCCCGCCGCCCCGGTGCGGATCGCCTCGGCTATGTGCTCGGCCGTCTCGTACGGAGTGAGCGCGCTGGTGTCGATGGTGTGGGCGTCCCCGGAGAGCCAGCCGAGCGCCGCCCGGAAGGGCTCGATGTGCTCGTACGCCCACTGCCGGATGCGTTCGCTGTGCTCGGGGTCGTCGGCGAACTCCACCCGGTCGGCGATCCGTTTGCGCAGGATCGTTTCCTCAGGTGAGAGCAGGACATGGCGCACCGGAATGCGGCGGGAGGCGAGCCCTCCGAAGATCTCGTCGCGATACTCCTGCCGCAGCAGCGTCATCGGCACCACCAGCACCCCGGACACCTCGGCCAGCAGAGCCGCTGCGGTGTCCACCACCAGACGCCGCCAGATCGGCAGGTCCTGGAAATCCGTCACCTCGGCAAGTCTCTTCTGGGGCAGCAGATACCGCAGCCCCGCGCCGATCAGCTCGGGGTCGTAGAACGTGCTGTTCGGGATCAGGTCGACCAGCTCGCGCGCCGCGCTCGTCTTCCCCGCGCCGAACGCGCCGTTGATCCAGACGATCATTCGTACTCCAAGACAGGAAGGCCGCTGAACAGGGACGGAGCAGCATTGTGCAGGTCATCTGGGAGCGGCATGGGAAAAGGAGGCGTCCACAACCCCGCACCCACTACTTCTTTCTCCCATACGCGCTGAAGGTACTCCCCGATTCTCTCCTCCATCGCAACCGTCACCTCGCTGTACACGCCCTCCACACCCTGAAGCTCATGCCCCATTCGGGCCTCCACTGCCACGCGCGGCATGTCACCCGGCTCATCCAGCTTCGCCTTGTGCCAGTGCCGCAACCGGTAGATGTCCTGCCCTGCCATCTCCGAGACCGCCGGAAAGGTCACAGACGCCGCGGCTACGGCTTCCCAACAGCGAGTTGAAGTTGCGAGAGCTGTTCGAGAAGCTGCAGGCCAAGCACGGGACGGTGCTTGTGGTCGTTGACCAGCCGGCTTCTATCGGCGCCCTGCCCCTCGCGGTGGCCCGCGATGCGGGCTGCCAAGTGGCCTACCTTCCCGGGCTGACGATGCGGCGGACCGCCGATCTGTATCCGGGCGAGGCCAAGACCGATGCCCGTGACGCGTTCGTCATCGCCGACGCCGCCCGAGCGATGCCCCACACCCTGCGGACTGTCGATACCGCTGACGAGACGGTCGCAGAGCTGGCCGTGATCGTCGGGTCCGACGACGACCTGGCTGGCGAGTCCACCCGGATCGCCAACCGGCTCCGCGGCCTGCTCACCCAGATCCATCCGTCGCTGGAGCGGGTCCTGGGACCGCGCATCCAGCACCCGGCCGTGCTCGGAGTGCTGGACCAGTTCGGCTCACCCGCCCAGATCCGCAAGGCAGGAAGGCGACGACTGATCACGCTGATACGGCCAAAGGCTCCCGCATGGCAGAGCGACTGGTCGAGGACATCTTTGCCGCACTCGACGAGCAGACCGTCGTCGTCCCGGGCACCGACGCGGCCGCGCTGATCGTTCCCAGCCTCGCCAGTTCGCTACAAGCTGTCCTTGACCAGTGCAAACTCCTTGCCGCAAGAATCGAGGAACTCCTGGAAGCCCACCCTCTTTCCCAGGTCCTGATCTCGATGCCCGGCACC
Source organism: Streptomyces sp. NPDC015032 (assembly GCF_043080425.1). Lineage (NCBI taxonomy): Bacteria > Bacillati > Actinomycetota > Actinomycetes > Kitasatosporales > Streptomycetaceae > Streptomyces > Streptomyces sp. NPDC015032. The sequence continues at coordinate 17,025 of NZ_JBIBVN010000009.1, read as the reverse complement.
GGGATCAGGACCGCCGCCCGCATCCTCATCGACGTCCTCTTCGCCATGCTCCGCGACGGCACCTTCTACCAGCCGTCCACACCCGTCACGGCTTGACGAAAACCATAGAGGCACCTTTTGGAAGACCACCGTCATTCGATCGCGCGCACCATCGCCCGCTGCGCGGAAGCGGCACCAACCCTGTCCGCCCTCCACCGCCCCCAGGCTCGGATGAGCGAGTCGACGCCATCTCGGCCAGACGGTTGGGCGAACGCCGATACGACATCCCCATAAGCGAAAATCGAGAGGCACGGTTGATGCTCATGGAAGCAACGACGAGATCACCTGAGAGATCGAGGAGATGACATGCGGCGCCTGCTCGTTCAGATAGAAATGACCGCCCGGGTAGGTCTGCAGTGCGAAGTTGCCCTCCGTGTGCTCACCCCATGACTGCACTTCGTCGATGGTCACCTTGGGGTCGTCGATGCCTGTGTATGCGCGAACAGGAGCGGTGAGACGAGGCCCGGGGATGTAGCGGTAGGTCTCGACCGCCCTGTAGTCGCTTCGGATTGCCGGCAACACCATACTCAGCAATTCGTCGTCGCCGAACACTTCCGCTCCGGTGCCGTTGAGTTTCCTGAGCTCGGCGATCAAGCCGTCGTCGTCACGGAGATGCACGGACTCCGAACGGTACCGGGAAGGCGCGCGTCGTCCGGACACAAAAACCACGAGCGGCACGATTCTCTTCTGCTCGCACCGACGGGCAAGTTCGAAGGCGAGAGTGGCGCCCATGCTGTGACCGAACAGCGCCAGCGGCCGGTCGGACCAAGGCAGCACCTCTTCAAGCAGCGCATCCGCCAGTTCGGGAATCGAGTCGATGCATCGCTCCTGGCGACGGTCCTGGCGCCCCGGGTACTGGACGGCGAGCACGTCCACGCTGGGCGAGAGTGCTTTGGAGAGAGGGAAATAGAAGGATGCGGATCCACCGGCGTGCGGTAGACACAACAATCTGACCCGTGCGTCCTCCACCGGGTGGAACCGGCGGATCCACGGGCTCGTTTCAACGATATTCGCGGTCATCTGACGTCCCTTCGTGCCAGCGCGCGGAATTTCCTTGGAAATCTCGCAGCTTCCTGTTCTTCACTTTTGTTCAGAGCAACTTGTCGAGGTAGGCGAACACCTCGTCAGCCGTGGCATCGTGGAGCTGCTCATCCTCCTGCTGCGGCCCGCCGCCTCGCCAACTGGCGGCCAGGGCCTCCAGGCGTCCGACAACAGCCGCTCTGGCTTCATCACCAGCCTTGATGTCCTGCAGCGTCTCCTCCAACTCGCCGAGTTGGCCGAGCGCACGTTCAACGGGTGTCGGTGAGCCTGCAACCAACTCACTCCGAAGGAATTCGGCAAGCGCCGACGCGTTGGGGTGGTCGAAGGCGATAGCCGCTGGCAGGCGCAGCCCGGTTGTCGCGTTCAGGCGGTTGCGCAGCTGAACGGCGAGGAGCGAATCGAAGCCGATCTCCTTGAATCCTGTCGACGGTTCGACCGCCTGTGCTCCGGAGTGACCCAGTACCGCTGCCACCGTGGAGCGCACCAATTCCAGTAGTACTTGCTTTTGCTGTTCCGGTGCCAAGTCGGCGAGCCTATCGGCCAGCGGGGCCTGGTCGGTGGTCGACCGGGCCGGGGCGGGGAACAGGCCGGAGAAGATGGTCGGAGGCTCGTCCGCCTTCGCTGCCATGCGCAGCGCCCCGGTATCGAGTCGTACCGGGGTCAGAGCCGCCCGCCCGCTTTGCAATGCCGCATCGAACAGTGCCAGCCCCTCAGCGTCCGACAGTGGCACCACTCCCTCCACACGCATGCGGCCTCGCTGTGCTTCGTCCAGGTGACCGGTCATGCCACTGGCTTCGGCCCACAGGCCCCAGGCCAACGAGAGCGCCGGCCTGCCCTCGGCCCTGCGGTGTTCGGCCAGGGCGTCCAGGAAGGCGTTGGCAGCCGCATAGTTGGCCTGGCCGGGACTGCCGATGACTCCGGCGATGGAGGAAAACAGCACGAAGGCGGAGAGCGGCAGGTCTCGTGTCAGCTCGTGGAGGTGCCAGGCGGTATCGGACTTCGGGCTCAGGGCGGTGGTAACCCGCTCCGCAGTAAGAGTTTCCGCCATGCCGTCGTCCAGAGCACCGGCCAAGTGCATGATGCCGGTCAGCGGATGCTCCCCTGGAACGGACTCAAGGGCTGCGCGCAGCGCCTCCCGGTCCGCGGTATCGCAGGCGGCGACCCTCACCTCCGCGCCCAGGGCAGCGAGCTCCCCGCGCAGCGCGGCTGCGCCTGGAGCCGCCTCACCGCGCCTGCTGAGGAGCAGCAGATGCCGTACTCCGTGGCTCACGACGAGGTGACGGGCGAGCAGGGTGCCCAGCGTGCCGGTGCCTCCGGTGATCAGCACGGTTCCTTGCGGGTCCAGGGTGACGGGTGGCGCGTCGGTGGCCGGGGTACGGGCGAGTCGGGGTGCGTAGAGCCGGCCCCGGCTCAGTGCGAGCTGGGGTTCGCCGGCTGCCAGGTTTTCCAGCGCGGGAGCGGCGGCCTGGGGCAGGGGTTGGGTCCCCTCGAGTTGGAGGATCGCGACGCGGTGGGGGTGTTCGGACCGGACGGACCGGAGTAAGCCGTGAACGGCGGCGTCGACGAGCCCAGCCTGCAGGGCGCTGCGGGTACACACGACCAGCCGCGAGGCGGCGAACCGGTCGTCCGCCAGCCATGTCTGGATCAACGCCAGGGCAGCGTGGACCGCACGGTGCACCGCTTCGGGGATTCGGTCGCCGGCCTGCGCCGGGAGCTCGGCGAACACCAGATCGGGGGCGGCCGCTTCGTCCACGAGCAGGTTGTCCAGCACCCCGGACAGCCGGGCCCCGGCGTCCGTCCACAGCACAGCAGTGGTAACCGCTGGCGTACCCGCTGAGACAGGCAGCTCGGCCCACTCCAGGTGGTGCAGTGGCATGGTGCCGAGGGACGAACGCACGGCGGCCAGTTGCTCAGGGGTAATCGGCCGCACGACCAGCCGGTCGACGGTGGCGACCGGCGCCCCGCTGGGATCCGTCAGGGACAGCGACACCGTGTCGGGCCCGGCCGGGGTGATCCGTACCCGCAGTTCGTGGCTGCCAGTGCGATGTACACGAACCCCGCTCCAGACGAACGGCAGGCGGATGCCCTGGGCCGGATCGGACGCCGCCTCCAGCGCCAGCGCGTGCAAGGCCGCGTCCAGCAGCGCCGGGTGGATGCCGAAGCCTCCAGCAACGGACTCGGGGCCGGGTTGGCTGACTTCCGCGTAGTACGCATCATCGAGCTGCCAGGCGGCGCGCAGCCCCTGGAAGACCGGACCGTATCCGTAGCCGCACGCCGCGAGCCGCGGGTAGAAGTCTGTGCCGTCGAGGGCAACGGCGTCCGAAGGCGGCCAGACCGCAGTGTTCGCAGGCGGCGGCGTGGAATTGCCGGGCCGGAGAGTGCCGACCGCTCGTCGGGTCCATTCCTCCATTGCGGGATCATCCGCCATGGCGGACGCCGGGCTGGTGTGAAGGGTCACCGGACGTCGGCCGCCCTCGTCGGGAGCCCCCGCCAGGACCTGCAGGTGAATCGTCCCCTCGGTCGGGACGACCACCGGGCTTTCCAGGGTGAGCTCTTCCAGCTCGGGGCAGTCCAGCAGACGACCGGCGTGCAGGGCGAGTTCCAGCAGGGCGGTGCCGGGGAGCAGCACCACACCGTTCACTGCGTGGTCGGCCAGCCAAGCGTGTTCGTCGAGCGAGAGCTGCCCGGTGAGCACGGCGCCTTCGTCTCCCGCCAGCAGGACCTGCGCTGTCAGCAGCGGATGGTCTGCGGATGCCCAGCCCGGTTCCGGCACACCCGCGGGCCGACTCGGCTCCAGCCAGTAGCGTCGGCGTTGGAAGGGATAGGTGGGCAGGTCCATGGCGACAGGCCCACGGCCGGCGAAGAGGGTGTGCCAGTCGACGGGGGCGCCGAGCACGTACGCCTCTGCCAGGGACTCCACCAGACGCTGCCGCCCGCCCTCCTTGCGGCGGAGGGTGCCGATGGCCGCGTACGCCGCTGGGTCGCCCACGGCGTCCAGGGTTTCCTGGACCGCCTGCCACAGCACTGGGTGGGCGCTGCACTCGATGAACAACTGGTGTCCGCGCTCGGCGAGAGTGGTGACGACTTCCTGGAACCGGACGGTTTGCCGCAGGTTCCGGTACCAGTACGCCGCATCGAGCGGGGTCTCGGCGTCCAGACGTGCCGCAGCGGTGGTGGACCAGAAGGGGGTCTGCGGCTCCCGGGGCACGAGTTCGGCAAGCGCGATCTGCAACTTGTCTTCCAGCGACTCGACCTGCGGCGAGTGCGAGGCGTAGTCCACCGGGATGCGTCGGATCCGAATACCCTCGGTGTCACAGTGAGCGGTCAGCTCGTCCAGTGCCTGCGGGTCCCCTGAGAGCACCACCGCACTGGGCCCGTTGATCGCGGCGAGGGTGATCCGCTCCTCCCAACGGGCGGCCAATTCGACAGCGCGGTCGGCCGACAGCGACACCGATACCATCCCGCCCTGCCCGGCGAGCGAGGTGAGAGCACGGCTGCGCAAGGCCACCGCTCGGGCGGCGTCCTGCAAGGTCAGCGCACCCGCCACGCAGGCCGCCGCCATCTCGCCTTGCGAATGACCCATCACGGCCGCGGGTTCAACGCCGACGGCCTGCCACAGCGCCGCGAGCGAGACCATCACCGCGAACAGAGCGGGCTGCACGACGTCGACCCTGTCCAGCGAGGGGGCACCGGGTGCTTCGTTGAGCACATCGAGCAGGGACCAACCGGTTACCGGCTCCAGAGCCAGCGCGCACTCCCTCAGCCGTTCGGCGAACACCTCCGAGTCGGCCATCAGCGCCAACGCCATGCCTGCCCACTGGGACCCCTGGCCAGGGAAGACGAAGACGGGATGGACGGGGCCGTCGGCCACCCCCTGGACGAGGCCGACCGCTGGAGCCCTACTGACCAGTGCGGCCAGTCCGGCCTCGATCTCGGCACGGCTTTCACCGAGGATCACGGCGCGGTGCTCGAACTCGGCACGGGTGGTGGCCAGCCCCCGTGCTATGCCATCGAGTTCGCGATCGGGTTCAGCGGCCAGCAAGTCCAGCAGTCGGCGGGCCTGCTCCCGCAAGGCGGCTTCGCTACGAGCTGAGAACACCCATGGCAATACAGGGCCGAGCCGTACCGGCGTGTTCTCTTCCTCGGGAAGCGGGACATCGGTCGGCGGAGCCTGTTCGAGGATGAGGTGGGCGTTGGTGCCACTGACGCCGAATGAGGAGACCGCGGCCCTGCGCGGCCGGTCCCGATCCGGCCACCGACGCCCCTCGGTCAACAACCGCACACCACCGGCCGACCAATCCACATGCGGCGACGGCTCATCCACATGCAGCGTCGCCGGCAACAACCCACGCCGCAAAGCCTCCACCATCTTGATCACACCACCGACACCCGCCGCCGCCTGCGTATGACCGATATTCGACTTCAACGACCCCAACCACAAAGGATCACCCGAACCCCGACCCCGCCCATACGTCGCGATCAGCGCCTGCGCCTCAATCGGATCACCCAACCGCGTCCCCGTCCCATGCCCCTCCACCACATCCACATCCGACGCCGACAACCCCGCATCCGCCAACGCCGCACCAATCACCCGCTGCTGCGCCGGACCACTCGGCGCCGTCAACCCATTCGACGCACCATCCTGATTGACCGCACTGCCACGGATCACCGCCAAAACCCGATGCCCGTTACGCCGCGCATCCGACAACCGCTCCAACAGCAACAACCCGACACCCTCAGCGAAACCCGTCCCGTCCGCCGCCGCCGCAAACGCCTTACACCGCCCATCAGCAGACAACGCCCGCTGCCTGCTGAACTCGGTAAGGACTGTGGGGGTGGCCATCACGGTGACGCCGCCGGCCAAAGCCATGGAACACTCACCACGCCGCAACGCCTGCACCGCCAGGTGCATCGCCACCAGCGACGACGAACACGCCGTGTCCACCGTGAACGCCGGCCCTTCGAGACCGAAGGTGAAGGAGATCCGTCCAGAGGCGATGCTCGCTGCGCTGCCCTGGCCGAGGTACCCCTCGAAGTCCTCCGGCGGGCGGCGAAGCCGTGTTCCGTAGTCGGTGTACATCAGTCCGGCGAACACACCGACGGGCTTTCCGCGCAAGGTTTCTGGCACGATTCCGGCGCGCTCGAAGGACTCCCACGCGGTGGTCAGCAGCAGGCGCTGCTGCGGGTCGATTGCCAGCGCCTCACGTGGCGAGATGCCGAAGAATGCCGGGTCGAAGAAGCCCGCATCGTGCAGAAAGCCGCCACTGCGTGTGGTGGACTTGCCGATTCGCTCGGGGTCCGGGTCATACAGGTCATCGACTCCCCACCCCCTATCCGCAGGGAACTCCCCGACCGCGTCCCGCCCGGCGCTGACCATCTCCCACAGCTCGTCAGGGGAACGCACCTCGCCGGGGTAGCGACAGCCCATGCCCACGATGGCGACGGGTTCTCGGCGGTCGGACTCCATCTCCTGCAAACGGCTGCGGACCTCCATCAAGTCGGTCGTCGCACGCTTGAGATAAGCGCGGAGCTTGTCCTCGTCCGCCATGGGCGATGCACTCTCCTCAGGTTGTCGCGACAGGTGGGCCGCCACTGGGACAGTTCGGCTCGACGCCCCGTCGAGCGCCCGACGAGCAGGCATGCGGGGTCACACGGTCTCGAAGCTAAGCCGGTGATCTAGGCCTGACCTAAAAGGGCTTTGAAACGTGCTGCCCCTGGTGGCGGCGCATCCAGGCCTGAGGCAGCTGGGGAGGTTCTGCCGCTTCCCGTTCGGTCTGCGCTTGATCGCGGACCGTGGAAGGGCTGTTAGTGTCGAAGCGTGCAGCCTCATCCAACAACAACGGAGACTCCGTTATCGAGCGGCCGTGGCTCTGAACTGACCGCACACTGCGCAGCCTTCCTACCAGGCGATCCACCACGCAACGGACTGCTGGCCTTCATCCCCGACGGCGCAGCGCAGTTGCCCGCCGTGGGCACGCCTGCCCGATTGCCGGTGGTCACCCCCCAGGGATCCGGAGTCGGTGTCCGCACCGTGGACGCGGTCGTACTTCCGGTTGCGGAGGCTCTTCCGCACCTGCTGACGGCGGACGCCGCGTCGGCCAGTGGTTCGGTGGCCTTCTGGGGCGCCGCCGCCAGGTTCGCGTTGGGCCTGACGGTTCGCGGTCTGCTGATCCCGGAAGTGTCGCAAGGCGGTTTCGACGCCTGGCGAGCGGGGCCCATCGCAGAGGAGGACACCACGTGGCTGCGCCGACTGGCTGCCGCCATGCCCGCCGAGGCACACGCTGTGCCGCTGCCGGCGACCTCTCCTGTACAGCTTGCCCGGCAGGAGCCTCTGCTGCGCGGTTTCGTCGACGCAGTCGCCGACGCCATGCCGAGGACCAGAGCCGCGCCGCTGGCCACCGGAAGTCGGGCTTTCGCGGACACGATGCCGCAGCGGATCCCTGAACTGCGCTACTGGGCCGATGAGATCGCCGCAGATCTCGAAGCCGGACTGCGGGTCTCTCTGCGCGTGGAACTGCCCAGCGGCGCCCACGGCGGCCCAGACCAGGACACCTCGGCCTTCCGGGCCGTCGTACAGCTGCACAGTGCCCGTAACCCCTCGCTCGTCACGGACCTGACACAGGCCTGGAACGATGCTGTCGCTCTCTTCGGCCCACGCGCCCGGGAGGCCGTGCGAACCCTGCTCTGCCGGGGGGCCCGGGCCTGGCCACCGCTGGACCGATTGACCGGTCAGCCGGTTCCTGGCGAGCTCGCCCTGAACGACGACGAGTTGTACAGCCTTTTACACGACTCCGCGGAAGCCCTCACGGCTACCGGCATCGACGTGCACTATCCCAAAGACCTGATTCGCGACCTCACCTCCGCGGCGCTCATCGAGCCTGCACACAACCCCAGGGGCCACGTCCCTTCGCGCTTCACTCCAGAACTACTACTGCGCTTCCGCTGGCATCTGGCCATGAACGGTGATCCGCTGAGCCAGGACGAGATGGACGCACTCGCCGAAGCGCACAGACCCGTGGTACGGCTGCGGGACCAGTGGGTGCTGGTGGACCGCGAGTTGATACGGCGGTCCCAGGAGCCGGAATCGATGCCTCTGGGAGCGATAGACGGTCTGTCCGCGCTCCTCACCGGCACGACGGAAATCGACTCGCAGACCATTGCCGTAGAGCCCGGCGGCTGGCTGGCGACGATCCTCCGGCGCATCAAGAACAACGGGCAGCACGCGCTGCCGGATCCGCCCGCGGAACTGCGGGCGACCCTGCGCGGCTACCAGCTTCAAGGCCTGGCCTGGATGGACCGGCTGACCTCCTCCGGTCTCGGCTGCTGCCTCGCCGATGACATGGGGCTGGGGAAGACCATCACTCTGATCGCGCTCCACCTGCGTCGGCAAGAGGACTCGGCCACGGCCGGTCCCACCCTGGTGGTCTGTCCTGCCTCGCTCCTCGGCAACTGGGAGAAGGAGATCCGACGCTTCGCCCCCGGCGTCCGAACGCGCCGATACCACGGCACGCGCCGGACACTGGACGGTCTTGAGACGGGCGAGTTCGTGCTCACCACTTATGCGACGATGCGTCAGGACATCTCGGCCCTGGCCACCACGACATGGGGGCTGGTCGTCGCCGACGAGGCGCAGCACATCAAGAACCCGGCCGCAGCGACAGCGCGCGCGATGCGGACCGTCTCCAGCGGCGTCCGTGTCGCCCTGACCGGCACCCCCGTGGAGAACAACCTCAGCGAGCTGTGGTCAATCCTGGACTGGACCATACCCGGCCTGCTTGGCAGTCTCAGCGACTTCCGCCGGACCTTCGCCATTCCCATCGAGCGCGGCGACGACCCTGCCGTCGCGGAACGACTGGCCTGTCTGGTGCGCCCGTTCCTGCTGCGCCGACGCAAGTCAGACGCCGACATCGTCCCGGAACTCCCGCCGAAGACCGAGACAGATCACGCGGTGCACCTCACCCGCGAACAGGCGGCGCTCTACGAGGCCGTGGTGCGCGAGTCCCTCGACGCCATCTCCGGCACGAGCGGACGGGGACGGCGCAGCCTCGTACTCAAGCTGCTCACGGCCCTCAAGCAGATCTGCAACCACCCCGCCCAATACCTCAAGGAGAGCAGCCCCAAGTTGCCGGGGCGTTCGGGTAAATTCGCCCTCCTCGACGAACTGGTCGACACCATCGTCGCTGAGGGCGGTGCAATTCTGGTCTTCACCCAGTACGTCACCATGGCCCGGATGATCCTGCGCCACCTCGAAACACGAGGCACCACCGCTCAGCTCCTGCACGGCAACACGCCCATCGAACGGCGAGAGGAAATGGTGGCCCGCTTCCAGCGAGGTGAAGTCCGGGTCTTTGTCCTGTCGTTGAAGGCTGCGGGCACCGGCCTCAACCTCACCCGCGCCGGGCATGTCATCCACTTCGACCGATGGTGGAACCCGGCGGTCGAGGCCCAGGCCACCGACCGCGCGCACCGCATCGGCCAGACACTGCCGGTACAGGTTCACCGGCTGATCACCGAGGGAACGGTGGAAGAACGTGTCGCCCAGCTGCTGGCGGCGAAGGGAGCGCTCGCCGATGCCGTCCTCGGCTCAGGGGATACCGCGCTGACCGAACTCTCAGACACCGAGCTCAGTCGGCTCGTGGCCCTTCGGAGGTCCTGATGGACGACAACACACCAGGTCAAGACGGTTTGCTTGACACACTCGCCCACTACCCGGGGATCGGTGCCGAGGAAGTCTTCGCAGACGCGGACCGCGAGCCGCTGCCTGTACTGCCCCCGCTGCCGGCGCGGCCCAGCTCCCCCCATGTGCTCGACGTCCACCAGACGACGGGCGTCGATCCTCAAGGTCTTGAACTACTCCTCGCGGATGCGGCTGCCAGAGCTCATCGAATGCTGACCTCGGCCTGGCAGCACCAGGAGGCGACAACTGGCGACCTCTGGCAGGACTCGGTGCGTCTCGCGACAGCACACCGCGACGAGGAGGTCTTCGCTCGCCTCTGCAAGGGAACCGGTCGGCTGCCGATGGAGCTCAATTGTGCTGTACGTGCCTGGGAATTCGGCGGAGAAGCAGGACTCGACGTGCTGGAGAGGATGTGGCTTCCGGCGAAGAAAGTGTTGAACGAGGCCCTCGCGGCACTTCGCGCAGAATGGGTTGGACCGGGGCCCCTATATCTGCGCCCATGGGGCAATCGCATAACCGTCGACGGGCTGGATGTGCAGATTCGCCTTGGAATGAACGGAGAGTGGTATCCCTATGCGCGCGAACACGGAGCGTGGTGGCCCTGCGGCCTGACCGAACAACTCCCCTATATGGCATTGCAGTCAGCACTAGCCAGTAGACAAGACATAAGCTAGCTTGTAATTACCTAAGTTAAGTAAAAGTTTGGTGAGTGCCATCGTCCGCCGGCTCACCGCATCATCCGGAGACCGCGCGTCAGTGCCCCTTCGCGCCACATCCGTCAACAGAGCAGGCCAGGGGCACAAAGCAATACACGCCCGCACTGGAGCGCGCGGAGCGGTCGGTGCACCGCGCGTGACGGGCACGGAAGACCCCTCATTCCTGAGCTCCCCCAAGGTGCAGAGCCTGATGGCTGCGCTGCTCGTCCGAGTCGGCCAAGTCGTTTCCCGGGACCAACTCATGGCCGAGATATGGGTGGATGAGGCCCGCGGCGAGCCGACGCGTCACTCTATGTCTACGCCTCCCAACTCCGGAAATTTCTCCGTGCGACCAGCCCCCGAAAGAGCCTGCTCATCACCCGCCCGGGAGGCTATATGTTGGACGCCGACCCCGTTGAGATAGATGCCAACAATTTCCGGCAGTTAGCCGAGCACGGCCGCGGCCAGTTTCGCGTCGGCCAGTACGAATCGGCCGACGAGTTCTTAGAGGCTGCGCTCCGGTTAGGGCGAGGTTCTGTTTTCGGCGACTTGCAGCAGGGCCCGGTGGTGCATGCGTATGCAACCTGGCTCGGGGAGTCCCGTCTCGAATGCATGGAACTCCTTTCCGAGTGCTCCCTGCATCTCGGCCGACACCGCGAAGTGGTTGGCTCGTTGTTCTCGCTCATTGCCGAACATCCACTGCGCGAGGCCTTCTACCGACTTCTCATGATTGCCCTGTACCGCTCGGACCGGCAGGCCGATGCCCTGGAGGTCTACCGGGCAGCACGTGCCCGACTCAGTTCGGAAATCGGTCTCGAGCCCTGCCGTTCACTCCAAGACCTACACAACACGATCCTGGCCGGCAGTACCTCTCTTGACGAACTCATGGCGGCTTGAGTCGACACACCCCGCCCCCGTACCTTCAGTCGGTGACCGCCCATGCAGCGGCCGCCGATCCGGGGTCCGGCGAGTCCAACGCAGGGGCTTTCTCCTCCAGTTGGCTCAGATGCTCCAGGACGTCATCCACCAGGCGAGTAACCAAGCGGAGTATCTCCTTGCGGTCGCGCTCACTCCAGGACGTGATGGCATCGGATAGCCAGGCCATGACCACACCCCGGTAGCGAGCGGCGATCGCCGCTCCCGCCGGGGTGATGGCGACCAGTCTGGCGCGCCGGTCGTCGGCATCGACCACGCGCCTCACCAACTGCTTCTTCTCCAACTTCTGCACATGCCGCGTTACGTGGGGGGCTTCCACCTGCATGCTGGACGCGATCTGACCGATCCGCAGCGGCTCCCCCGCGGCCTCCAGAACGCCCAGGATCGTCAGTGAGGGACGTTCAAGTGTCGTGTAGGAGAGTTCCGCCGCGCGCGCGTAGAACCGTCCACTGTTGAAGACAGCGGTCAGCCGGGCCAGTTTGGGGACCAGATCGCCCATGTCCTCACGATCGTCAGCCATGAGTTGGTTGCAACCTCCCAGATAATTACCTAACTTAGGTAAGCAACTTGCTCGCGTCACACTACCCATCAAGAAAAAGTCAATGATACCCCAAGATCACCCCACCGCGCCTCAGGTCCGGCCTCGGCGGCAGCGCGCCACGCCGGTGAGCCGACCGCCCGCCCTCATCGTCTTAGCCCTGTGCATCGCCACAGGGGCCGGGTCGATGCAGCAAAGCGCAGTGCTGCCTCTGCTGTCCAGATTGCAAAGCTCTCTGCATACCACACTCACAGGCGCCACCTGGGCCTTCACCGCCAGCCTCCTGTGCGGCGCGATCGCCACTCCTCTGGTCAGCCGCTTCGGGACGATGTATGGACGGCGCCTGCTTCTGCTAATAACGCTCGTCCTCCTCGCCATCGGCTCGGTCGCGGGTGGACTCGCAACGAGTCTGCCGTTGTTCATCATCGCACGCGTCCTTCAGGGAGTTTCCGTGGCTGCGCTACCGCTGGCCATCGGGGCAGTGCGTGAACTGCTGCCACCCGCCCGCACCGCCAGCGGAATCGGCGTGCTGAGCGCGACAATGGGAACCGGAGTCGGCCTTGGTTTCATGATCAGCGGCTTAGTGGCCCACTACACCAGCGGCTACCGCGCCGTCTTCTGGATCAGCGCAGCGGTGGCAGTCATCGCGATCGTGCTTGTGGCAGTGGCGGTGCACGACCTCACCCCGCCCGTTGGTGGAAAGCCCGACATCCTGGGCGCCGCCCTGCTCGCGGCTCCACTAGTGTGCCTCCTGCTCGCCATCAGTCAGGGAAGGGCCTGGGGTTGGAGCTCCGGGCCGGTGCTGGGGCTGCTGGCGGCTTCGGTGGTACTGGGGGCATCGTGGGTCGTCGTCGAACGGCGAGCTGCCGACCCGCTGATCGCCATCGGCCTGGTCACTCACCCGGCCACGATCGGCGCCAGCCTGATCTCGGCGCTCCTGAGCTTCGCGCTCTTCAGCGGCTTCACCTTGCTGCCGAACTTTACGGAAACCCCCACGGCCGCCGGTTACGGCTTCGAGGCGTCCGTACTGCAGGCTGCTCTCTATCTACTTCCAACATCGCTTCTCATGCTGATTCTGTCGCTGGTTGTCGGGCGGTTCCTGCGGCGCTTCTCCGCCGCCACCGTGGTGGCCGCGGGAGCAGCGATCGCCACGCTGCCGGAACTGTGGCTCCTCGTGAGGCATGACCGCCCCGCCGACATCTACATAGCCGCCACACTGCTTGGGCTGGGCATAGGCCTTGCGTTCCCGGCCCTGGGAACACTGGCCATCGAGCATGTAAATCCGGCCGAGACCGCCGTGGCCAGCGCCGTCAACAGCATCGCCCGGTTCGTCGGCGGCGGCGTCGCGGGAGCGGTGAGCGGCGCGGTGCTGTCGGCCGACACCATCAAGGGGTCGAGGCTGCCCACGGTGCACGCCTATGAGGTGATGTTCACGATCGCCGCCTGCTGTGTCGCCGCCGCAGCGGTCATCGCGGGTATCTCAGGCCTGATGGGCCGCACCGCCACCAGTCGGCACGATCGAGCGGCCGGCTGAGGGCCGATGAGGCGGAGCGTCGACCGCCGGTGCAAGCGTTGATCAACGCGGGCGGTACGGCGCCCCGGTCTGCTCCCGGCGGAACACCGTAGTCCCGGACCATTTCGGCGCACACCGCGGATGTACAAGGACGTCTTTAGAATCCCTTCAAAACCCTCTCGGACGATAACGGTGTGGACCGCTGACCCATCGATCCGAGAGACAAAAGGCCGTGAGTAAGCTCAGGACATGGCGAGAGATCTCGCGCGGCGAAACTGATGACGTCGTACTTGTCGTCGATTTCGACGCGACAGGCCGCAACGAAGCCCGCTTCTCAGATTTGATGGGGAATCTCAAAATCCCCGTCACCTGTTGGGAGACCGTTCCCCAAACCCTGTTCACAGGTTCACCCCCCGCAGTCGACGGCTTCGTCGACGGGTGGACGGAAGAGGTCCGCTCGAGTGGGAGGCGAGTCACGGCTGTCATGGGATTCTGCGTGGGAGGCGTCTACGCGGCGGCGCTCGCCGATCGCGCGAGGGAATGGCAGAAGGAATGTCCCATGGTCATTCTCTTCGATCCCGAGAAGGCGTCCGGAATCACCCTGTACTGGCAGTTCCACAAAGTCATCGGCACGATGGATTTAGTACTACTGAGGTTGAACTCGTGGTGTCGTAGGGGCTGACGGCTGGCCGTTGGCTGCGGTATCACCGGAGGCATGCGGTATCCACAAGAGGGCGGGCTGACCTCCGAACGCCAGCAGTTCCGCGAGGAGTTGCGGCTCCGGGCGGCCGAGCGGTTCACCCAGGGCGAGGCGAGCTCGGTAATCACCAAAGACCTGCGCGTCAGCGTCCGCTCGGTGCAGCGATGGCGACAAGCGTGGGACGAGGGCGGTCCACGTGCTCTGCGGCCTCGGGGCAGGCATCGTCAGAGCTCCTCTCGTGAGCCCCATCTGATCTGCTGTCACCTCTCCCCGCATCTCGGGGGAACCTCAGATGTGAGAGTGGGCTCGTTTCAGCCGTGAGGTTGGAAAGTGCCGCCTGGTCGGTGACGTGGCGGCGGGCGACGTTCAGAGTGGGGACTGTAAAACGTTCGGCTCTGGCCCGTAGTCGGTGGTAGCCGTGAGTGACGGCATGTCATGATCGGGCTGTGTCTGATCTCAACTCCCTTGTTGGGACCGTGTTTTCGGGATTGTCAGCGCTGATGGTAGAGGACGTGGCGGGCGGGGGTGAGGTGATCCTGGTGTCCGCGCGGACGCGGGGCGGCCCGATACCGTGCCCGGCCTGCGGGACGCCGACGGGGAAGGTGCACGGCTTTCACACCCGCACGCTCGCGGACGTCCCGGTGGACGGGCGGCGGGTCAGGGGCTCGGTCCGGCTGCGGCGTCTGGTGTGCCCGGTGCTGGACTGTCCGCGGCAGACGTTCCGCGAGCAGGTGCCCGGGGTTGTGGAGCGCCACAGCGCCGCACCAACCGCTTGACTGCCCAACTCGGCGCTGTAGTGAAGGAGTTAGCGGGCAGAGCGGGCGCCCGCATCTCTCGTTTCCTGGCGATCCCGGTCTCCCGTTCGTCCGCGCTGCGCACGCTGAGGGCCCTGCCGGTGCCGGCGGTGCGCGTCCCGCGTGTCATCGGGATCGACGACTTCGCGCTCAAGCGCCGCCACCGCTATGCCACCGTGGTCATCGACGCCGCCACCGTCACTCACGGCTACCACCGACTACGGGCCAGAGCCGCTCGTTTGACAGACCCAGGTCAGGCCGGTGCCTATGAGGCAGCCGTCGATGAGGTGCGGTCGGTACTGGGTCTTCTTGAGGCTGCGCCTCACGGCGGCGGCGAGCTGGTCGAGGTTCGCGGCGGCGAGGTTACCGATCGCCCGTTTCACCAGGGACCAGATGCCTTCCTGCGGGTTGAGGTCGGGTGCGTAGGACGGGAAATGGAAGACGGTCAGCCAGTCCTCGTTCGCAGCAATGAAGTCCTTCATCTGCGGCATGAGATGGGTGCGCAGGTTGTCCCAGACCAGGACGATGGGGCCTTTGAGCTGGTTGTGCGCCCGCACGATGAGGTCGCGGTAGCCCTGCCAGGTGAATCCCCTTGGGTTCGCCCTTGCGGCCCCGGTGGACGCGAAAGCTGTAGATCAGCCTCGACCGGTCTCCGCGTCGGAAGCAGACCTTTCCCGCCATCGAAACCCGTCCGGAACCCCTGCCCCGGACACGGACTACCGGCGTCTGACCGATGCGGCCCCAGGACCTCGCGCGTGGCGGCCTCAGCGACTGGCTTGCCTCGTCCTCACAGACGATCCAGGCCCCGCGGGCCGCCGCCGTACTTTTACCCGCGGCCACACCTCCTTCTTCCACAACTCCACAGCTCCGTCGTCACGTTCGATCGCCCGGCGGGCCGGCTGCTGCCACGACCAGCCATGGCGCTTAAGCAGCCGCCATGTCCCCTCCACCGTGTAGCCGACGTGGAACAACCGTCCGATCAGAGTCTTCACCCGGGCCAGTGTCCACCGCTGGTCAGCCCAGCCATGGGCGAGCGGACCGCGCTCCAACTCCCGCTCCAGTTTGGCAATTTGGTCTATCGAAAGCCTCGGACGCCCTGGCGATCCCTTCGACCGGACACCCTCTTCACCCCGCTCACGCCACTGACGGCGCCAGCGCTCCACCGACCGCTCGCTCACCCGCAGCGCGGCCGCGATCTCCCGGTTCTTCGCGCCGCTCTCGAAGCGACCGACCGCTTCCAGCCGGACCCGCTCTCTTGCCGCCCTCTTGGCATCAGTCAAACCGCCGCCCTGCGCATATCTCACACCCCACAGCTACCGACCCGACTCAGTCGATGTCAGACGAACGGCCCGACATCACCCAATCAAGTTCAGTAGCGCCGGGGGTCGCTCCTTGTTCCCATGGGAGACGAATGGGAGAAAGATCTTACCCATCAAGGCTAAGTAAAGCTGGATTAAGCTAACTTAGGCTAGTGTCTCGCGCCTCAAATAGCGACTCTAAGTATGTAGAGTGTTTTTATGTCGCCTTCTGGTCCGCGTGCTGTGGAGATCGTTCTGTCGGGTGAGGAGCGTGCCGAGTTGTCGCGGTGGGCTGCCGGGGCGGTGGCTCCCAAGCTCGCGGAGCGAGCTCGGATGGTGCTGGCCTGTGCGGATGGCCGGTCAAATGCCGCTGTGGCTTTGGAGTTCACGGTGACGTCGGCGACGGTGGCCAAGTGGCGTGGCCGTTTCGCCCGCCGCCGGCTGGACGGTCTCGCGGATGAGCCGCGGTCCGGGCGGCGCAAGGCTGAGTTGGTGCTCACCGGGGCTGAGCGGGCAGAACTCACCCGCTGGGCGAGGCGGGCGAAGACGGCCCAGTACCTCGCGTTGCGGGCGAAGATCGTGCTGGCCTGCGCGGACGGTGCGACAAACGTGCAGGTCGCGGCTGAACTCGGTGTCGCTCAGGCGACGGTGAACCGCTGGCGCGCACGGTTCACCGAAGACCGCATCGACGGACTGGCCGACGAGCCGCGTCCGGGCCGGCCTCCTTCGATCCTGCTGGACCGGGTCGAGGACGTCGTGGTGACCACCCTGGAGTCCACGCCGAAGGACGCCAC
>NZ_JBIBVN010000008.1:177467-255564 GCF_043080425.1 Streptomyces sp. NPDC015032 | reverse complement strand
GGACCCTAGACAAGTCCCATCGTCCCAGGTCAGATGCGCTCCTCGCTTATTTGATCAAGCGTCGGACACTCGCAGTCGCGAAAGTGCGAGGCTAAGACTTGTCCCGTAAATGATCTCCAGCTGGGTGTGGACATGGTTGGTGGCGAGTCCGGCCGCTCGCCTATCCGGCCAGGTTGAGGTTGTGGAGTCGTGCGATGCCGAGCATGGCGTGGTGGACTCCCTCGCCTTTGAGACGGCAGTCGCGGAGGATCTTCCAGTTCTTCATGCGGGCGAAGACGTGCTCGACGCGGGCGCGGACCTGCTTGTGGGACTTGTTGTGGGCCTGTTTCCAGTCGGGCAGTTCTTCGCCTTTGCGTCGTCGGTGGGGCATCACGAGCCCGGTGCCCGGATAGCCGCCGTCGGCGATGGTCATGGTTGTGCCGACGGCAGCCTTCGCGCCGGACTCCTCCCATGCCTTGCAGTCGTTGCGGTTGCCTGGCAGGGGCCGGCCGACCACCACGACGAGCCGGGTATCGGCGTCGATGACGACCTGGTGGTTGGTGGAGTATCGGTAGTTCTTGGACTGCTCGGCGATCGTGTGGTCGCGAGTGGGTACCAAGGTGCCGTCCACGATGAGCACGGTGTCCTTGGCGAACCGCTTGCGGGGCTGCAGCGCGAGTGACGGGCCGAGCTGGTCGATGATGCGGTCGGCCGCGGATTTCGATACGCCGAAGAGCGGTGCGAGTTGGCGCATCGTCAAGTTCGTGCGCCAGTAGGCCGCTACGAGCAGCACCCGGTCCTCCAGGAGAAGAGACCACGGGCGGCCCTTGCGGACCGGATCTGCACCCTCGCGGCGCAGAGCGGTCACCAGCTTGCCGAACGAACGCGGGCCCAGCCCGGTGAACGGGGCTATCCAGGACGGCTCAGACGCCGTGATCACACCAGTCACAACAAGATCATCTCACTCGTGACCAGAGGGGGCGCCTCAGATGCGAACGCTCAGCCGCAGGTCAAGCTGATGGCGTAGACGAGCAGAGGCTCCACGAAGGGTTCCGAGCCTCCTCACCTCATCCACCTCGAGCTCCAGCCGGTCGGCGAGAGCGAGTACGGCAGCGTAGGGCCGCTCGCCCTCATCGAGCTTCGCTGCAACGGCTTCGAGGACAGCTCGAAGAACGACAGGGTTTGCACTGGGATGGTCTGCCAGCAGGCGAAGAAGCTTGTTGTCGTTCCATACGCTGTCGCGGGCCGCGCTCAGTTCCTGGAGGGCTTCGGGCGGGGTCTGGGGATTGGCGGCCAGGGCTTGCCAGACAAAAGGGTACGGACATTTCGCGAGACGCTGCAGGACCAAGCTGTCTCTCTCGGCACGTGCCAGTGCGAGGTAGTCGGCAGGCGTGGGCACGAGGATGGCCTCTCATGATGGTCGAAGCCGCCATCCTGCCACTGGGCTTTCGTCGCAGCGGGCTTCGGGCCGGTCATGACCAACCTGCCTCGACCATCACTTACGGGACAAGTCTTAGCCTCGCCGTTTCGGTTGAGATGAGGCCGGAAGCGGGGAAGGAATACGAAAGTGCCTTTTGAGCTGGGGCGATGAACCTTGTCGAGGGGTTCTGTCGGTCCAAGCGGAAGGCCCTTTCTGCGTGCAGGGTATCGGTTCTCGTCCCAAGCTCCACGTCTCCACTGACGGTTCGGGGGTGGTCAGGCATGCGGGCGCACGTTTGCTGGCGGATCTTGCCGATGCCACCGGTCTGACCACCGCCTACTCCACTGCGCTCAGGCCGCTGCGACCGCGCACCTCGAACAAGATCCGGTTTGCCACAACGCACTCAGGCACAGACCTTCTGGTACGGCGCGTTCGGCACGTTCTGCGCCCACTCCGCCCGGGTCAGGTTCTTCGCCCGGTGCACCCGCCGGCAGATGTCCCCGGCGAGCTTGTCCGGATCGAGGGTCAGTGTGTACGAGCGGACATTCTCCCCGGCCAGGTGAAGGTTCCCCTTGTCGTCGAACACCACGTCGAGCAACCGGTCCCCGACACCGGGCAGGACGCCGCCTACCGGTTGCCGGGAGGGCACGTCCCAGATCTGGAACCGGTTCTCCCCCACCACGCCGACGAGCGAACGGCCGTCGGGGGAGAACCGCAGGTTCGAAACTCGGCGATCACCGCCGCCCTCCGGGGCGGGCAGCCGTCCCATCCGCTGCGTCCCGTCCGCGTTCCACAGCGCGACCCCATCTGGTTCACCGACAGCCAGTGTCTTTCCATCAGGACTGAACTCCACATCGCTGAGTTCGACCGTGCCGAGCGCCCCACGGACTTTCTTTCCGCCCGACAGGTCAGCCCGGTCGCCCGACGTGGTCACGAGGACCATGTCGTCCCCGGCCCCGCCCACGGCGATCTCGTAGCCGCCGACTCCATCCAGTGTGCGGGTTTTCCTGCCTTTCCTGACATCGACGATGTCGACGGACCATGCGTCCTGGTTGACAGCCACCAAACGGCTCACCGCAAGCGTTCGCCCATCGGCGCTGAAGGCCATTGAAGTGACGTAGCCGCGCTCTGGCTCGTCCAGCAGCACGGAATGACGCACTTTTCCCGTGCGTACGTCCTGCAGAACCATATGGAAGGGCTTTCCCTCCTGAGACCCTGCACCATCGGGGTATGCCACAGTGGTCCCGTCCGGGCTGAACACGGCCGGAAGGTCTTCGTCTCCGAGATGCCTGCCCAGACTTGGATAGGAGGAAGTGAGCGTAGTTGGTACGTCGGACGCCATTTCCGGCAGCGCGCGGCTCGCTCGCGTCCCGTCGGGAATCTCCCACGACTGCACCCGTGAGCCGTTGCCCGTGACCACGATCTGCAGACTCCCGGTCTCTGCGTCATAGCGGCCGATTTCGGCAAAATCCGCCTGCCGAGGAAGCTTCAAGGTGTCCAGATCCAGTGTGTGTACCGATTTGCCGTCCAGGTATACTAACTCGTGCGCCTCGGAGTTGATAGCCAGCCCCCACCCGACGTTTGCCCGGCCCCCGGCGTCCATTCCGCCCTCCTTCTCGCTCCACGTCGCCGTCTCCTGTGTCAATAGGGGGGTTTCCAGGTCCTCGCTGCTGGAGACGACGATGGCGCCTTTCACCTTCCTGGCCACGAGCGTTCCGTCCGGGCTCATGTGTGTGGTCACGTTTGCGGCGTCCTCATCAACGTATCCGTACGACAGGAGCTTTCGGGCGGCCGTGTCCCACGCGTACAGACGTCCGCCTGTGTTAGTCAACAGCCTGGTGCCGTCGGCGCTTGACCACACTGCGGATGTATCGTCGCATTTCGCCTCGGGGTTCGTTTCCTGCAGTTTCGTCGAGCCATCACTCTCGGTGTCGTACAGGACCGGGTAGCCACCCTCGGGGCAGGACGCCAAGTATCGTCCGTCGTCGGAGAGGGCCGGATGCGGATCAGGCACCTGAAGCAGAGTGCGACCCGTTTGCGTGTCAATGACGGAGGAGGGCCCGGTGTCGGCCTTGGTGGTGAGTACCCGCCCACCACCGGACGCCAGAGCTCGGACGTAATCTTCGGTATCTGGCACCTTCCCGACGGGCTCATCGGTACCGATATCCGACACCACACCGCCGGACAGTGCGAACTTGCCGTCAGGCGCCACGATGTCGGACGTCTTGCCGTCCTTGTCCAGAGCGGCCAGCTTACCGGTACGAATGTCGAAACGGGTTGTTTTTGTGGCCAGCGCTGCTCCGGACACCGTCGTCGTCAGGTATCGGCCGTCGGCGGACAGAGCGCGAGACATTTCGGTCTCAAGAGCACCTGGACTCTTCGTCGGGTCGTGGAAGACGGCGATCTCCCGCTGCACGGCAGACTGGGACAGCGCCCCTCTGGCCTCAACTGCGGGCGCTGTCCGCCACGCGGCGATGCTGAGCAGCGCGGCGGTCTCCGGATCGGTCGCGCGCATACCGTTGGCCACCGCCGCCACCGTCCGCGCGGTGGCCAGCGCCTGCTGTTCCGCGTTCGTCCGCCGGAACTGCCAGGCCACCGCGCCCGCCGTCAGCGCCGTCACCAACAGCGCCGCGATCCCGCTCCGTAGCCTGCGGCGCTGCCGGTGCCTACGAGAGTCTTCCGCACGTGTGGCCTGCTGGCGTTGTTGGCTGGTGGTGAGGTAGGTGGTGATCTCTGGTGAGAGTGGACGATGGCGGCGGACCCAGTCCGTGCCTTCCGCGAGGGCTGTTCCATCCAGCAAGTCGCCGGGCATGCCGGTCTCCGCGTGGCGCCTCTGCTGTTCGTCGATGCGGTGTAGCCAGACCTGGAAGTTGTGGTCCTGTGCCACCCAGTCCCGTAGGGCGCCCCAGTCGCGGATGAGAGCGTCGTGAATGAGTTCCGCGGTCGATTCCCCCATGGCGGCACCCGGCTGTTTCACCGTGCGGGTGGTGATGATGCGGTAGCCGATAAGGGCGTCCAGCACGCTCTTGAACACACCTGGCACCTCTCCCGCTGCCGTGGAGCCGGTTGTGGAAGCGCGCAGACGGGAGAGAGGAATCTGTTGGCGTGTGGCCGGGATGGCGTGGGCTTGGTCGGCGGGCCGGACCAGGGAGGTGAGGATATGTTTGGCGGTCGATTCGTGTTCGGCGGGCAGCCGGCGGATGGCGGAGTCGCACCAGGTGGCCAGGCTGCCGGTGACGCCTCCAATCTGCTCGTAAGCCCGGTGGGTGAGCCGCCCGTTCTCACGACGCTCCCACAGCTGGTTCAGTGCCAGCTCCAGGGGCGGAAGTAGGGTAACGGGTGCACGGTTGCCGGGGTCGGTGGCACGGATATCGGTGGTGATCCGTGCCGTCAGTCCGTCCTCGATTCCCAGGCCGACTGCCTGGGCCGGCAGGGTGATGATGGCTTCGAGTTCACGGTCGTTGAGGGTGGCAGGAACGTTGAGGGTGGCGGGTGCTGCGGCTTCCAGCAGTCCCGGGGCCAGGGCCGCGAGTTGTGGATAGAAGTCATCGCGCATGATCAGGATCACGCTGGCAGCGGCCGGTGAATCGATCAGTGCCAGCAGTTCGTCCGCGGCAGCCGCACGGTGGTCGGGTGCTTCGTGTTCGGTGGGAGCTGCCTGGGTGAGGAGTTCCTCGAACTGGTCGATCACCAGGAGCAGGCGGTCGTGGCCAGGTTCGTCGTCCAGGCGGCGTTGTACCGCGGGCAGGAGGCCGTCGGATGCGGCTCCGGGCAGTCCCGCGTGTTCGAGTTCGGTGAGCAGGTCCTGCCCGGGGCGGGTGATCAGAGACAGCCAGCGGTCGCTGCCCGGCAGGTCACCGTCGGCGAGGGCGGGCAGGACACCGGCCTGGATGAGGGATGACTTGCCGGCGCCGGACGGGCCCAGCAGCAACAGCATCCGCCGTTGCCCGCCGAGGGCGTCCAGCACGCTGCCCACGGCGGTTTCCCGGCCGTGGAACCATTGCGTGTGTTCCGCGGTGAACGGTTCCAGCCCCCGGTAGGGGCATACCTGGTGCTCGGCCAGGTATGGCCGGACCTCGCGCAGTACCTCGGCGGGGGTGCAGTAGGCGATGCCCAGGCCCTTGAAGTGGGCGTCGGGGGAGGTGATCGCGGTGACCATGCCGATCACCAGCCCGCTCACCCCGTCCACGACCGGGCCGCCGCTGAAACCGGTCGTCAGGTCGTTGGCCCCGGACAGCTGCAACAGCACGCCTGTACCGGTGCTGTCGGGCAACAGGTCACCGGCCGTGCCGTAGCCGAAATGGCCACCGGGCGGTGCCTGGGCGGGAAACCCGAACGAGGACACCCCATGCCCCTGACACCCCGCCCCCGACCCCAACGCCAACGCCCATACGCCTGCCGGAACACTCTCCAGCTCCACGAATGCGATGTCTTCGGCCTCCGGCGCCCGCCACTGCCCCGCCGGCACCACACCCCACACCCGCGGTGCACCCGGCAGGTGCGGGAACGCGAGCTCCACCCGGTCACCCGGCTCCCGCCCGGCCGCGCGCACCACATGCGCACAGGTGACGACGACACCCTCGCCGACCAGAAACCCGGCCCCGGCCACCCCACCGTCCACCGACAGGACCTGAACCACCGAACCCGGCACGGAACCACGTCCCTCACCGGAGGCCGTCAGATCAGGGTCAGCCCCCACGAAACCGTTGACGCCACGGCCCGCCGACAGACCGTCCCCGACACTCACGCTCCGGCGTCCCCCGCGGCGGGTGTGGGCTCATCCTTCATCCAGAGCAACCGGACCTTCAGATGAACGGCCACGTCGCTCTTGATGATGACGGCACCGGCCTGAGACGAGAGATCGACCCCGAACTCCACCTCCACCTCGTCCGGCCCGGCCTCCTTCAACTGCTCCAGCACCGCCCGCGCCGTTTCCCGGACCGGCACCAGAGCGGACTGCAGCGTCTGAGGCAGCTCACGAATCGCATCCCCGGCCCGCCCCGCCTTCACCGGCCCGCCCAGCTCCAGTTCCGGCCCGGCCTCGAACAGAATCGCCCCGCCGCCCTCCAGCGGCACCCGCGTCAAGCCCTGCATCAACTACCCCTCCACCAGAACAGAACATCCCATCAAGCATCCGAACTGACAGCACATCACATCGTCACCACGAGGGAGGCCGAACTGAAAAACTCACCCCCTGACCCAGCCGCACCCATCAGCTCCCGTCGCCGCACGCCCCTCCCCGGAAGCTCCGGCCCAACCAATCACCCAGCTGCGCACCGCGCAGTAGGCACAGAGTGCCCGCCACCTACGACTCGGACACGCAGCGGTGAACCCGATACGCCCGTTCACTCGAAGAGTGGTTCTTCATACGCCGCCCCGACCCCTGAGCCAGTCACATCGCTGCAGGTCAGGACACTCTTTGCGTTTCCGATCACGTGCAGGGCTCCCCGCCACGTGAAAGCTGAGCGTGGTCGGCATGCAACGGTGTGCGCTCCATCTCCCGGATATGAGAGTGAGAGAACATGAAGCTGCCCGTGCGCCGCTCCTTGGGTGTCGCTGCCGCCGCCATGGCAGTCCTGGCCGCCACGGTGGTACCCGCCACGGCCACCTCCGCCACAACCACGCCCATCACGGCTGCTCCGGCTGCAACCGCGCCCGCCATGCCGACCATCAACCGCACGGCCTGCAACGAGCACAGCTACGTCGAAATTCACAACAACAACGGCAAAGACGTGGTCTGCTACGCCAACGCCGGACAGGTGGCCGTCGCCATCTACGGCGTCAACTGGGTCGAGTCGGGGAACAACGTCGTGACCTTCCAGTTCCAGAAGAGCTTGAACAACCCGAGCCTCGAAAGCGTCACGCTCAAGAAGCACTCTACGTGGAAGGCTGGTAAGAACCCGGTCCACAAGATCATCTCCATCAAGATCCACTAACCTCGAAGTTTCGTGACGGTCCGCCGACGGATTCGGTGGACCGTTTTCGTGCCGTGGGCTGAGGCTGTGCAGGCCGAGGGCCCGAGTGTCGCCTCGGGGTGGCGCCGGGTTCCACTGCTCCGGTTGTTGAGGTGCTGTCGTAGGGACAGGGAATCCGCTGGTCAGCCAGGGTCGGGCAGTTGGGTGAGCCGGTCGAGGGCTGCGGTGATTTCGCCGGTCCAGGGCCAGTGGGCTGCGAGGCGGAGGATGCGGCGGCGGCCGGTGGTCACGAGCTGTCCGGCCGCGGTGAACAGGCGGAGCCGCAGGCGGCGGGGCTCCCAGAGCCTGGCCTTGCCGGTCAGGGCGAGCATCGGCATCCAGGCCAGCAGGTCGAGAGCGATCTGCACGATCTCCAGCAAGATCCGGTTCTGGGCCGTGCGGTGCAGGGGCAGGTTGCGCAGGCCGGTGGCCCGGGCGGCCCGGATGCGGTCCTCGGCCCGGGCCCGCAGCCGGTGACGGAGTTCGAGTTCGGCGATCGGCCGGCCGACGGTGTTGGTGGCGAAACAGGTCAGCCGCATGCCGTCCGCATCCGTGAGCCGCAACTGGGCCCCGGGGTGCGGTCGTTCCTTCCGGACGATCAGCCGCATGCCCTTGGGCCAGCCGTCCAGGACGTCGCCGGTGAGTTCAGTGACCCAGGCGCCGTCGCGGATCTCGCCATCCGCTTCGACGGCCGCCGTCCAGGCCGATGCCGGAACCTTCAGCACGTGCTGGTGGATCGCCTCGGTGATCACCATGCCGACCGAGTAGGACAGCCATCGTCCCCGCTGGGCGAGCCAGGCGACGAAGTCGTGGGTGCCGCCCGCGGAATCACACCGGATGAGGGTCCGGCGCCCGCGCCGGTACTTCTTCGGCAGCTGGGCCAAGGCCAGTTGGGTGGCGGTGATGTGGTCGGCCGCCGTGTTCGATCCCGCGTTGCCTGGTCTGAGCAGGGCCGCGACCGGTTCACCCGTGCCGCCCGGTCCGTGGTCAACGAATCCCATCAGCGGGTGGTGGCCGTAGGTTCGCTTCCACGTGGGTGCGGCGCCTTCCTTGTCCGAGTGCGCGATCACCAGCACCCCGTCGAGGTCCACGGTCACCGTCCCGCCCGCGTCAGGCGCTTTCTGGTCGGCCAACCGCCAGACATGTTGGCGGACTTCAGCCCGCGCGGCACGGATGGCCCGCAAGGCTTTCTCCCCGGCCGCGGCGAGGGTGTCGATGAGGCGGGAGACCGTCGGGTCGGAGGCCACCGGCCCGAACACGGCCGGCTCGGCCCGCAGCATGCCGACATCCGCGAGACAGTCCCCGCCCAGCGCGACCGCCAGGGCCACGTCCAGCAGGGTCTTGCCCGGATCGTGCACCGCCCGAGCCTTCCGCCACGGCGCCAGCGCCGCTGATATCGCGGTGTCCAAGCCGGCCCTGCGGACGGTCTCGACCAGCAGCACGCCCCCGGCCTGCGAAACCACCGCCCGGCCGCCGCTCTCGATGCGGACACGCGGGTAGGACCCGATACGCTTCTTCACCTGGAGAGTGCTTCTTTCCGTGCAGCCAACAGGACCCTAGACAAGTCCCATCGTTGCAGGTCAGGAGCACTCTCCACTTATTTGATCAAGCGTCGAACACCGCACCTCGTGAAAGCGCGAGGTTAGTTTCCTGAAGCATCGAGGCTAATCCCGGATGAGTTCCTGGAACTGCGGGCATCCAACGGCATGCCACTCCCTAACGAGGATCTCCCCGTCAACGATCACGACCTCAGCGTGCCACGGCAGGCAGTCGTGACACGCATGGATCTCATACGAGTTGCCCTCGTCGTCGAACGCCCGAAGGTCGACGGAGCCAACGGGCGCCCTGAAGGTCACATCCTGCTGCGGATCAGAGTGTTCTGGCATGTCGGTCAGTATCTACGCCTGGCTTGGGCCAACCCCATGAGGGGTGTCCGACGTTCCCGACTACCTAACATGCTGGCCCCACTCCCTCCGGACACTCCTGCTGATGTCTGGCCGCGCGCCCGCGACATCTACGCACGGTGAACGTCCAAAGCCATGATTCGCCAACTACCAATCTCAAGATTGGCCAACAAGAATTCTCCAGGCGTTCCTGACGTGCATCAGTCCGGATCATCATGTGCCAACTACTGTTCTCGGTCACACTTCGGACCGCCGGTGGACCACGACGGGAAGGACGGTCCGGCGGTGTCCTCTGCCTGGCCCACGCAGTGGGCGTATCGCAGGCACACCCCACGTAACCTCGCTACCGTGCCAGCCTCCCGCCTGTATCGCGTCGCCGTCCTTGTGCTCGACGGTGCGAAGCCGCTCGATGTCGGAATTCCCGCGCAGGTTTTCGCGACCCGCGCGAGCATGCCGTACGAGGTACGGGTGTGCGGGGCGGCACCAGGTCCCGTGACCGGCGGCGACGGCCTGTCGTACGGCGTCGCCCACGGCCTCGACGCACTTGCGTGGGCCGACATCGTCTTCGTCCCCGGCTACCGGTTCCCGGACCGCGACGACCCCCCGCGGGCCGTCCTTGACGCGCTGATCGCCGCCCACGCCCGGGGCGCACGGCTCGCCGCCATCTCGACGGGCGCCTTCGCGCTCGCCGCCACGGGCCTGCTCGACGGCAAGCGCGCCACGACGCACTGGCACTACACGCGGGCACTGGTGGCACGGCATCCGCTCGTTCAGGTCGACGAGAACGTGCTGTTCGTCGACGAGGGCAGCGTGCTGACGTCGGCCGGCGCCGCCTCGGGCATCGACCTGTGCCTGCACATCCTGCGCGGCGATCTCGGAGTGGCCGCGTCGAACCATGCGGCCCGGCGCCTTGTCGCGGCCCCCTACCGCAGCGGCGGTCAGGCGCAGTACGTGCCACGCAGTGTGCCCGAGCCACTCGGCGAGCGGTTCGCCGCCACCCGCGAGTGGGCGCTTCACCGGCTCGGTGAGCCCCTCACCCTCGAGGCGCTCGCCCGGCATGCGGCGGTGTCGCCGCGCACGTTCTCGCGGCGCTTCGTCGAGGACACGGGATACACGCCGATGCAGTGGGTCATGCGCGCCCGCGTCGATCTGGCCCGCGAGCTGCTCGAGCGTTCGGAGCGGAGCGTCGAACAGATCGCCACCGACGTCGGTCTCGGCACCGGTGCCAATCTGCGGTTGCACTTTCAGCGGATCCTCGGCACGACGCCGAGCGAGTACCGGCGCACCTTCACCCGGGGTGAGTAGCCCGCCGCCACGTGGCGAGATCCTTTTGAACCGTGGCGATCATGCCGCTGTCGCGGAGGGACGCAGCACGCGAAATTGATGGCGAACCGAAGGGACACCATTCATGACTCGCATCGCCATCAACGGATTCGGCCGCATAGGACGCAACGTGCTCCGCGCGCTGCTCGAACGCGACAGCGACCTCGAGGTCGTCGCCGTCAACGACCTCACGGAGCCCGCCTCCCTCGCCCGGCTGCTCGCCTACGACACGACGGCCGGCCGGCTCGGTCGCCCGGTGACCGTCGACGGGGACGCCCTCGTCGTGGACGGCCGTCGCATCACGGTGCTCGCCGAGCGCGAACCGGCGCAGCTGCCGTGGGCCGAGCTCGGCGTGGACATCGTGCTCGAGGCGACCGGCCGCTTCACGTCGGCCGAGGCCGCCCGCGGTCACCTCGACGCGGGCGCGAAGAAGGTGCTCGTCAGCGCCCCGTCGGCCGGCGCCGACGTCACGCTCGCGTTCGGGGTCAACACGGATGCGTACGACCCGGACGTGCACACCATCGTCTCGAACGCCTCGTGCACGACCAACGCCCTGGCGCCGCTGGCCGCGGTGCTCGACGACCTCGCCGGCATCGAGCACGGCTTCATGACGACGGTGCACGCCTACACGCAGGAGCAGAACCTGCACGACGGTCCGCACCGTGACGCCCGCCGGGCCCGTGCCGCCGCTGTCAACATCGTGCCGACCACGACGGGCGCCGCCAAGGCGATCGGCCTCGTGCTGCCGAACCTCGACGGCAAGCTGTCGGGTGACTCGATCCGCGTGCCGGTTCCGGTGGGCTCGATCGTCGAACTCAACACAACTGTCACCCGCGAGGTGACGCGCGACGAGGTGCTGGCTGCATACCGCGTCGCAGCGGAGGGCCCGCTCGCCGGCGTACTCGAGTACTCGGACGACCCGCTCGTGTCGTCCGACATCACGGGCAATCCGGCTTCGTCGATCTTCGACTCGGCCCTGACCCGGGTCGACGGGCGCCACGTCAAGGTGGTCGCCTGGTACGACAACGAGTGGGGCTTCTCGAACCGCGTGATCGATACGCTCGGGCTCCTCGCCACCCGCTGACCGGACGCCGGGGCGGTACCCCACCTCCGGCGACCGCGCCGCCCCGGCGAGAACGGTCCTTCTGCCGCTCAGGCCCCACGTGCTGCCCTCGGAGCCTGTCGGGTGACCTCTGATCGGGCAGCCACGCCCTGGTGCGCACGCTTCCCGATCGAAGGTCACCCGACAGGCTCTCAGCCGAGCGCGCGGTCCAGGTTGAAGGCCGCGCTGATCAACGCCAGGTGAGTGAATGCCTGCGGGAAATTCCCACGTTGCTCCCCGGTGTGCCCGATCTGCTCGGCGTACAGACCCAGGTGGTTGGCGTAGGTGAGCATCTTCTCGAATGCGAGCCGGGCCTCGTCCAGGCGGCCGGCGCGGGTCAGCGCCTCGACGTACCAGAACGAGCAGATCGAGAAGGTGCCCTCATCCCCCCGCAGGCCGTCCGGGCTGGACTGCGGGTCGTACCGGTAGACCAGGGAGTCGGACACCAGGTCGTCGCCCAGCGCGTCCAGCGTGGCGAGCCACTTCGGGTCGGTGGGCGAGACGAATTTCGCCAGCGGCATCATCAGCACGGACGCGTCGAGGACGTGGCCGTCCTCGTACTGGACGAAGGCGTGCCGCTCGGCGGACCAGCCATGGCGCATGATCCGGTGGTAGATCTCGTCCCTGACCCACCCCCACCTCACCATGTCGGCGGGCAGGCCGCGGTGCCGGGCCAGCCGCATGGCGCGCTCGATGGCCACCCAGCACATCAGCCGCGAATAGAGGAAGTTCCTGCCCCCGCTGCGGGACTCCCAAATACCCTGGTCGGGCTGGTCCCAGTGCTCGCAGACCCAGTCGACCAGCTCACTGATGCTGTCCCAGTGCCCACTGGAGATGGGCCGCCCCCACTTGTCGTAGAGGTAGAGGGCGTCGATGAGCGCCCCGTAGATGTCCAGCTGCAACTGGCCGACCGCGTCGTTGCCGACGCGTACGGGGGCCGAGCCACGGTAGCCCTCAAGATGGGTGAGCTTGCGTTCGGGCAGCTCACGACGCCCGTCGATGCCGTACATGATCTGCAGCGGGCCGGTGGGACGGGTCGCTTCGAGATGGACATGCTCGGAAAGGAAGCCCATGAACGCCTCTGCCTCCTCCGTGAAGCCGAGCCTGAGGAGCGCATACACGCAGAATGCCGCGTCACGGATCCATACGTAGCGGTAGTCCCAGTTGCGCTCGCCCCCGACGCGTTCGGGCAGGCTGGTGGTCGGCGCGGCGATGATGGCGCCCGAGGGGACGTAGGTGAGCAGCTTCAGGGTGAGGGCGGACCGGTGCACCATCTCCCGCCACCGGCCGCGGTACCGCGACCGGGACAGCCATCGCCGCCAGTACCCCACGGTGGCGTTGAACTGCTGTTCCGCCTCGGACAGGGGGCAGAAGCGGGGGGCCACGTCACCACCGACCCGGTCGAGGGCGAAGACGGCGGACTCGCCCTCGTGCAGCTTGAACAACGACCACACGTCCTGGCCCGCGACCTCGATCGGCACACTCGACGTGAGTGCGAGAGAAAGCGAGGGCGATTCGAAGACCGCCTGGCCGTGCTGTGCGTGCACGGTGTGCGACTGGGCCCCGTACTCGAAACGGGGGGCCACTCGGGCGCGGAACGGCAACGATCCGCGTACGCACACCACGCGGCGGATCAGCCGGTGCCGGTCGGCCTCGCGCGAATCGTCGAGCACCGGCATGAAGTCCTGTACCTCGCCGACGCCGTCGTCCGCGAAGAAGCGGGTGATGAGGACGTTGGTGTCGGGGAAGTAGAACTGCTTGGTCCGCGTCGGGGCATCCGCGGCGAGTTCGAAGGACCCGCCCCGGTCGGCGTCGAGGATCGAGGCGAAGACACTGGGCGCGTCGAAGCGCGGGCAGCAGTACCAGTCGATGGTGCCGTGGCTGTCCACCAGTGCCGCACTGCGCAGATCGCCGATCAGTCCGTGGTCGGCAACGGGCGGATAACGGGTCGTGCCGGTGTCCGGGGATGTACCGAAAGCACTCGGCATCCCGGCGCTCGCGTTGGTCTGAGTCACAGCGGACCTCCCTGTGCCGCCCCACCCACTCCTCAGGCTAGCCAGTCGTCGACGGGCAGGCAGCGGGAGAGACGGCCAGGGCGACCGCTCCGGCGGCCCTACATCGTGCCCGCCCGTCGGTGCCGATCGCTTCGATGTCAGGATGGTTCCATGACGAGCAAGGTTTACTTCGACATCACCATCAATGACGAGCCCGCCGGGCGGATCACGTTCAAGCTGTTCGACGACGTCGTTCCCAAGACCGCGGAGAACTTCCGCGCGCTGGCGACCGGCGAGCAGGGCTTCGGCTACAAGGGTTCGTCCTTCCACCGGATCATCCCCGACTTCATGCTTCAGGGCGGCGACTTCACCCGCGGTGACGGAACCGGCGGCAAGAGCATCTACGGGGCGAAGTTCCCGGACGAGAACTTCAAGCTCTCGCACACCAAGCCGGGTCTTCTGTCCATGGCCAACAGCGGCCCCGACTCCAACGGCTCCCAGTTCTTCATCACGACCATCGTGACGTCGTGGCTGGACGGCAAGCACGTGGTGTTCGGCGAGGTCGACAACCAGGAGAGCATGGACCTGGTCAAGAAGATCGAGGCCCTCGGCTCGCAGAGCGGCCGGCCCTCGGCGAAGATCACCATCGCGGACAGCGGCGTCGTCTGAGCCGTACCACCGCATCGCTGAACGAGCGCGCCGCCCGACGGTCTCCGTCGGGCGGCGCGCTCCGTCGTACCGGGCGGACAGAAGGCCGGCCACGGCCGGCCGGCGGCGCGGATCCGCTCGGCGCCGGGTCGGGATGCGGCGGCCGGACCTCACCGAGCCGCTGTCAACTACGGGTTGACGCCACGCGTGCTGTCAACCTAAGGTTGACGCATGGCGAAACCTGTAGGCATGACCAATCCCGTACGCCTCGACGAACTGATCGAGGCCATCAAGAAGGTCCACACCGACGCCCTGGACCAGCTCTCCGGCGCCGTCATCGCGGCGGACCACCTCGGCGATGTCGCCGACCATCTGATCGGGCACTTCGTGGACCAGGCGCGGCGCTCGGGCGCTTCCTGGACGGAGATCGGGAAGAGCATGGGGGTGACCAGGCAGGCGGCCCAGAAGCGGTTCGTCGCCAAGCACCAGGGCGAGCCCACCGACCTCGACCCCAGTCAGGGGTTCAGCCGCTTCACCGAGCGTGCCAGAAATGTCGTGATGGCCGCGCAGAACGAGGCCCGCGCCGCACACAACGCCGAAGTACGCACCGAGCACCTGGTGCTGGGACTGCTCAGCGAGCCGGAGGGGCTGGGCTTCGCGTTCGTCAAGGCCCAGGGCATCACGGCGGAGGCCGTCCGCCGGGCCGCGACCGACGCGCTGCCGGCCGCAGCCGACGAACTGCCGGAGCTCGTCCCCTACGACGCGGGGGCGCGCAAGGCGCTGGAACTGACGTTCCGGGAGGCCCTGCGGATGGGCCACAACTACGTCGGCACCGAGCACATCCTGCTCGCCCTGCTGGAACAGGAGGACGGCTCGGGGGTGCTGACGGATCTCGGCATCGACAAGGCGACCGCCGAGCAGGGCATCGCCGAAGCGCTCACGCTCCTGACCGCCTCTCCGGACAAGGAGGCCTGACCGGCACGGCCCGTCCGGGACGGACGCGGCGGGGACCGGCGGCGGTCGCGGGCTGCCGACGCGACCGGTCCCGGGCCGGGCGGTGCGGGCCGGCGCCGGACCGCCCGGTGGCACTCGGCGGGTGCGTGACGTACCGACCGGCCGGACAGGCGGGAGGACACGGCGTCCACGGGAATGCGGCGGTCAGCGGGCCCCGGCTTCGAGCCTCAGGCTCCAGCGGCCCGGCCCACCGGCGAGCGTGACCGTGGACAACGGCCGGACGTCGACGTTTCAGTACGTCGACGGCGGGGCCTTGGCAGCGCCGGTGGCGGCGGTCGCCGTGCTGGTCTGCATCGCGGCCACCCAGCGGGCGATGCGCGCCCCGCGTCCGGGGTGAGGCGGCGTCCCGGGCGGGCCCCCACGCCCTCCACCGGGCGAAGTCGCTTTTCGGACATAGACTTGTCGACATGGACCGCCACCCGTGAGGAGGTCACTCCAGATGGAGGCACGCGCGGGCGACCGGCTGCTGACGCACGGCAGGACCGTGGGACAGCACGACCGGATCGCAGAGATCGTCGAAGTGCTCGGGGCCGGGGGCACTCCCCCGTACCGCGTCCGCTTCGAGGACGGACACGAACACCTGATTTCGCCCGGTCCCGACAGCGTCATACAGCACCAAGGCCGTAAGCAGGCGCCGAAGAAGAACCGGTAACGGCCTCCGGCGGAGGGCGCCGCTGCTCGCCCCCGGGCCCCGGGCGGGCCGTCGGGATTCCCGTCGGCCCGCCCGCAATACGGGTGTGCCCGCACCTCTTGTGTCAGCGGGGTGGGCGCACCCTGTTGCGGTAGTGGTCGGCCACCACCCGGGCCATGGTTCCGATCCGGTCCGTCATCACGTCCTTGCCGGAGAAGTAGACGTGGCCGCGCACCTGGTCGTAGTCGGCGGCGAAGTCGAGGTGGCGGGAGAGTTCGGCCGGGTCCTGCCAGGCGGCGGGCTGCGCGGGGTCGCCGGCCTTGTAGAGGGCCTCGCCGACGAACAGATCGACGCCCGTGCCCCGCACGACCTCGCTCCACCAGGGCAACAGCTTGGCGTAGTCGGCGGCGGCGAAGCCGATGTTCCAGTAGATCTGCGGGCAGATGTAGTCGATCCAGCCCTTCTTGACCCAGCCGCGGGTGTCGGCGTGCAGATCGTCGTAGGTCTGCACACCCGCCTTCGTGTCGGAGCCGAGCGGATCGGTCGCGGCGTTGCGCCACACCCCGAACGGGCTGATCCCGAACTGGACGTTCTTCTTGATCTTCTTGATCCGCTCGGCGGTCTCGCGCACCAGCTTGTCGGTGTTGTCGCGCCGCCAGGCGTCCTTGTCCGGGAAGCCGGCGCCGTACTTCGCGTACGTGGCGTCGTCGTCGAAGACCTGCCCGGCCACCGGGTACGGGTAGAAGTAGTCGTCCCAGTGCACGGCGTCGATGTCGTAGCGGCGGACCGCGTCCAGCATCGCGTCCTGGACGAAGCGGCGGACCTCGGGAATTCCGGGGTTGTAGTAGAGCTTCCCGCCGTACGGCAGGACCCAGTCGGGGTGCAGTCTGGCGGGATGCGAGGCGGCCAGCCGGGACGGGTCGGTGTGGTTGGCGACCCGGTACGGGTTGAACCAGGCGTGCAGTTCCAGGCCGCGGCGGTGCGCCTCGCGGACGGCGGTGCCCAGCGGATCCCAGCCGGGGTCCTTGCCCTGGACCCCGGTGAGGTACTGGGCCCATGGTTCGTAGGGCGAGGGCCACAGCGCGTCGGCGGTCGGCCGGACCTGGAGGATCACGGCGTTCAGCCGCCGGTCGACGGCCTCGTCGAGATACCCGATCAGCTCGGCCTGCTGCTCGGCCGCCGTCAGTCCGGGCGCCGAGGGCCAGTCGAGGTTGGCGACGGTGGCCACCCACATCCCGCGCAGCTCACGCCGCGCGACCCGGTGGCCACCCTCGCGCGACGGCGCGCCCGTCCGCCCGGAACCGGTCTGCCGGGACGGAGCCGCGAAGGCGCCATGGGCGGTGGCGACGGTGCTCACCACCCCCGCGACCACCGCGGCCGCACCCGCCACAAAGCCTCTTCTGGCCATTTGCCGCATTTCCTTGCACCTGCCGTCTCTCTGTCATCGTCCGTCGCCTCTGTATTCAGGCGTAACGCAGAGCATGCCCGCCCCGGCCCGCGATGACCCGTAGGCCGCGGAGTAACGTCGGGGGGTCTGGGCGGGCACCGGAATCAGACGGGAACCTGCGACACGGAGAACAGCGAAAGGCACGAGGTGACGGACTCTATGGCCGACATTGCACGCGTCGGAGTGGTGGGCTGTGGCCAGATGGGCGCGGGTATCGCAGAGGTCTGCGCCCGCAGCGGTCTTGAGGTCATGGTGGCCGAGACCACCGGCGAGGCGCTGGAGATCGGCCGCACCCGGCTGCACAACTCCCTCTCGAAGGCCGCCGAACGCGGCAAGATCACTCCGGAGGAGCGCGATGAGACACTCGCTCGTCTGAGCTACACCACCGACCTCGGGGAGTTCGCCGACCGCGATCTCGTCATCGAGGCCGTCGTGGAGAACGAGCAGGTCAAGACCGAGATCTTCCAGGTGCTCGACCAGGTGGTGACCCGGCCGGACGCCATCCTCGCCTCGAACACCTCCTCCATCCCGCTGGTGAAGCTGGCCGTGGCGACCTCCCGCCCGGACCAGGTCATCGGCATCCACTTCTTCAACCCGGCCCCGGTGCAGAAGCTCGTCGAGCTGATCCCCGCGCTGACGACGTCCGACGAGACGGTGAAGCGCGCCGAGGCCCTGGTCCAGGACGTCCTCGGCAAGCACCCGATCCGCGCCCAGGACCGCTCGGGCTTCGTCGTCAACGCGCTGCTCATTCCGTATCTGCTCTCCGCGATCCGGATGTTCGAGTCGGGAATCGCCAGCCGTGAGGACATCGACAACGGCATGGAGCTCGGCTGTGCCCACCCGATGGGCCCGCTGAAGCTCTCCGACCTGATCGGTCTGGACACCGTGGCCTCGGTCGCCGATTCGATGTACGCGGAGTTCAAGGAGCCGCTGTACGCCGCTCCCCCGCTCCTCCAGCGGATGGTGGACGCGGGCCGGCTCGGCCGCAAGACGGGCTCGGGCTTCTACCCGTACTCCTGATCCGTCCTCATGTGCCCGTGCGGGGCCGGCCGGGGCGATCCTCCGGCCGGCCCCGCGCTCCGTCCGGGCCTTATCCCCCCAGCCGTAAGTGGTGGAGCATCATCAGCCCGGCCACCATGCCGGCGGCCGGGACCTCGCCGCGGGCGATCATGTCGGGCACCAGCTTGAGCGGTATCCACTCGCGGCGCGAGGATTCGAAGTCGTCGCCGGGGTGGCCGGTCCAGGTCGCCTCCTTCGACCAGTAGAGGTGGTGCCGGGCGTCGGTGAGACCGTTCGACGGCTCCACGGTCAGCAACGGGCGCAGCGGGCCGGGACGCCAGCCGGTCTCCTCCTCCATCTCCCGGGCTGCGGCGGCCTCGATGTCCTCGCCGTCCTCGACGACGCCCGCGGCGAGTTCCCAGCCCCAGCTGCCGGTGATGAAACGGTGCCGCCACAGCAGCAGCACCTCGTTGGCCTCGTTGACGACGGTGGCCGCCGCGACGGGGCGGAACCGGATGAGGTAGTGGTCGAGATGGCGGCCGTCAGGGATGACCACATCCGCCAGATTGACCCGGAACCAGCGGTTCTCATACACAGTTCGTTCGTTCAGGTTCGCCCATTGCACAGTTTTGCCACCTTCCGACAAGTAGGTGACAACATCGCAGCAGGAGCAGGACCGGAGGGGAACGCACCGGTACCCCTGGGTACGCATCGCCGGGCACTCACAGCGGTACGCGCAACGCCCCGTCGATCAGTTCGGCGGCCCGCCCCGCCTCGGCGCAGCCGCTCGCGACCAGATCCCCGCGCACCGCACGCAGCCGGTCGCGCAGCCGCTGCGACTCCATGCCCCTGGCCCGCTCCGCCATCTCCACGGCGGTGGCCGCCGCCCGGTCCGCCTCGCCCTGGCGCAGCTCGATGTGGGTCAGCATGGCCAGCCGGTGCACCCGGCCCCGGTCATGGGCCGGGGCCCTTACGGCCGTCGCCGCGTGTTCCCTGGCCCCCGGCAGATCGCCGAGGCTGAGCAGGGCCTCGGCCACCTGCACGTCGACCAGGCCCGGCTGGACGTACCCCGTCTCGTCCGGTTCATGACCCGGACGGATGCGTTCCGCCTCCGATTCGGCGCGCCGGATGCACTTCAGGGCACCGGCGGCGTCGCCGATGCGGGCGTACGCCTTGGCCTGCATCGCGTACAGATCGGCGGCCAGCGCGGGAGTGATGTGGTCGCCGGCGGCCCGCAACGCCGCCTGCGCGAAGGCCACCGACTGCCGGTATTCGGCGAGGCACAGCGACTGGTTGACCAGCAGGGCGATCACATAGCCGCCGAGTCCCCGGTCCCCGCTCGCCTTGGCCAGCCGCAGCGCCTGGTGGAAGTAGCGCTGGGCGAGTCCGTGCGCGTCGGAGTCATAGGCACAGATGCCCGCGACGGCCACCAGTCCGCCCGTCGCCCGGTGCAGTCGGCGCCCAATGGCGTCGCTGTAGCCGCCGCGCAGCAGCGGGGCGGTCTCCGCGTTGAGGAAGCCGACGATGCGGGATCTGGTCGCGATTCCGCCTGCCCTGCGGTACATCAGTTCGTAGTGGGTGCGGGCCGCGCGCAAGGTCACTATGTCGGCGGTGCCGACGCGGGTGGTGCCGCTGCGGGAGACGTCGAGGTCCTCGGGCGGGTTCTCCCATTCCCAGACGGGCATCACCGCCGTGGTGCCCGTGACGGCCGCGGAGGCGAGTATGTGCGGGCGCTGCTGTTCGTCGGAGCGC
The DNA here is from genome assembly GCF_043080425.1 of Streptomyces sp. NPDC015032. NCBI lineage: Bacteria > Bacillati > Actinomycetota > Actinomycetes > Kitasatosporales > Streptomycetaceae > Streptomyces > Streptomyces sp. NPDC015032. The sequence goes on along the minus strand of NZ_JBIBVN010000008.1, from coordinate 235,397 downwards.
CACAGCGCGGTGGCCCGCTCGACGAATCCGGTGAGCGTGGACACGGGTACGACCGCGGTGGTGCCGGGTGCCGCCATGCCGATGTCGTCCAGCGAAAGCGGCCTGTTCAGCCGGTTCCCGAGCACTTCGCAGACCAGGTCCGGCACCTGGCCGCGCGGGCGCTGCCCCTTCAGCCAGCGGGCCACCGCGGTGTGTTCGTACCGCAGGCGCAGTCCGCGGGAGCGGCCGGCCCGGTTGATGTGCGCGGCGAGGCCGGCCCGGGAGACACCCGCCTCCTCGATCAGGGCCGCCAGCAGAATGTTGGGCTCCGTTGCCCCCATGTGCCCCTCCGGTGGTTCGGCACGCCGAGGCGTGTCGCACCAGTGGAGCACGATTCACACGGGGTGTGAACGGAATGCCCGAAGCATCCCGCCGCGCACTCTTTCGCTCCGGGACGCGGATCGGTTGAATCAGTCGTCTCGCAAGAGGCGGCCGGGTCGTCTGCTCCCCCTCGTACAGTCGACGGCCCGCACCCGCACCGGTCCGTCCCGCCGACCTGCCCGGCACCCCGTGGCGGCGCGGACGGCGCGGGCGACGCCCAGGTGCGGTTCTGTGCCGCCCGGCGAGCGCTGAGGGGCGTATCCGGATTCGGATACGCCCCTCCTTCACCCTGTGTCGCGTGCGGCGCTAGGCGCCCCGCAGCACCGCGCCCGTCCGCTCGGCGGCCAGGGCCACCGCGGCGTCACGGGCGGCCGTGGCCTCGTCGACGGTCAGCGTGCGGTCCGCGGCGCGGAAGCGCAGCGCGTACGCCAGTGACTTGCGGCCCGCACCGATCTGCTCGCCGGTGAAGACGTCGAACAGCCGCAGCGATTCGAGGAGTTCACCCGCGCCCGCACGCAGCGCCTGCTCCACCTCGGCGGCGGGGACGCTCTCCGCGACGATCAGCGCGACGTCCTGGGTCGCCACCGGGAAGGCGGAGATCCGGGGCGCCTGGAGCGCGCCGTCGGCGGCCTGCTCCAGGACATCGAGCTCGACCTCCATGGCGCAGGTGCGCTCCGGCAGGTGCAGCTCCTTGATGACGCGCGGGTGCAGCTCACCGGCGTGCCCGAAGAGGGTCTCCGCGCCGTTCACCGTGACATACAGCGCGGCGCAGCGGCCCGGGTGCCACGGCGCGTGCCGGCCGCCGCGGACGGTCACCTCGACACCGGCCTCGCGGGCGATCGTACGGGCGGCCTCGATGGAGTCCGCCCAGTCGGCCGGGCGGCCCTTGCCCCACCAGCCGGCCTGCTCGCGGGCGCCCGCGAGGACGACCGCGGCGTGGCGCGGCTGGCGCGGCAGCGTGGCGTTGAGCCCGGCGATCTCCTCGTCGGTGGGACGGCGGTCGACGGGCAGCTGTACGGCCTTGGTCTCGCTGCCGGTCAGTGGGGTCTCCCCTGCTCGAACGAAGCTGAGAGCTTGGGGAATGAAGACCAGGCCGGTTTCGAAGAGCGCCAGGTCGTGGCTGCCACGGCCGTCGTTGCGCCGCAGTGCGCCGAGCAGGCCCGGCAGCAGCGTGGTGCGCAGCGCCGGCTCCTCGTCGGAGAGCGGGTTGACGAGCTCGACCGTGCGGCGGCGGGCGTCGTCGGCCTCGATCCCGAGCTGGTCGAGGACCGCGTCACCGATGAACGGGTAGTTCAGCGCCTCGACGTAGCCGGCCCCGGCGAGCGCCCGGCCGACCCTGCGGTGCAGCCGCTGGCGGTCGGTGAGCCCGCGGCCGGACGGCGGCGTCGGGAGGGTGGACGGGAGGTTCTCGTAACCCTCCAGCCGGATGACCTCTTCGGCGAGGTCGTTGGGCTCGCCGAGGTCGGGACGCCAGGACGGCACGGTGACGATCAGTTCGTCCTGCCCGTAGACGTCGCAGCCGACCTCCTGGAGACGGCGTACGACGGTCTCCCGGCCGTAGACGACGCCGGCCACCCGGTCGGGGTGGTCCGCCGGCATCGCGATGGTGCGGGGCGCGGACGGGGCGCTGACCTCGGTGACGCCGGCCTCGGCGGTGCCGCCGGCGAGCAGGACCAGCAGGTCGACGGTGCGCTGCGCGGCGGCGGCCGCGGCCTGCGGGTCACAGCCGCGCTCGAAGCGCTTGGACGCCTCGGAGGACAGCTTGTGGCGACGCGCGGTCCGGGCGATCGAGATCGGGTCGAAGTGCGCGGCCTCGATGACGACCTCGGTGGTGCCGTGCGCACCCTCCTGGACGTCCGCGATCTCGGTGTTGGCTCCGCCCATGACGCCCGCGAGGCCGATCGGCCCGCGGTCGTCGGTGATGACCAGGTCCTCGGCGTCCAGGACGCGGGCCGTGCCGTCGAGGGTGGTGAACTTCTCGCCCTGCTCGGCACGGCGCACCCCGATCGGCCCGTCGAGCCGGGAGCGGTCGTAGGCGTGCAGCGGCTGGCCGAGCTCCAGCATCACGTAGTTGGTGACGTCGACGGCGAGCGAGACCGGGCGCATCCCGGCCTTCTGCAGCCTGCGCTGCAGCCAGATCGGGGAGCGTGCCTCGGGCTGGAGGCCGACGACGGTGCGGGCGGTGAACCTGTCGCAGCCGATGGGGTCGGCGACCTTGACCGGGTAGCCGTACGCGTTCGGCGCGGGCACGTCCAGGAGCGCCGGGTCGCGCAGCGGCAGCCCGTACGCGATGGCGGTCTCGCGGGCGACGCCGCGCATGGACAGGCAGTAGCCGCGGTCTGGCGTGACGGCGATGTCGAGGACCTCGTCGACGAGCTGGAGCAGCTCGATCGCGTCGGTGCCGGCCTCGTGCTCCGGCGACAGCACGATGATGCCGTGCGTGCCGTCGTCGCCCATGCCGAGCTCGTCGGTGGAGCAGATCATGCCGTGCGAGGTCTTGCCGTACGTCTTGCGCGCGGCGATCGCGAAGTCGCCGGGCAGGACGGCGCCCGGGAGGACCACGACGACCTTGTCGCCGACGGAGAAGTTACGGGCTCCGCAGACGATCTCCTGCGGCTCGCCGGTGCCGTTGGCGTGGCCGACGTCGACGGTGCAGAAGCGGATGGGCTTCTTGAACCCCTCCAGCTCCTCGATGGTCAGTACCTGTCCGACGACCAGCGGGCCGCTGAGGCCGGCGCCGATCTGCTCGACGGTCTCGACCTCCAGACCCACGGCGACGAGCTTGGCCTGTACGTCACGGCCGGTCTCCGTCGCCGGCAGGTCGACGTACTCCCGCAGCCAGGAAAGCGGGACGCGCATCAGATCTCCATCCCGAACGGCCGGGTGAACCGGACGTCACCCTCGACCATGTCTCGCATGTCTTCGACGTTGTGGCGGAACATCAGCATCCGTTCGATGCCGAACCCGAAGGCGAATCCGCTGTACTTCTGGGGGTCGACGCCGCAGGCGACGAGCACCTTGGGGTTGACCATGCCGCAGCCGCCGAGCTCGATCCAGCCCTCGCTGCCGCAGGTGCGGCAGGGCCGGTCCGGGTTGCCGACGGAGGCGCCGCGGCAGACGTAGCAGACCATGTCCATCTCGGCGGACGGCTCGGTGAACGGGAAGAAGTTCGGCCGGAGCCGGGTCTTCATGTCCGGGCCGAAGAGCGCCTGGACCATGTGGTCGAGGGTGCCCTTGAGGTCGGCCATGGTGAGGCCCTCGTCGACGGCGAGCAGCTCGATCTGGTGGAAGACCGGGGTGTGCGTCGCGTCGAGCTCGTCCGTGCGGTAGACGCGACCGGGACAGACGACGTAGACGGGGGGCTCGCGGTCGAGCAGGGTACGGGCCTGGACCGGCGAGGTGTGCGTGCGCAGCACGACACCCGACTCGTCGTTCCCGGCGCCGTCGGCGCCCCGGACGAAGAAGGTGTCCTGCATCTGCCGGGCCGGGTGGTCGGGCACGAAGTTCAGGGCGTCGAAGTTGAACCACTCCGCCTCGGCCTCGGGGCCCTCCGCGACCTCGTAGCCCATGGCCACGAAGACGTCCGCGACACGCTCCATGAAGGTCGTCAGCGGGTGGCGGGCACCGGCCGGGGTGCGGTCGTAGGGCAGCGTGACATCCACCGCCTCCTCGACCAGCACGCGGGCGTCCCGCTCGGCCTCCAGCTCCGCCTGGCGGGCGGCGAGGGCCTTGCTCACGGCGCCGCGGGCCTGGCCCACACGCTTGCCCGCCTCGGCCTTGGCCTGCGGCGGCAGTGCGCCGATCTCCCGGTTGGCGAGCGACAGGGGCGAGGTACCACCGGTGTGCGCGGTCTTCGCCTGGGCGAGCGCGTCGAGGTCACCGGCGGCGGCGAAGGCGGCGAACGCCTCGTCCCGCATGCGCTCGATCTCTTCCGGTTTCAGTGCCTCGACCTCGACTGGGTCGTACGACTTGTTCGGTGCCGACATCTCTTCCCGTGCTTCCGATTGGCTGATACTGCTCTGAACCGGGGACACCCCGGACCCCGCGGCCCCGCTCGACGGCGACAGGACGCAAAGGTGCCAAAGGTCGATTCTAAGGGTCACCGGGTGGGTGGGAGGCCCGTGGACTGCTCAGGCCCTCCCGTCGCCCACCACCACCCTCCTGCCTGATTGCTCCGCAAGCCCTCTTATCTCAAGTAGGCCGGTGCGCTCACGGGCAGAATAAATCGGAATTCCGCGCCGCCGCCGGGGCCGCGACCGACTGTGATCGTACCGCCGTGCGCCTCGACGATGCCCTTGACGATGTAGAGGCCCAGGCCGGTGCCACCGCGCTTGCTGCCCCGCCAGAAGCGGGTGAAGACACGGACCATCGACTCCTCGGGAATGCCGGGGCCTTCGTCGCTCACGGTGACGGCCGTTCCCTTCTCGTCGCTCTTCTCGGGCACGGATGCGGGTGCGACTTCGATGGTGACGGTTCCCTCGCCGTGGCGCACCGCGTTTTCCAGCAGGTTGCCGAGCACCTGGTCGACCTTGTCCGGGTCGGCCCAGACCGCGGGCAGCGGCTGGCAGGTGCGGACGAGGAAGCGGTCGGGGGTCTGGCCGTTCGCGGTGAGGGCCTGGATGTGGCGCTCGACGGCGGCGGAGAGGTCCACGGGCTGCCGGCGCAGCTCCAGCCGGTCCGAGTCGATCCGGGAGATGTCGAGCAGTTCGGCGATGAGCCGGGTGACACGGCCCGCGTCGGCGTCCACGGTCTCCAGCATCAGGCGCTTCTGGTCGTCGGTGAACCGTTCCCACTTGGCGAGGAGGGTCGCGGTGAAACCCTTGACGGAGGTCAGCGGGGAGCGCAGCTCGTGGGCGACGGTGGCGATCAGCTCGGCGTGGCTGCGTTCGGTGCGGCGGCGTGCCTCGGTGCCGCGCAGCGAGATCACCACGCGGCGTACGGGACCGGTCGGGTACTCGCGTACGTACCGTGCGGAGACCAGGACCTCGCGGCCGCCGGGCAGCAGCAGATTGCGCTCGGGCTGGCCGACCCGGGTGGCGAGGCCGCCGTACGGATCGGTCAGCGCCCACCAGCGGCGGCCCTTGAGGTCCTCCAGCGGCAGTGCGTGCTCCAGGGAGCGGCCGAGAACGGCGGCGCTGGGCACGGCGGTGATCCGGGCCGCCGCGGAGTTGAAGCAGATGACCCGGCCGGTCTCGTCGGCGATGACCAGGCCGTCGGGGAGGTCGTCGGGATGGACGGCTGCGCCGTCCCGGCCGTCGTCCGGTTCACCCGCGATACCGGGGCCCTCCCAGACGCGCACGGCGGCCGTGTGCGTCCCGCGCGGCCTGCTCATGCCGACAGCCATATCCCGTACCCCACCTCTCGAACCGGTGCAGTGGGCCCCCGAGTCCGTCACCCTACTAGTCGTCGGTGACGGAGCGACACCCTGCGGGGGCGCACCGCACCCGTGCACCGTCCGGCGGGGTACGGGCATGGCATCGGCCGGACGGCCACCTCTCCGCGGCCCCCGGTCGGCCGGGCCGCCCGCACACGCCGCACGAGCGATCCGGAGGCGAACGATCCGGCGGCCGTACAGGCCGCGATCGCCATCAGGAACAGGCCGCAAACCCCACGAGGCGTCGTTCGCCGCGCCGGTCGCCCGCCGGCGACTGCGGGACGGCCCTTCAGGGGCGAGTGCGCTGGGCGCGGGCGGAGGCGTACAGGCACACGGCCGCTGCCGTCGCCAGGTTGAGGCTCTCCGCCTTGCCATGGATCGGCACCCGCACGACGGCGTCGGCCAGCGCGCGGGTCTCCTCCGGCAGGCCCCAGGCCTCGTTGCCGAAGACCCAGGCGGTCGGCCCGCCCATGGTCCCCGCGTCGAGCTCGTCGTCGAGGTCGTCGTCGCCGGCGCCGTCGGCGGCGAGAATCCGTACGCCCGCGTCCCTCAGCCCCTGGACCGCCTGCTCGACCGGGACACCGACGGCGACCGGCAGATGGAAGAGCGAGCCGACGGAGGCCCGGACGGACTTGGGGTTGTACAGGTCCACCGAGGCATCGGTGAGCACGACGGCATCCGCGCCCGCCGCGTCGGCGCAGCGCAGCACCGTACCGGCGTTCCCGGGGTCGCGTACATGGGCGAGGACGGCGACCAGCTTCGGCCTCGCGGCGAGGATGGCGTCGAACGGCGAGTCGAGGAAGCGGCAGACACCGATCAGTCCCTGCGGGGTGACGGTCTGCGACACATCGGCGAGCACACCGCTGTCGGCGAGGTGCACCCGCGCACCCGCCGCGTGGGCGGCGTCGACGATGTCGGCGTACCGATCGGCCGCTTCGACGGTGGCGAACAGTTCGATCAGCGTCGGTTCGCCGTCGCTGCCGCGGTGTTCGGCGGCCTCGCGCACGGCCTGCGGCCCCTCGGCGATGAACCTGCGCTCCTTGCCGCGGAAATTGCGCTTGGCCAGCCGCCGGGCGGCGATGACGCGCGGCGATCGCGGGGAGATCAGTTCGGGGGTGCCCATGGTCGGCGGCGAGCCTCTCTGCGTACGGAGGTGACGGACGTACGGAACATGTCGTGCAACGCACCGGACCCGCAGACGACGAGCGCCTGCGGGTCCGGCTCAGAAGACACGAAGTGCGACCTGGATCAGGCGGCCTTCGGGGCGTTGACGTCGCTCGGGAGGGCCTTCTGGGCAACCTCGACGAGGGCGGCGAACGCGTTGGCGTCGTTGACCGCGAGCTCGGCCAGCATCTTGCGGTCCACCTCGATGTTGGCGGCCTTCAGACCCTGGATGAGGCGGTTGTACGTCATGCCGTTCTGGCGGGCAGCGGCGTTGATGCGCTGGATCCACAGCTGACGGAAGTCGCCCTTGCGCTTCTTGCGGTCGTTGTAGTTGTAGACGAGGGAGTGGGTGACCTGCTCCTTCGCCTTGCGGTACAGGCGGGAGCGCTGGCCCCGGTAGCCACTGGCCTGCTCGAGGATCGCCCGGCGCTTCTTGTGAGCGTTTACTGCCCGCTTGACGCGTGCCACTTTTTAACTCCTTGTAGCGGGGCCGTGGTTGGACTCACACGGCCCGGAAACGAATTGGTCCCGGTCTGAAGTCGAGGTCGCCGCCCCCGGATGCACCGGGGGCCGCTGCCTCACTTGCCGAGAAGCTTCTTGACCTTCTTGGCGTCGGCCGGGGCCAGCTCGACCGTGCCGGTCAGCGAGCGGGTCTTCTTGGACGACTTGTGCTCAAGCAGGTGGCGCTTGCCGGCGCGCTCACGGAGCACCTTGCCGGAGCCGGTGATCTTGAAGCGCTTGCTGGCACCGCTGTGCGTCTTGTTCTTCGGCATCGCGCCGTTCTCTCCTCGTCAGTGGCGCCCCTCTCGGTGCGGGCACCGGACAGCAGGGGCGTCAGATCTTGGTGGGAATTCCGTGCAGACCCGGGGCCGCCTGGATGGCGGCCCCCTGAGGTCATGCCTCGGAAGGTGTGTCGCCCGGAGCCTCGGGCTGCGCTTCGGCAGCCCCGCCCGCGGCTTCGGCGTCGGGGGTGGAACCCTGACGCCCCGCCTTGCGGGCGGCCTGGGCCTCGCGGGCCTCGGCCATGGCTTCGGTCTTCTTCTTGTGCGGGCCCAGAACCATGATCATGTTCCGGCCGTCCTGCTTCGGGTTGGACTCGATGAAGCCGAGTTCCTCCACATCCGAAGCGAGACGCTGGAGCAGTCGGAAGCCCAGCTCCGGGCGGGACTGCTCACGACCACGGAACATGATCGTGATCTTGACCTTGTCGCCCTGCTTGAGGAACCGGACGACGTGACCCTTCTTGGTGTCATAGTCGTGCGGGTCGATCTTCGGCCGGAGCTTCATCTCCTTGATGACCGTGTGCGCCTGGTTCTTGCGCGCCTCACGGGCCTTCATGGCCGACTCGTACTTGAACTTCCCGTAGTCCATGAGCTTGCACACGGGCGGACGGGCGGTCGCCGCCACCTCGACCAGGTCGAGGTCGTACTCCTGTGCGAGTTCCAGGGCCTTGGCAAGCGGAACAATCCCGACCTGCTCGCCGCTGGGACCGACAAGTCGCACCTCGGGAACGCGAATCCGGTCGTTGATGCGGGGCTCGGCGCTGATGGATCCTCCTCGGTAGCACCACGCGGCCGCCTGGCGGACAGCCACGTAACGTCTGTTTTCGTCAGACCAACCGCACCAGGCCAAGAAAAATGCCCCGGACGGGACACAGGCGGGGCTCCTGGAACAACCGGAACACCGCCGCGGTCAACCGCGGGGCGCATCGGGCGGCTCCATCGTCCGTACGGAACGATGGGCGCCACCTGACCGGTGACCCGCTGTCCGCATGGACAGCCAGGTGGGAGATCGGAGCCTCCACTTGTGGGCTGAGCACATAGCTGCCCAGCCGGTCGTTACACCAGGCTAGCAGCTCCCCCGGGCGTGCGCTAACCAGCTGTCGCCCACCGCTCCCGCGGACGGGGCGCGCGGACGTGGGCCTATCGTATGGCGCATGAGTGACGCGACCCCCACCAGTGATTCCCCCGGCTTCGACGACATGGCCCGCGACATCGCGGAGGTGCCCGCGGTCGAGGTGATCGTGACGGTCGCGGTCAATCTGATGAGCGCGGCCGCCGTGAAGCTCGGACTGACCGAGGACGGCGACGAGCACAAGGACCTCGACGAGGCCCGCAAGCTGGTCCACGCGCTGGCCGGCCTGATGGACGCCAGCACCACCGAGATCAGCTCCTTCCACGCGGCGCCACTGCGCGACGGCCTGAAGTCGCTGCAGCTGGCGTTCCGCGAGGCGTCACTCGTACCGGACGAGCCCGGCCAGGGCCCCGGCGAGAAGTACACCGGCCCCGTCTTCGGCTGACCCCGCCCCTCCCCCCACCGGCTTTCCACGGCCGTGAGCCCCCGCCCGTCCCGGGCGGGGGCTCACGGCGTCGCACCGGAGTCAGACGGTGCCGAGCCGGACCTGCCCCTGGACCGGGTGCGTCAGCTGGTGCACCAGTGCCGCGATCACTCCGCCGACCAGCGGGGCGACCAGGAACAGCTAGAGCTGGGAGAGCGCCTCACCGCCCTCGAACAGCGCCGGTCCGAGGCTGCGCGCCGGGTTGACGGAGGTGCCGGTGAGCGGAATGCCGACCACTCGCCGTAGCCATTACTGCCGAACGCCCCCTCGGTCTTCAGCCCCGGCACCTGCCCGGCCAGCAGGAACAGCAGCGCGGCACCGGCGATGCCACCGAGCAGCTGGGCCACCCAGTACGAGACGGCCGTCCGTACGTCGATCCGGCGGGCGACCCGCATCCCCAGCGTCACCGCGGGGTTCACATGGCAGCCGGACACCGGCCCGGGCGCATATCCGATGCGCGATCGCGCACGCTGGACCGATCGGGTGATCAGCGAGTGAACAGCGCTTCACCCAGTGTGTTCGCGTCGGCCGGGAGCAGCGCGAGGTCCAGGCCACGTACCAGGCGGGCGCGCAGGACGTCATCGGCTGCCAGTCGTTCCGCGACCCGGCGGGCCGCGCCGCCGGGGTCCGCGCCGGGGGCCAGCACGAGGGCGAGGGTGCCGTCGGCCCGGCCGGGGCCGAGGTGGGCGCGGAGCACCGCGGGCTCGGCGGCGACCGCGTCCCGCACCGCCGAGGTGACCGCGGGATCGTCCAGCGGGTCGGCGCTGGTACGGCCCTCGGCGAGGGCCAGGAGCGCGGAGCCGGTCAGTTCGAAGGCCACCGGACCGGCGAGATCCAGGACGACCGTGTCCGCCTTCTCGTGCGCGGCGGCCTGCAGCGCCTGGTGCAGGGGTACGGCGACGGGACGGGCCTGCGGATCCCAGAGCGCCAGCGAGGCGGTCGAGGTGAAGGCGGGCAGGGCCCGGCGGTCCCCTGCCTGAAGGGTGGGGACGGCCATGTCGCTGGTCTTCTCGCGGCGCAGCCCCTTCTCGTCCTCCTCCACTTCCCCGAGCACGGCGACGACGGGGACCAGGAGCCGGGTGCCCTTGAGGGCTTCGAGTACCGGGCCGATGGCCTTCCGGTCCTCTGCCCAGGCGGCGAGTGCCGCGGCCAGGGCCGGATCTGCCGTGCCGTCGTCGTCGGAGTAACCGGGGTCCGGAATGTTCTTCTGCGCCACACGGCGAGCGTAGTACCTCGGGTTTCCTGCCGTGCCGACAGGTCGGACCCAGCTGGTTCCCAGGGGCCGTTCCTGCCGTCGGGGCCGTGTCCCGGACAGGATTCCGCCGTGCTGCCCCGTCCGCGTCCGTGACGGCCACGGTCCTGGTGGCGGGTTCGGTGGCGGGGTGGCAGTGGTCCGGCCGGACGGCGGATCACGCGATGGCCGCGGTCAACGCCGTACGCCGGCCGGCCCGCCGCTCCTGCCCCGCCACAGCACCACGGCCAGCGCGAGCAGGACCGCTCCGAGGCCGCCCGAGGCGGGGGCGAGCCAGCCCGTGGTGCCGGTCCCACGGTGCTCGGGGGTGGGGCCGGGGCCGAAGTACCGCTTCCGGTAACCGGCCTCGGCGGATTCGGCGCGCAGACCGGCGGGGCGGAGCGCGGCCCCGGCCCGGATCGCCGCGGCGGGGTCGACGATGCCGTAACCGCGTGCGTCGTCGCGGCCGGAGGCCGGGGCGCTGCGAGCGGTGTCCGTGAGCAGTTGCTTGATCTGGGCGGGCGTCAGTCCCGGATGCGCGGCACGGACCAGCGCGACCGCGCCCGAGACGAACGCGGCGGCGGCGGAGGTGCCCCACTCCACGTAGTACTGGCGGTCGGGGGCGGCGACGACGATGTCGACCCCGGGGGCGCTGACGGTGGCATACCAGCGGCGGGTGGAGAACGCGGCATGGGTGCCGTACCGGTCGACGGCCGCGACCGCGATCACGCCCGGGTAGGCGGCCGGGTACGAGATGTGGTCGCCCTTCTCGCCGCCGTTGCCCGATGAGGCGACGACGACGGCGCCCTTCTTCAGCGCGTACTGGATGGCGGCGTCCTCGCCCGGCTCGGGGTGCGCGGACTTGCTGTCGTCGCCGAGGGAGAGGTTGATGACGTCGGCGCCGTGGTCGGCGGCCCAGCGGATGCCGTCGGCGAGGGCGGTGCCGCGGGACTCCCGGGCCTTGGCGCGGGCCGGGTCGGAGGCTTCGAGGATCACCCGGACCGGGAGGATCTTCGCTTCGGGCGCGATGCCCAAAACTCCGTCGCTGTTGCCGTCACCATGACCATGACCTGCGATGATCCCTGCCATCGCGGTGCCGTGCCGCGCCCAGGCCGGGTCACCGCGGCCGGCGCCGAAGCCGATCATGTCCTCGCCGGGCAGCACTCGGCCGGCCAGGTCGGGGAGGCTGTCGTCGACCCCGGTGTCGACGACGGCGACAGTGATTCCCCTGCCCTTGGTGGTCCGCCAGGCCTGCTCGGTGTGGAGCGCCTGGAGGCCCCATTGCTGGTCCCGGATGGCGTCGGCCCTGGCCGGCGTCGCGGGCAGGAGGGCGAACGCGGTGGCGGCGCAGACCGCGCCCAGGGCTCGGCGATGGCGGCGGGCGCGGCGGGTCATTCCGGCTTCTCCGTGAGGTCGGTGACGGTCCGGCGCAGGCCGCGCTCGATCCGGTCCGCGATTCCCCTGGCCTCGTGGCCGAGTCCGGCCTGGGCCGCGGCCGTCGTCGCGTTCGCCGCCACAGCCTTTTCGACGGGTTGCGGATCGGTGACCGCACGGCCGTCGGCGAACCCGGAGACGGAGAACACGACGACGGGGACCTCGGTCAGTACGCGGACGGTCCAGCTGGCGCGCTGCCGGTCGCCGAACCCGGCGGCGGCCGTGCCCCTGACGGGGTACGCACGGGGCATCAGGTCGGCGCGCAGGCCGAGGTGCTGGTCGGTGAAGCGGGTGCTCAGCGCTCGCATGGCCTCGGGGTCGCCCTCGGTGAAGATCAACCCGACCGTGGTGACGCTGCTGCTGGTGGCGTCCGTGTACGTGGCACGGAGCATGCGCTCGCAGCCGACCGGGCCGAGGGTCCTGGCCAGCAGCGGGTCCAGCCCGGCCTTGCAGCCGCTGTCCGGGGCGACGGCGACCCGGACCCAGACCCGGTCGGCGCCGCCGGGGCCCGCTCCCTCACCGCTGAGCGTGCGGGGAAAGAGGGTCTCCACGGGGACGCTGTGCCAGGCGGAGCGACCCAGGGTGTAGGCGCTGTGGGCGGCGGGGTCGGCGGAGGAGTCGCTGGTGAGCCAGGCGCCGGTGGCCGCGCCGCCGATCAGCCCGAGCCCGAGCACCACACAGGCCGCGGCGGCCGCGGTCCGGACGCGGTGGTGTGGCCGGATGGGGCGCAGCCGGGTGGTGGTCTCGACGGGTGTCTCGGGGAGCGGAGAGCGGTACGGGTACGGCTGCTGGTACGTGGGCGGGACGGGCGTCCGGCCGGACGGTGGCGGGGTCGCGCCCGGACGCGGGGTGAGGTCCACGGCTCCGACGGGCCGGCGCCGCGTGGCGGCGGGCTGCTGCTCGGGACGGGGCGGCATCACGGCCGGTGCGGAGGTGGGCACAGGCGCGTCAGGGGCAGGAGCGGGTGCCGCGGGCACGGGCCGCAGCCGGACCGTGGTCTCCACGGGCGGCACCACCGACGGGACTTCGGGCGGAACCACGGGCGGGACTTCGGACGCGGGCGCCGGGCGAGGTGCCGCTACCGCCTTCGACGCGTGCTCCGGCTCGTTCTTCGGTTCGTTATTCGGCTCGTTCTTCGGTTCGGGCCACTGAGCGGCGGGAGCGGCTGCCGCGGTGTGCGGGATCTCCGGACGCGGCGGGGCGGACGCGCTCGTGGAGGGTTCGACAGGATTCCGCATCAGGTCTGCGGGCACCGGTGGGGCCGTGGGGCGGGGCGGAACAGGAGCCCGCTGCGCCTCGGTACTCATCCGCCCCCCTGGTCCTTTTCCGTACCGTGCGCGGATCGACGTCACAGGCAGGCCCGTTGGTTGCCGCGTGCTCGTCACTCTACGGGGTGGAACGGCCCCGGTGGGAGCGGGCCGCACTGCCCCCGGACGATCTGCACGGATCATCCCCCTACCCAGCGGTACGGACGTCTGGCAAGCTGCGGCCATGACTGCCCGCGCCGCTGACCGGACCCGCTACAACCGCGCCACCGCCCACCTGGACGCCCCGATCGCCGTGGTCGACCTGGACGCGTTCGATGCCAATGCCGACGATCTGGTGCGCCGGGCCGCCGGGAAGCCGATCCGGGTGGCGAGCAAATCGGTGCGCTGCCGGGCCCTGCTGGAGCGGGTGCTCGCGCGGCCCGGGTTCGCCGGGATCATGTCGTTCACGCTGGCCGAGTCGCTGTGGCTGGCACGGGCCGGATTCGAGGACGTACTGCTGGCCTATCCGTCGGCCGACCGGTCCGCCTTCGCGGAACTGGCAGCGGATCCGAAGCTCGCCGCGGCCGTGACGGTGATGGTGGACGACCACGCGCAGTTGGAGCTGATCGACGCGGCGCGGGCCGGTGGCCGCGAGGAGATCCGGGTCTGTCTGGAGCTGGACACCTCGCTGCGGCTGCTCGGCGGCCGGGTCAGGATCGGCGCGCTGCGTTCACCGTTGCGCTCCCCCGCCCAACTGGCCGAACTGGCACGCTCGGTGGCGCGCCGGCCCGGCTTCCGCCTGGTGGGGCTGATGGCGTACGAGGGGCATATAGCCGGGGTCGGGGATTCGGTCGCGGGGCGGCCGCTGCGCTCCCGGGCGATCCGGCTGATGCAGGCCGCGGGCCGCAAGGAGTTGATCGCCCGGCGGGCCGAGGTGGTGCGGGCGGTCAGGGCGGTGGCGCCGGACCTGGAGTTCGTGAACGGCGGCGGCACCGGCAGTGTGCAGCACACGGCGGCGGAGCGCGCGGTGACCGAGATCGCCGCCGGGTCGGGGCTCTATGTGCCGCGGCTGTTCGACAACTACACCTCGTTCACGGCGCGTCCGGCGGCGCTGTTCGCCCAGCCGGTGGTGCGCCGGCCGGGTGTGGGTGTGGTGACGGTCCTCGGTGGCGGCTATCCGGCGTCCGGGCCCGCGGGGGCGGACCGGCTGCCCGTCCCGTATCTGCCGGAGGGACTGCGCTACGACCCGCAGGAGGGGCCGGGCGAGGTGCAGACCCCGCTGCTCGGCGCCCCGGCCGACGATCTGCTGATCGGCGACAAGGTGTGGTTCCGGCACGCGAAGGCCGGTGAACTGTGCGAACGCTTCGATGAGTTGCAGCTGATCGAGGGCGACCGGATCACAGCGACCGTGCCGACGTACCGGGGCGAGGGCCGTACGTTCCTCTGAGCGCGGGGAACCGCCGAGGAACTCGGGGAGTTGCGGAGCTGCCACGCCGCGTCCGTACACCGGGCGTGCGGCGTCGCGCCGCTCATCCCCACTCCAGGGTTCTGCCGCCGACGGAGGCCCGGCCGGGCCTCCGTCGGCGTGCGTCCGTGGCATCTCGACAGGTCCTGGTGCCCCTCCCGGCGAGCTTTGCCCCGTCGCGGCACTAAGGGCTGTCCCGTAATCCCCGGCGGGCGCACAACGACAGCTACTTCCCCAAGCTCTCGGCTGCGCTCGAGCAGGGGAGGCCCCATCCTCGCCGCGTTGTCGGAACGCCCGAATACATCCAGTATGCGGACGTCCCTCCGCCTTGCGATGCACCGCATCTGACGCCGCGCGCTGATCCACCAGGGATTACGGGACAGCCCTTAGAGAGGTGTGACGTACGCCCCGGAGATCCCTCCGTCGACGAGGAAGTCGGTGGCGTTGACGAACGAGGAGTCGTCGCTCGCGAGGAACGCGACGGCCGCCGCGATCTCCGTGGCCTCGGCGAACCTGCCGACCGGGATGTGCACGAGCCTGCGGGCCGCGCGTTCCGGGTCCTTGGCGAACAGTTCCTGGAGCAGCGGGGTGTTGACCGGCCCCGGGCACAGCGCGTTGACGCGGATGCCTTCACGGGCGAACTGCACGCCCAGTTCGCGGGACATGGCGAGGACACCGCCCTTGGAAGCGGTGTACGAGATCTGGCTGGTGGCCGCTCCCATGACCGCGACGAAGGACGCGGTGTTGATGATCGAGCCGCGGCCCTGGCGGCGCATATAGGGCAGGGCGGCCTTGCAGCAGAGGTAGACGGAGGTGAGGTTGACATCCTGGACGCGCTTCCACGCCTCCAGGCCCGTGGTGAGGATGGAGTCGTCGTCGGGCGGGGAGATGCCGGCGTTGTTGAAGGCGATGTCGACGGAGCCGTAGGTGTCGAAGGCGGTCCGGAACAGCGCCTCGACCTGTTCGGGGTCGGTGACGTCGACGCGTACGAAGGTACCGCCGACCTCCTCGGCCACGGCCTTGCCCGCGTTCTCGTCGATGTCGCCGCAGACGATGTGGGCACCCTCCGAGGCCAGACGGCGTGCGGTCGCCAGGCCGATGCCGCCGGCGGCTCCGGTGATGACGGCGGTGCGGCCGACGAGGCGGCGGCAGATGTTCTCGTTGTCGGTGGTGGTCATGCCGGCTCAGGCCTCCGTACTGATGAAGACGTTCTTGGTCTCGGTGAATGCGGTGAGCGCGTCGGGGCCGAGTTCGCGGCCCAGCCCGGACTGTTTGTAGCCGCCGAAAGGGGTCCAGTAGCGGACGCTGGAGTGGGAGTTGACGGAGAGGTTCCCGGCCCGGACCGCCTGTGAGACGCGCAGCGCGCGGCCCACGTCACGGGTCCAGACCGAGCCGGCGAGGCCGTACTCCGTCGCGTTGGCGAGCCGGACGGCGTCGGCCTCGTCCTCGAACGGAAGGACGACGGCGACCGGCCCGAAGACCTCTTCGGTGGCGACGGGCGAGTCCGCGCGGACATCGGTGAGGACGGTCGGCGGGAACCAGAAGCCGGGCCCTTCGGGCGCCTTGCCCCTGAGGGCGGTCGCGTCCTCGGGGACGTAACCGCGCACCCGTTCCCGCTGCTCCCGCGAGATCAGCGGGCCCATCAGCGTGTTCTCGTCGGACGGGTCGCCCACGACGACCGCCTCGATCGCGGGGGCGAGGAGTTCCAGGAAGCGGTCGTACGCGGACCGCTGGACGAGGATGCGGGTGCGGGCGCAGCAGTCCTGGCCCGCGTTGTCCAGGAACGCCATGGGCGCGGCGGCAGCGGCGGCCTCGATGTCGGCGTCGGCGAAGACGATGTTGGGGCTCTTGCCGCCGAGTTCCAGGGTGAGCCGCTTCACCCGGTCGGCGCACCTGGCCATGATCCGCTTGCCGATCCGGGTGGAGCCGGTGAAGACGATCTTGGCCACTCCGGGGTGCTCGACCAGGGCGTTGCCGGTCACGTCACCGGCGCCCGGCAGCACCTGGAGGAGGTGTTCGGGAAGGCCCGCGTCCAGGGCGATCCGGGCCAGCCGCAGGGCGGTGAGCGGGGTGGTCTCGGCGGGCTTGAGGAGCACGGCGTTGCCGGCGGCGAGCGCGGGTGCGAGACCCCAGGCGGCGATCGGCAGGGGAAAGTTCCACGGGGCGATCACGCCGATGACGCCGAGGGGTTCGAGGAGGGTGACGTCGAGTCCGCCGGGGACCGGGATCTGCCGGCCGGCGAGTCGCTCCACTCCCCCGGCGGCGTAGTCGAGCAGGTCGCGGACGTTGGCCGCTTCCCAGCGGGCGTTGCCGAGGGTGTGGCCGGCCTCCTGGACCTCCAGTCGGGCCAGTTGTTCGGCTTCGCCGTCGACGGCGGCGGCGAAGCGGCGCAGCAGCCGGGCGCGGTCGGCGGGGGCGAGGGCGGCCCAGGTGCGCTGGGCCGCCGCGGCCCGGACGACCGCCGTGTCGACCTCGGCGGCGGGGGTGGCCGGGACGGTGGCGAGGAGTTCTTCCGTCGCCGGGTTGAGTACGTGGTGTTCCACCGGGTGGTCGGGTGCGGTCACTCAGTGCCTCACAGGCGTTCGAAGGAGCGGCGGAGCTCCCAGTCGGTCACTGCGGCGTCGAAGGCTTCGAGTTCGACGCGGGCCATGTTGCGGTAGTGCGCCACGACATCGTCGCCGAAGGCCGCCCGGGCGATCTCGCTCCGCTCCCAGAGTTCGGCGGCTTCGCGCAGGGTGGTGGGGACGTGGTCGTAGTCGGCGGTGTAGGCGTTGTTCTCGCAGGGCTCGGGGAGTTCGAGGCCCTTCTCGATGCCGTGGATGCCCGCCGCGATCATTCCGGCGACGGCGAGGTACGGGTTGACGTCGCCGCCGGGCAGCCGGTTCTCGAAGCGCATCGAGCGGCCGTGGCCGACGACGCGGAGCGAGCAGGTCCGGTTGTCGTGGCCCCAGGCGACGGCGGTCGGGGCGAAGGAACCCGGCTGAAAACGCTTGTAGGAGTTGATGTTCGGCGCGTAGAGGAGGGAGAAGTCCCGCAGGGCGGCCAGCTGCCCGGCGAGAAAGTGGCGCATCACGGGGGACATGCCGCCGTCCTCGCCCGCCATGGCGCCGGGCCGGGATCCGTCGGCGGTCCGGAGCGAGAGGTGGATGTGGCAGGAGTTGCCCTCGCGCTCGTTGAACTTGGCCATGAAGGTGAGTGCGACACCCTCCTGGGCGGCGATCTCCTTGGCGCCGGTCTTGTAGACGGCGTGCTGGTCGCAGGTGACCAGGGCCTCGTCGTAGCGGAACACGATCTCGTGCTGGCCGGGGTTGCACTCGCCCTTCGCGGACTCGACGGTGAGGCCCGCGGCGGCCATGTCGTTGCGGATGCGGCGCAGCAGCGGCTCGACGCGGCCGGTGCCGAGGACGGAGTAGTCGATGTTGTACTGGTTGGCGGGGGTCAGATCGCGGTAGTTGCGGTCCCATGCCTGCTCGTAGGTGTCCTTGAAGACGATGAATTCGAGTTCGGTGCCGACGTGTGCGGTGTAGCCGAGCCCGGCCAGGCGTTCCAGCTGGCGGGTCAGGATCCGGCGGGGTGCGGCGGCGACGGGCGAGCCGTCGTCCTGGGCGAGGTCGGCCATGACCATGGCCGTGCCCTCGTTCCAGGGCACCGGGCGCAGGGTGGAGAGGTCGGCGTGCATGGCGAAGTCGCCGTAGCCGCGTTCCCAGGAGGACATCTCGAATCCGTCGACGGTGTTCATGTCGGTGTCGACGGCGAGGAGGTAGTTGCATCCCTCGGTGCCGTGCTCCAGGACCTCGTCGAGGAAGAAGCCGGCGGCGAACCGCTTGCCCTGCAGCCGTCCCTGCATGTCGGGGAAGGCGAGGACGACGGTGTCGATCTCACCGCTCGCGACGAGGGCGCGCAGCTCCTCGATCCCCAGCGGTGGTGTTCGGTCTGCCACGGGATACTCCTCCTTCGGTCAGCCGGAAGGCTTAAGGTATGTGAGAGAACCATTAATTGTGAAGGGGAAACGGGGACATGGCCGAGGAAAGCGGGTTCACCGACCGCCTGATGCCCGTACTTCGGCCCGTCCGGGCGGGCAACGGCTTCGAGGAGGCGCTGGAGCAGATCCTCCAGGTGGTCCGGCTCGGGCTGGTGCCCGACGGCGGGCGGCTGCCCGCCGAGCGCGAGCTGGCCGAGCTGCTGGGGATCAGCCGGGTCACGCTGCGCGAGGTACTGAAGGTCCTCCAGGACCAGGGCCTGGTGGAGAGCAGACGCGGGCGGTACGGCGGCACGTTCGTGCTGCCCCGCGCCGGCAGCCCCGGCGAGGACGAGCTGCGCCGGAAGGTGGAGTCCGTCGACATCGAGGACGTGCTGCGCTTCCGCGAGGTGCTGGAGGCCGGGGCGGCCGGGCTGTGCGCGGCACAGGGACTGACGGACGAGGGTGCGGACCGGTTGCGCACGGCTCTGACGGCGACTCACGAAGCACCTCTGCCCGAGTACCGCAGGCGCGACACCCTGTTCCACCTGACCCTGGCCGAACTCTCCGGCTCCGCATCCCTGACCGCGCAGTACGCCGCCGTCCGGGCCACCCTGAACGACCTTCTGGACTGCATACCGCTGCTCGTACGGAATCTGGAGCATTCGCAGCATCAGCACGCGAGCCTCGTCGAGGCGGTTCTCGACGGGGACGCGGAGGCCGCACGTGCCGTGATACGCGAGCACTGCGCCGGTACGGCCGCGCTCCTGCGCGGATTCCTGGCCTGACCGGGGCCGCCGGTTCCGCTTTGGTGCGCAACTCCCGGAAATACAAAGGTAATCTCTGCCACCATTGAAGCCATGCAACCGAGCCCGCCCGCGCAGGCGGCCGACCGGAGGGACCGCCCCGTGTCCGAACCTCTCATCGGCGTCTCCACCTATCTGGAGCCCGTGGCCCGCTGGGGTGTCTGGGAGCTGCCCGCCGCCCTTCTCCCGGCCGCCTATCCACGGATGATCCAGCGCTCCGGCGGCCTGGCCGCGCTGCTCCCGCCGGACGACCCCGTCCGGGCCGCGGCCGCGGTGGCCCGGCTGGACGGCCTCGTGATCGCGGGCGGCGCCGATGTGGAACCCGGGCTGTACGGCGCGGAGCGCGACTTCCGGACCGGCCCGCCCGCACGGGAACGCGATGTCTGGGAGCTGGCCCTGATCGAGGCCGCGCTGGAATCGGGCACACCGGTGCTCGGCGTCTGCCGGGGCATGCAGCTGCTCAACGTGGCGCTCGGCGGCACGCTGACCCAGCATCTCGACGGCCACGCCGGCCCGCTGGGCGCGACCGGAATCCTCGGCGCGCACCCCGTGACACCCGTGCGGGGCACGCTCTACGCGTCGATCGTGCCCGAGGAGTCCGCCGTGCCCACCTACCACCACCAGTGCGTGGAGCGGCTCGCGCCGGGCCTGGTGGCGTCCGCGCACGCGGCGGACGGCACGGTCGAGGCGATCGAACTGCCCGGGCCGCGGTGGGTGCTCGGGGTGCAGTGGCACCCGGAGATGGGCGACGACACACGGCTGGCGCAGGCACTGGTGTCGGCCTCGACGGCCCGGCTGGTCCCGGCCCGTACGCCGTTCGAGGACCTCGCGCCGTCGCGGGGGGCGGGAGCCGGCGAACGCTCACGGCCCTGAGAGCCTGTCGGGTGACCTCTGATCGGGCGTGGCCGAGGTCACCCGGCAGGCTCTGAGGGGCACCCCGGCTCGGGGAAGCGCACGCGGCTTCGGGAAGCGGAAGCGGAACGCACCGGCGCGCAACCCCGCCACCCGTCCCATCCCGTCCCGTCGGCTACCTGTCCTGTCCCGTCAGCGACAGCAGATCGCGCGCCGGCCCTGTCGGGCGGTGGCCGGACGGCCAGACCGCCCGCAGCTGCCGCCTCAGCCGCACCCCGGCGACCGGAATCTTGACCAGGCGCCTGGCGGACAGCTCCTCGCCCAGCGCCAGCTCGCTCAGAACACACGGCCCGGCACCGCTCTCCGCCGCTCCCTTCACCGCGGTCGTCGAGGAGAGTTCGAGCAGCGGCTGGG
Source organism: Streptomyces sp. NPDC015032 (assembly GCF_043080425.1). Taxonomy (NCBI): domain Bacteria; kingdom Bacillati; phylum Actinomycetota; class Actinomycetes; order Kitasatosporales; family Streptomycetaceae; genus Streptomyces; species Streptomyces sp. NPDC015032. The sequence goes on along the minus strand of NZ_JBIBVN010000008.1, from coordinate 214,754 downwards.
CGAGACCGCCGTGCGCGGCCAGCGCCGCGTCCAGCACCTGACGGGTGCCCGAGCCGTGCTCCCGCAGGATCAGCGGGGTCGCGGCCAGCTCCTGCGGGTTCAGGGGCGCACGGCGGCGGGCCCAGGCGTGGGACGGGGCGACCACGACGACCAGCCGGTCGTGGGCGATGACCGTGCCGTCGAGACCCGCCGGCACGGACAGGCCCTCCACGAAGCCCAGGTCGGCCTCGCCGACGAGCAGCCGCCCGGCGACCGCCGCCGAGTTTCCGACGAGCAGCGAGACCGCGGTGTCCGGCCGTTCGGCCCGCAGGGCTATCAGCCAGCCCGGCAGCAGATATTCGGCGATGGTCATGGAGGCGGCGACCCGGAGCCGGGAGTCCCGCCGGTCGCGCAGTGCCTGCGCGCCGGCGTCGAACGCCTCGGCCGACTCGACGATCCTGCGTGCCCAGTCGGTGACCAGCGCGCCCGCGTCGGTGAGCCGGGAGCCGCGCGGCGAACGGTCCAGCAGGGCCAGGCCGAGCTGCCGCTCCATCGACCGGATGCGGCTGCTGGCCGCGGGCTGGGTGATGCCGACGTCCCGCGCCGCACGCCCCAGGCTGCCGTGCCGGGCGACCGCGAGCAGCAGCTCCAGCGCGCCGAGGTCGGGGACCCGGTGGAAGAGGGGGACATGTTCTTCACCGGTCATAAAGCCACCTTATGGCCTCATAGACACGGCGTCCCTGGTGGGGCCCCGGCCGCACCGCGAAAATCGTGGCATGGCCATCTTTCCGCAGACACAGCAGTCCCCAGCCCCGTACCCGGCCGCCTTGCGCCTTCCTCAGCTGCGGTACCTCGGCCCCAACTGGTACGCGAGCGTCATGGGCACTGCGATCGTCGCGAGCGCCGGTGCGGCGCTGCCCGTCCACATCCCGGGACTCCGGGGTGCCTGCACGGTGGTGTGGGGACTCGCAACGATCATGCTCGCCGTCGTACTCGCGGCCCGTGCCGGGCACTGGATCGCCCATCGCGACCAGGCCCGCGCCCATCTGCTCGACCCCGCCGTCGCCCCGTTCTACGGCTGTCTCTCGATGGCCCTGCTGGCGGTCGGCGGCTCGTCCATGGTGGTCGGCAAGGACGTCATCGGGCACGGGGCGGCCCTGGCCCTGGATGTGGTGCTGTACACGGCGGGCACGGTGATCGGGCTGGCCGCCGCGGTCGCGATCCCGTACCTGATGGTCGTACGCCACCGGGTCGAGCCCGGCACCGCGTCACCGGTGTGGCTGCTTCCGGTGGTGGCACCGATGGTCTCCGCGGCACTCGGTCCGCTGCTGGTGCCGGAGCTCCCGGCCGGCCAGTGGCGGGAGGCGATGCTGCTCGCCTGTTACATGATGTTCGGTCTGAGCCTGCTCGCCACGCTGGTGATGCTGCCGCTGATCTTCGCCCGGCTCGTCCATCAGGGCCCGCTGCCGCTCGCGCTGACCCCCACGCTGTTCCTGGTCCTCGGCCCGCTGGGCCAGTCGACCACCGCGGTCAACCAGCTCGCCGATGTGGCGCCGGGAGCGATCGGGGCGCCGTACGCCTCGGGCCTGGAGGCGTTCGCGGTGCTGTACGGGGTGCCCGTGATGGGCTTCGCGCTGATGTGGCTGGCACTGGCCGTCGCACTGGTGGTGCGGGCCGTACGGAACGGCATGACCTTCAGCATGACGTGGTGGGGCTTCACCTTCCCCGTCGGCACATGTGTCACGGGCGCCGCCGGCCTGGCCCGGCACACCGGCCTCACGGCGTACACCTGGCTGGCCGTCGCGCTGTACGTGCTGCTGGTGACGGCGTGGGCGGTGGCCGGGCTCCGGACGCTGCGCGGGCTGCTCAGCGGAGCGCTGCTCGCAGCACCGCAGGCGCCTGCGCCAGTGACGGCCCGTACCACGTGAGATACCGCCCGTCGACAAGTGCGGCGGGCAGTCCGGGGAAGGACTCGGGCCCGTCGTCCACGGTGAAGCGGTACGGCTCGTCGGGCAGGACGACGAGGTCGGCGCCCGCCGCGTTGAGCACGTCGAGCGGGATGCGGGGGTAGCGCTCGGCGTGGCCCGCGTAGACGTTCTCCACGCCGAGCCGGGCCAGCAGGTCCCCGGCGAAGGTGTCGCGGCCCAGCACCATCCAGGGCCTGCGCCAGACCGGCACGACCGCACGGCGCGGGGCGCGGGGCGGCGGGAGCGCGGCCCAGGCGGCCTCGGCCTCGTCCAGCCAGCGCGGCCTGGGCCGGCCGCAGACGGCTGCCAGGACCCGTTCCAGCTCTTCGAAGGCCTGGTCGAGGGTGCGGATCGTGGTGACGAGCACCTCGATCCCGGCGGCCCCGATCGCCGCGAGGTCCGGAGCCCGGTTCTCCTCCTCGTTGGCGACGACGAGATCGGGCCGGAGCGCGACGATCGCCGCCACGTCGGGATTCTTGGTGCCGCCGATGCGGGCGGCGGTCAGGCCGGCCGGGTGGGTGCACCAGTCGGTGACTCCGGCCAGCCGGCCGGGGGCGGTGACGGCGATGGCCTCGGTGAGCGAGGGAACCAGGGAGACGGCTCGCACGGCGGACAGCCCCTCTCAGCGACGCGGGTCGAAGGTGGCGTCGATGTGCTCGGCGACGGCGACGACCAGCAGCCGCGTACCGGGCACCGTGGCCCGCCAGCGATGCCGCACCCCACCGGACAGGAACAGCGTGTCGCCCTGCTCCAGCCGGTACGCCTGCCCTTCGGCCTCCACTTCCACGGCCCCGTGCACCACGTACATCACCTCGTCGTTGCGGTGCTGGAACTCACGCCCGAGGTCGAGCTCACCGGTGAACTCCAAGGCGCTGAGCTGATGGCGCCCGCGCACCACCCTGCGCACCCCGTCGCCCTCGTCCGCCCGTACGACTTCGACGGCGCGCGCCGAGTCCGCCGCGGCACGCAGCCGCGCCGTGGTGGTCTCCAGGGCTTCGGCGACCCGGTCCAGCGAGCGGGCGCTGGGCCGGGCCCGCTCGTTCTCGATCTGGCTGAGGAACGGCACGGACAGGCCGCTGCGCGTGGCGACCACGGCCAGTGTGAGCCCCAGGGATCTGCGCTGTCGGCGGACCGCGGCGCCCACGCGGAGTGCTTCCTTTTCGTCCATGTCCGGCTCCCTCCCGACTCGTCATCCTTCCGGCTGCCAGCACATTACGCACACGGTTGCGCAAGGTCGGCCGACGGATGGACGTCTTCCGGACAGCCGGAAGGGGCGGGCCCGCCACCGGCGGCGCCCACCCCTTCTCGTATTCCGGGCTCTGTTCAGGCCCTACTGCGGAGCCATCGTGTCCACGATGCCCGGGTTCTTCTGCATCCAGGCCTTCACGGCCTCTTCCTCATGGCCCGCGCCGAGCTTCTGGATCTGGTTCTCCAGGCCGGCGAGCTGGTCCTCGCTCAGCTTGAAGTTCTTGAACCACTTCGTCAGCTGCGGGTAGTTCTCCGGGAAGTCCTTGCTGGCGATGGTGTGCAGCCGGTCGCCGTCGCCGAAGGCCTTCTCCGGGTCCTTCAGCTTGGTCATGCCGAACTCGTTGTACGCCCAGTGCGGCGTCCAGAGCAGCACCGCGATGGGCTCCTTCTTGGCGTACGCCCGCTTCAGCTCGGCCAGCATGCCGGGCGTCGACGAGTCGACGACCTTGTACTCCTTGTCCAGGCCGTACGCCGGCAGCACGTTCTTCTTGAGGTTCTCCATCGTGGCGGTGCCCGGCTCGATGCCGACGATCCGGCCCTTGAACTGCGCGGACTTGCCCTTGAGGTCGGCGAGGGACTTGACGTCCTTCACGTACGAGGGCACCGCGACCTCGATGGACGTCGGGCCGTACCACGAACCGATGTCGGTCAGCCGGGAGCCGTACTTGTCCCAGTAGTTCTTCTGGGTGTACGGCAGCCAGCCGTCGAACTGCACATCGATCTGGCCACGGGACATCGCGGCGTACATCGGGCCGACCTCGAACTGCTTGAGGTTGACCTTGTAGCCGCGCTCCTCCAGGACCGCCTTCCACAGGTACGTGGCGGCGATGTCCTCCTCCCACGGGAACCAGGCCATCTCGACGGCGCGGTTCCGCTCGTCCTTGCCGCTCGCGCCCTTGGCCGCGGGAGCCCCGGCGACGGGGGTCCACTTGTCGGCGACGCCCGGGTTGGCCTTCAGCCAGGTACGGACGGCCGTCTGCTCGTTGCCGGAGCCGGCCTTCTGGATCTCCGCCTCAAGACTGGTGAGCTGGTCCTCGCTCATCTTGAAGTTCTTGAGCCAGCTGCCGACCTCGGGGTTGTCGGCGGAGAAGCCCTTGCGGGCCAGGGTGTGGATGCCGTCGCCCTTGCCCCAGAGACCCTTGGGGTCCTTGAGCTTGGTCAGTTCGAACTGGTTGTAGGCCCAGTGCGGCGACCAGAGCGGGACGACGATCGGTTCCTTCTTGGCGTACGCCCGCTTCAGCTCGGCCAGCATCGACGGCGTGGATCCGTCGACGACCTTGTACTCCTTGTCCAGGCCGTAGCCCGGCAGGATCTTGTCCTTGAGCAGGCCCATCTCGCCGGCGCTCGGCTCGATGCCGACGATCCGGCCCTTGAACTGCGCGGACTTGCCCTTGAGGTCGTCCAGGGACTGGACGTCCTTCATGTAGGAGGGCACGGCCAGTTCCAGCGAGGTGGGGCCGTACCAGGAGCCCACGTCCTCCAGGCGGTCCTGGTACTTCTTCCAGTAGCTGGCGTGGGTGACCGGGAGCCAGGAGTCGGTCTCGAAGTCGATCTGGCCGTTGGCCATACCGGTGTAGAGCGCACCGGCCTCGTACTGCTTGACGTCGACCTCGAAGCCGCGCCGCTCCAGCATCTCCTTCCAGAGGAAGGTGGAGGCGATGCCCTCGTCCCACGGGATGTAACCCATGCTGATCTTCTTGCCCTTACCGACGTCCGAGGCACCGCCGGCGGTGGCCTTGCCCGAGTCGGAGGAGCCGAAGAGGCCCATGCCGCCCGCGACGAGCGCGAGGACGACGACGCCGACGACCGCGACGACGGGCTGCGGGCGGTGGCTCCAGATCTTCAGTCCGCCGGACATCGCCTGCGCCCTGGCGAGCGCGCGGCGGGCGAGCGGGGAGACCTCGCGGCCGAGCGCGCCGGTCATGCGGTCCAGGTACATCGCCACGATGACGATGGAGATGCCCGCCTCGAAGCCGAGGCCGACGTCGACGTTGCCGATGGCGCGGTAGACGGCGCCGCCGAGGCCGCCGCCGCCGACCATGCCGGCGATGACCACCATGGACAGGCCCAGCATGATGACCTGGTTGATGCCCGCCATGATCGTGGGCAGGGCGAGCGGCAGCTGCACCCGCAGCAGGGTGTTGCGCCGGGTGGTGCCGAAGGCCTCGGCCGCCTCCACGAGCTCGCTGTCGACCTGGCGGATGCCGAGCTCGGTCATCCGGACGCCCGGAGGCAGCGAGAAGATGATGGTGGCGATGATGCCGGGCACCACGCCGACGCCGAAGAAGATGACGCCGGGGATCAGATAGACCATGGCGGGCATGGTCTGCATGAAGTCCAGGACCGGCCGGGTCACCGCGCTGACGGTCTTGGAGCGGGACGCCCAGATGCCCAGCGGTACGGCCAGCACCAGCGCGATGATGGTGGCGACGAGCACCAGCGTGAGGGTGTCCATCGCTTCGTCCCACAGCTCGACGGAGTCGATGACCGCGAAGCCGACGAAGGCGAGCACCCCCGCGAGCAGACCGCGCAGCCACCAGGCGATGACGGCGACGATGCCCGCGAAGATCAGCGGCGCGGGGGCGGAGAGCACGGCGGCTATGCCGTCGAACATGCCGCTGACGACCGAGCTGATCGCGTCGAACAGCCAGGACAGGTGGGTCTGCAGCCAGTCGACCGCGGAGTCGACCCAGTCACCGAGAGGCAGCCTAAACATTGGCCACCTTCTTCGTGCCGGCCGCTGGGGGCCTGACGTCCTGCGGGGGCTCGGTGGGGGTCATCGGCTCACCGAGGACGGCGAGCAGCCGGGCGCGGGGCACGACGCCGACCAGCTTGCCCTGGGCGTCGACCACGGCGACCGCGACTCCGCTGCGCGAACACGGCGTGAAGAGGTCGATGATCGGCGTGGACTCGGTGACGGTGGCCGGAGCCGCCCTGAGGACGTCGGCGGCATTGCGCAGCTCCTCGCCGTCGTCCGTGGTGGTGCCCATGACGGTGTGCGGCTCGGCCATGACGGCGCCCGCGGTCAGCACCCGGGTGCGGTCGACGTCCTGGGTGAACGAGGCGACGTAGTCGTTGGCCGGGGTGACGAGGATGTCCTCGGCGGTGCCGAGCTGGACGATCCTCCCGTCGCGCATCACGGCGATGCGGTCGCCGAGGCGCATGGCCTCGTTGAGGTCGTGGGTGATGAAGACGATGGTCTTCTTCAGGCGCTTCTGCAGTTCGAGCAGCTGGTCCTGCATGTCGCGGCGGATCAGCGGGTCGAGCGCGCTGAAGGACTCGTCCATCAGCAGCAGGTCGGCGTCGGTGGCCAGGGCGCGGGCCAGGCCCACACGCTGCTGCATACCGCCGGAGAGCTCGTCGGGCCAGGACTTCTCCCAGCCGGCGAGGCCGGTCAGCTCCAGCGCCTCGGCGGCACGCTTCTCGCGCTCGGCGCGCGGCACACCCTGTACTTCCAGGCCGTACGCGGCGTTCTCCAGCACGCTCCGGTGGGGGAAGAGCGCGAAGTGCTGGAACACCATGCTGATCTTGGAGGACCGGACATGACGCAGCTCGGCGGGGCTCAGGGCGGTCAGGTCCTGGCCGTCGAACAGCACGCGACCGGCTGTGGGCTCCAGAAGTCCGTTGAGCATGCGCAGCAACGTGGACTTTCCGGACCCGGACAGACCCATCACGACGAAGATCTGTCCCGGTTCGACGGTGAACGAGGCGTCGATCACCGCTGCGGTCGTTCCGTCGGCGCGCAGCTCGTCACGGTCGGCGCCGTTTTCGAGTCTCTGCACGGCTTGATCGGGTCGTCTGCCGAACACTTTGTACAAGTGTTCGGCTTGCAGCCTTGACACATACACCTCGCGCGTTGAACGGAAAAACGGTCTGCCACCCCCTCCGGCAGACCGTGGAGCGACACGGGGTCGGCCCGCATGGCACGTGCATTGGTTGAAACTGCTACGTGATCCGCTCCGGCTGCGCGCCTGCCCCCACTTACACGAGCCAAACACAAGAGTGATTCAAGTCACATATGAACGGGGATTTCTGGCGTCACTCTTCGGCGCGGACACCCGCCACAGCCGATGCCGGAGCGGTGAGGCGCGGCGACCGGCACCGGCGAGGCGTCGCGGCCCGCGCCGATGAGGTGCGACGGCCGGTGTCGGTGAGGTGCGGCGGCCGGTGTCGGTGAGGTGCGGCGGCCGGTGTCGGTGGGGTGCGGCATCATCGGGGTGTGACGCGACGCCTGATGCTCCTCGACACCGCCTCCCTCTACTACCGCGCCTACTTCGGGGTCCCCGATTCGGTGCGCGCCCCGGACGGGACACCGGTCAACGCCGTGCGCGGGCTGCTCGACTTCATCGGGCGCCTGGTGCAGGACCACCGCCCGGACGACCTGGTCGCCTGCATGGACGCGGACTGGCGGCCGCACTGGCGGGTGGAGCTGATCCCTTCGTACAAGGCACACCGGGTCGCGGTGGAGACCGGCGAGGGGCTGCCCGACCAGGAGGAGACCCCCGACACCCTGGCCCCGCAGGTACCGGTGATCGAGGACGTGCTCGACGCGCTCGGCATCGCCCGGGTCGGTGTCGCGGGCTACGAGGCGGACGACGTGATCGGCACGCTCACCGGCCTGGCCACCGGCCCCGTGGACATCGTCACCGGGGACCGGGATCTCTATCAGCTGGTCGACGACGACCGCGGGGTCCGGGTGCTCTACCCGCTGAAGGGGGTCGGCTCGCTCCAGCTGACCGACGAGGCGTGGCTGCGGGAGAAGTACGGGGTGGACGGCCCCGGCTACGCCGACCTGGCCCTGCTGCGCGGCGACCCGAGCGACGGGCTGCCCGGCGTCCCGGGCATCGGCGAGAAGACGGCCGCGAAGCTGCTCGACTCCTTCGGCGATCTGGCCGGAATCATGGCCGCCGTGGACGATCCGTCCGCCGGGCTGACACCCTCGCAGCGCAAGCGGCTCGACGAGGCACGGGACTACGTGGCCGTCGCACCGAAGGTGGTCCGCGTCGCCGGTGACGTCCCCCTGCCGGAGTTCACCCCGGTACTGCCGTCCGAGCCGCGCGACCCCGTCGCACTCGAAGCCCTCGCGGAGCAGTGGGGACTGGGCGGTGCGCTGCAACGACTGCTCTCCGCGTTGCGCGCCTGACTCCGCCCCTCCGCCCCTCCACAGCACCCGGCCGAGATGCTAACTTAGGTAAGCCTAAGCAATCGGAGCAGGGAGAACCTCGTGGCAGAACGACCGGCACGGCAGGCACCGAAGGCGCAGGGAGCCCACGTTCTGCGCACCGAGCAGATCACTCCGCACATGGTCCGCGTGGTGCTCGGCGGTGACGGTCTCGCCGGCTTCGGGCTCGCCGGGTTCACCGACCACTACGTCAAGCTCTGCTTCGCCCCCGAGGGCGCCGACTACGCGCACCCGTTCGACATGGAGCGCATCCGCGAGGAGCGGCCGCGGGAGCTGTGGCCCACCACCCGGACATACACGGTGCGTTCCTGGGATCCGGTCGCCCGGGAACTGGCCATCGACTTCGTGGTCCACGGTGACCAGGGCCTCGCCGGTCCCTGGGCACTGCGGGCGGCCCCCGGCGACCAGGTGACGTTCCTCGGCCCGGGCGGCGGCTACGGCCCGGACGCCTCGGCGGACTGGCACCTTCTGGCCGGCGACGAGAGCGCCCTCCCGGCCATCGCGGCGGCCCTGGAGCAGATGCCGGCGGGCGCGGTGGTGCGCGCGTTCGTCGAGGTGGCGGACGCGGCGGAGGAGCAGAAGATCGTGACGCCCGACGGCGTCGAGGTGACCTGGCTGCACCGCGGGGAGCGCCCGGTCGGCGAGGCGCTGACCGCCGCGGTGAAGGAACTGGAATTCCCGGCGGGCGAGGTCCAGGCGTTCGTCCACGGTGAGGCGGGTTTCGTGAAGGAGATCCGCCGCCATCTGCGCCTGGACCGTAAGATCCCGCTCCCCCGGCTGTCGATCTCGGGCTACTGGCGGCTCGGCCAGAACGACGACGCCTGGCGCTCGGTCAAGCGCGAATGGAACGCACAGGTGGAGCGCGAGCAGGAGAACGCCGCGTAGCACCGGCTCACTTCCGTGCACCGGCTCACCTCCGTACGCCCCGGCCCGGGAGCGGAGTCCCGGACCGGGCCGACCGCGCGTCGCCGCGACGGGGCCGGGGTCAGACGGACTTCTGGTACGAGCGGAACGTACGGGTCGACAGCCGGACCGCCGCCGCCGCGAGGAGCGTCAGGGCTCCCCCGCGGCTGAGCACCAGGCCCCAGTCGGGATCGGCGGTCAGCGCCGACCGGCCCGCCACCATCGCCCAGTTGACCGGATTGAAGTCGGCGATGTGCCGCATCCAGGACGGCATCTGACTCGGCGCCATGAAGGAGGAGGAGAGGAAGGTCAGCGGCAGCAGCAGAAAGGTGTTGATGCCGATGATCGACTCGCGCCGGCGGACCAGTATGCCGAGGGCGTTGGACAGCGCGCCGAAGACCGTATCGAGCAGGGTCGACGCGACGACCAGGATCAGCAGCCCGGCCGCACCGCCCGGGTAGTCGGCCGGCGGCCCGGCCGAGCAGCACGATGATGACGGACTGCACGGCGATGCTGATGCCGTTCTGCACGACGTTGGCGTTCATCAGCGCGTTGCGGCTGACCGGTGTCGTGAGGAAGCGGTTGAGTGTGCCGCGCTCGATCTCCTCCAGGGTGCCCATACCGGCCCACATGCTCGATCCGAGGGCGCTCATCACCACGATGCCGGGGACGAGGTAGTCCAGATAGGACGTGGTGCCGAAACCGCCGAGCTCGACGACTTTCCTGAAGAGGTTGCCGAACAGGAACAGCCAGATGACCGGCTGGACCAGAGAGATCGCCAGGAAGACCGGCTGACGGATGATCTCCATGAGCTGACGTTGAGTCATGTACCAGGTCTGGGCGAGCACATGACTGTTCATCGGGCGCCTCCTGCGGGAGCGGGGGCAGGGGCAGGGAGCTGCCCGGCGTCCGCGGCTTCGGCCTCGGAGAATCGGCGTCCGGCATGGCGCAGATACACGTCGTCGAGGGAGGGGCGGGCCACCGTGGCGGAGGCGACCGCCGCACCGGCCCGCTCCAGGGCGGCGAGCAGGACGGGGACGGCAGCGGCGCCGTCCTCGGCGCGTACGCTCACCCGTCGGCCGTCGACACATGGCCGTGCGGGCTTCGGGATCGAGGCCGGTGGTGAGCTCGTCGAGGAACAGCACCTCGGGGCGGTGGACGAGGCCGAGCGCCACGTCGAGACGCCGCTGCATTCCGCCGGAATACCCCCTGGACCGGGCGCTTCCCGGCATCGGCGAGATCGAAGCGGTCCAGCAGCTCGTCGGTGCGGCGCTGGACGGCGGCGCCCCGCATTTCGTACAGCCTGCCCTGGAGCAGGAGGTTCTCGCGGCCGGTGGCGACCGGGTCGGCGCCGGACTTCTGGGCGACGACGCCGATCGCGCGGCGGACCCGGTCGGGATGGCGCAGGACGTCGTGTCCGGCGACGCTCGCGGTGCCCGAGTCGGGGCGGGCCAGAGTGGTGAGGATCTTGACGGTGGTGGACTTTCCGGCGCCGTTGGGGCCGAGGAGTCCGAAGACCGTACCGGCGTCGACGTCGTGGTCCATGCCGCGCAGTGCGGTGACGCCGCCGGGGTAGGTCTTGATCAGCTGTCGCGCCGTCACTGCGGGCGCACGGGTGCTCATGGCAGAGCTCTCCTGTGGTCAGCGGGGTGCTCGGGCGCACCGAGCACTCGGGCATGCCGAGCCGATCCGCGTGAAAAGCGCCGGGCTATCCTGCCGCACCTCGATCGCCCGGCTCGCCTTCACGGCATGGCCGGTCCGGGGTTCGAGACCCCGGCGGTCGCTGCTCCAACAGCTCCCGCCGGGGTCCTTCCGTTCCAGGTTCAGGACGATGTGTACCGCGAAATCCCGGAGGCGTGGAAATATCCGGAGGCGTGGAAGTATCCGGCGCACCGACCAATCCGTACCGCCATCGGCTCCGGATCACTTCGGCGGACCGATGTGCGATCAGGAAGGAAGCCCGCGTGAAGGAAGTCGTGCACATCGGCCGAGCACCCTCGGCGGGGCCCGATCTCCAGGAGCTTCTGGGGATGGTCGCCCGGGGCGACCAGGATGCCTTCACCCAGGTGTACGACACGGTCAGCGGCCCTGTCCTCGGGCTGGTCCGGAGCGTACTGCGCGATCCCGCCCAGTCGGAGGAGGTCGCGCAGGAGGTGCTGGTCGAGGTGTGGCGAACCGCCCCCCGCTTCCGGGCGGCCCGCGGCAGCGCGATGAACTGGGTGCTGACACTGGCCCATCGCCGCGCCGTGGACCGGGTGCGTGCGGCCGAGGCGTCGGCGGCGCGTGAACACAGCGCGGCGCTGCTGGACCGTACGCCCGCGTTCGACGAGGTCACCGAGCAGGTCGAGAGCCGGCTGGAGTGCGAACAGGTACGCCGCTGCATGCGGACGCTTTCCGAGCTGCAACGGCAGTCCCTCGACCTCGCCTACTACCGGGGGCTGACGTGTCGCGAGGTGTCGGAGCTGCTCTCCGTACCGCTCGGGACGGTCAAGACACGCCTGCGCGACGGACTGATCCGGCTCCGCGACTGCCTCGGGGTGGGCGCATGAGCCATGCCGAACTGCATACGCCGACCAGGGCCTACGCCCTGCACGCCCTGTCGGAGGCCGAGCGGCGGGACTTCGAACGGCATCTCGGCGACTGCGCGGCCTGCGCCGTGGAGGTGCGCGAACTGCCGGAGACCGCCACCCGGCTCGGGATCGCGGTGGCCGAGGCTCCGCCGCGTGCGCCGCGCGACCGGGTACTGCGGGAGATCGCGACCGTGCGTCAGGAGTCCCCCTCGCGCGACCGGCCGTCATGCACCGGGAGAGGTACGCAGAAGGCCTGCCGGTGGCCGGGATTCGCCCTCGCCGCATGCCTGGCGGCCGCAGCGTGCCTCGGCGGAATCGCCGTGTGGCAGAACCAGGAGGCCCGGACCGCCCAGCAGGACGCCCGCGCCGCGCAGCGGCAGAACGCCGAGCCGGCCCTGGTCCTGGCGGCACCCGATGCCCACACCGGATCCCGCCCGCTCGGGAACGGGGCGAAGGGCACCGTAGTCGTTTCGAAGAAGGAGAACCGCGCCGTATTCCTGGCGTCGGGGATGCGGGAACCATCTGGCGGCAAGGTGTACCAACTGTGGTTCGACGACGGCGGCACCATGCGTTCCGCGGGCCTCATAGCGGCGGCGGACACCTCGCCGACGCCGCACGCGACGCTGCTGGACGGTCCCGTCGACAGCGCCACAGGCGTGCGCGTCACCATGGAACCGGCCCGCGGATCCGCACAGCCGACGTCCGTCCCGATGGCCCTGCTGGACTTCCCGAACGCCTGACCCGACACCCTGCCCCGGCCCGACCACCGCCCCGCGCGGCCCGAGAGGTGCTCGACCATGACCGTTTCGGTGGCACTGTTCACCTCCGACCTACGGCTGCACGACAGCCCCGTGCTGCATGCCGCGCTGCGCGACGCGGACCACGTCGTCCCCCTGTTCGTACGGGACTCCGGCATCCGTCGGACCGGGTTCGACGCCCCCAATCGGCAGGCGTTCCTCGCCGACTGCCTGGCCGATCTGGACGCGGAGCTGCGCCGGCGAGGCGGCCGGCTGGTGGTCCGCGACGAGGATGTCGTGGCCGGTGCCCGCGCCGTTGCCGCGGAGACCGGCGCGCACAGCCTGCACATCGCGGGCGGGGTGAGCGGGTACGCAGTGCACCGCGAGGAGCGGCTGCGATCGGCTCTGGCAGCCGTCGGCTGCACCCTGTACGTCCATGACGCCGTTGTCACCGCGCTCGCGCCGGGCCGGATCGTCCCGTCGGGCCGTGATCACTACGCGGTGTTCACCCCCTACTACCGCCGTTGGAAGGCAACGGAAGTGAGGGGCACACTGGCCGCTCCGCGCGCGGTGCGGCTGCCGCCGGGCGTGACGTCCGAGCCGTTGCCGCGACGGGAAGAGGTGGCCGGGACCTCCCCCGGACTCGCCAGGGGCGGCGAGAGGGCCGGACGCCGACTGCTGTCGTCGTGGCTGGACGGCCCTGTGGCCGACTACGGGAGCTCCCACGACGACCTGGGCGGTGACGCCACGTCCGGACTCTCCCCGTACCTCCACTTCGGCTGTCTCTCGGCGGCCGAAGCGATCCATCGGGCGCGGCGCCAGGGCACTCCCGGCGCCGACGCGTTCGTCCGGCAGCTGGCATGGCGGGACTTCCACCACCAGGTGCTCGCCGCCAGGCCGGACGCCGCCTGGGACGACTACCGTCCGCGCCAGGACCGCTGGCGGACCGACGAGGACGAGGCCGGAGCCTGGCGCGCGGGACGCACCGGCTATCCGCTGGTCGACGCGGCGATGCGACAGCTCGCGCACGAGGGCTGGATGCACAACCGGGGCCGGATGGTGGTGGCGAGCTTCCTCACCAAGACGCTGTACATGGACTGGCGGGTGGGCGCCCGGCACTTCCTCGACCTGCTGGTGGACGGCGACCTGGCGAACAATCAGCTCAACTGGCAGTGGATGGCGGGTACCGGGACCGACACCCGGCCCCACCGGATCCTGAATCCGGTGGTCCAGGGCAGGAGGTTCGATCCGCGGGGCGACTACGTACGCCGCTGGGTCCCCGAACTGGCCGGGCTGGAGGGCCGCGCCGTCCACGAGCCATGGACGCTTCCCGGCCCGGAACGGGCGGTGCTGGACTACCCGGAGCCGCTCGTGGATCTCGCCGAGGCCCGCGCCCGCTTCGAGCGGGCCCGGCGTCCCGGCCGACCGGAGCCGGCCTTGATCCGATCGGATGACGGACCAATCCCCGGGACCCCCGGCGACGAATCCCCCATGTGACAGCAGACGGGAACGACTCGCACCGGCCCGGGGCCTCCCCGGCCCGCCGGCCACGCATTGCTCTCGCCGCGCTCGGCGGTCTGGTCGCCGGATTCTGCGCCCTCGCCGTGGCCGAACTGGCCGCGGCGGTCGTACGTCCCGAGGCGGGCCCGGTCACAGCGGTGGGGAGTGCGGTGATCGACCACACTCCCCCGGCCGTGCGGGACTTCGCCGTACGGAACTTCGGCACGAACGACAAATGGGCGCTCCGGCTCGGGATCCTGGTTCTCCTGGCGCTCTTCGCGATGGGCATCGGCATGCTGGCGCTGCGGCACCGGCGGCTCGGTTCCGGCGCCGTCCTGGTCTTCGGCCTGATCGGGGCGGTGTCTGCGGTGGGGCGTCCGGAAGGCGCACCGGCCGACGCGCTGCCTTCGGTGGTGGGTGCCGTGGTGGCCGCCGCAGTGCTGTACCTCCTGGCCGGACGGCTCGCACCGGCTCGCCGCCCCTCTCCCGCGGCCGGGGAGGGGGACGGTGAGCCGTCCGACGCCTCCGACCGCCGCGGTTTCGTGGTCGCGGCGACGGTGGCGGCGGTGGCCTCGGCGGGCGCGGGGTATCTGGGACGGCGGCTCACGTCCTCCGTCCAGGCCGGGGCCACCGCCTCGCGGCACGACCTGGTCCTCCCGGTACCCCGGTCCGCCGCGCCTGCCATTCCGGCGGGCGCCGATCTGAGGATCCGGGGGTTGAGCTCCTTCATCACCCCGAACAAGGACTTCTACCGGGTGGACACGGCTCTGGTCGTGCCGCGCGTCGATGCCGGCGCATGGCGGCTGAGGATCCACGGCAAGGGAGTGGCGCGGCCCGTCACCGTCGGCTTCCACGACCTGCTGCGAAGGGAGGTCATCGAGCGCGACATCACGCTGACCTGTGTATCCAACGAGGTCGGAGGCCCTTACGTCGGCAACGCCCGGTGGCTCGGTGTGTGTCTGGCGGAGCTGTTGGACGAGGCCGGCGTGCTCCCCCCGTCGAAGGGCGGCCCCGCCGACCAGATCGTGGCGCGTTCCGTCGACGGCATGACGATCGGCACCCCGGTCGAGGCGGTCATGGACGGGCGCGACGCGATGCTCGCCTTCGGCATGAACGGCGAGCCGCTGCCCTTCGAGCACGGCTTCCCGGTCCGGATGGTCGTTCCCGGTCTGTACGGATACGTGTCGGCCTGCAAGTGGATCAAGGACATCGAGCTCACCACGTTCGCTGCGTACGACGCCTACTGGGTCGAGCGGTCCTGGTCCCAGCAGGCGCCGGTCAAGACCGAGTCGCGGATCGACACGCCCCGTCCGTTCGCCTCGCCGAAGGCCGGCGTCGTGCCGGTGGCCGGGGTGGCCTGGGCCCAGCACCGCGGCATCTCCCGCGTCGAGGTCCGGGTGGACGGCAGGGAGTGGCACACGGCCCGGCTGGCCGCCGCGGACACCCGGGACACCTGGCGCCAGTGGGTGTGGGAGTGGCCCGCCACATCCGGCGACCACACCCTTGAGGTCCGCGCCACCGACGGAACCGGCGCCACCCAGACCGGCGATCGCGTCGGCACCGTGCCCAACGGTGCGACCGGCTGGCACTCGGTGGCGGTCCACGTGCCCTGAGAGCCTGCCGGGTGACCTCTGATCGGGCGGCCGATCCGGCGGCCCTCGCCCGACGACTGGACGCGGCCCGTCCGTCGCGGATCCGACGGACATCCACACGCCCTGAATCTACACATAAGGGTGAGATAAGAGCAGAA
The DNA here is from genome assembly GCF_043080425.1 of Streptomyces sp. NPDC015032. Lineage (NCBI taxonomy): Bacteria > Bacillati > Actinomycetota > Actinomycetes > Kitasatosporales > Streptomycetaceae > Streptomyces > Streptomyces sp. NPDC015032. The sequence continues at coordinate 198,918 of NZ_JBIBVN010000008.1, read as the reverse complement.
TGGACATGTAGGCCATCCGGCGCACAGAACGGAAGTCAGGTCTGCACGAGCGAAGGAGACGAACTCATGTCGAACCTCTCGCACACCGGCCGTGACATGGCCACTCACCCCGATGTTTCCGAAATGCGCGACCGCTACGCCCGAATGCTCGGTGGCCGTGACGTGGCCCTCGTGGACGCACCGGTGTTTCTCATCGGTCTGTACTGCGCCATCTCGCCCTGGGTGCTCCACTTCACGGCAACTCAGCCCACCCTCGTGGCGCACAACCTGATCATGGGCATCGCGATCGCGGCGCTGGGCCTCGGGTTCACCGTCATGCCGCAGCGGATGTACGGCCTGAGCTGGGCCATCTGCGCGATCGGTGCCTGGATGATCGCCTCGACATGGGTCGTCGGCAGCGGCCCGGGCCTCGGCGTCATCCTCAACAACGTCATCATCGGCGGACTGACCTTGCTGCTGGGTCTGGTCTGCGTGGGCGCTTCGATGAAGATCGGCAGGAAGACGGTCTGAGACAAGGCGCCCCGGCCGGTCCGCGTGAAGCGGACCGGCCGTCTGCGGACATGTGGGCGCCGAACGGTGCGGACGTCATCAGACCCCCGATGCCGTGCCGGGAGAACTCGACCGTCATCGCCCAGCCCGCGAGGCCGAGGAAGGCGGGCACGGTGACGAACGCGGCCCAGCCCATGGCGCGCAAGCCGCGCAGCACGAGCGCCCGCGGCTACGACCTGCTGGACGACGCGATCGACTTCGACCGCCATGTCATCCCGATCGTCCGCGAGGGAGTGGCCGAGCGCGACACGGCTCGCGCGGCCGCGTAGCGCCAAGAGGTGCCGGACGCCCCGGCGAACCCACGCCCGGCACCTCACCGCACCCCGCGGACCGGTCACCCCACGGAGCTGTAGGCCACGACCCCCCGCAACACCGCGTCCACCGCCTTGCGCGCGCTCCGCGCGACAGAACTCCCCTCCCGCGGAGCCGCGGCAGCGATCTGCCCCAGCACGTCGATCACTTGCTTGCACCACCGCACGAAGTCCCCGGCCGGCATGTCCGCCTCGCCCAGCACCTCGTCCAGCGTCCGTCCCGACGCCCACATGTAGACCGCCCAGGCAAATCCCAGATCGGGTTCGCGCTGCCCGACCCCCTCCGCCTGGTTGATCTTGAATTCCTCCTCCAGGGCATCGAGCCGACCCCAGATCCGGACCATCTCGCCCATCGCGGTCCTCGCGGGCCCCGACGGCAGCTTGGGCGCCACGGCGTCATCGGCCTGCCGCGCCTCGTACACCAACGCCGAGACACACGCGGCGAGTTCGGCAGGGTTCAGACCCTCCCACACTCCGTCCCGCAGGCATTCACTGGCCAGCAGATCCAGCTCACCGTAGAGCCGTGCGAGGCGCTGCCCGTGTTCGGTGACCTCATTGCCCCGCAGGTAGTCGAGCTCGGTGAGCAGCGCGACGATGCGGTCGAAGGTGCGGGCAATGGTGTTCGTCCGCCCCTCGATCCGCCGCTCCAGCTGTTTGGTGTCGCGCTGCAGCCGGTGGTACCGCTCGGCCCATCGAGCGTGGTCCTCGCGCTCGTCGCAGCCGTGGCAGGGGTGTGCGCGCAACGCCGCCCGGTAGCGGGCGATCTCCCGGTCGTCGGCCGCGGGAGACCGGTCCTTGCGGTGCCGCTCGGGCGCTATGTGCCCGGCCTTCGACCGCAGCGCGGAGGCCAGATCGCGACGCGACTGGGGTGAGCGCGGATTGAACGACTTCGGCACCCGCATCCGCTCCAGCGCTGCCACCGGAACCGGGAAGTCGATCGAGGCGAGCCTCTTGACCTGCCGCTCGGCGGTCAGCACCAACGGCCGCGGCCCGTCGTGGTATTCGAGACCGCGGTGCCCGTACCCGTTGGTCCGTCCGGCGGACAGCCCGGGGTCGAGGACGAGTGCCAGTCCGGCGAACTTGCCGGTGGGCACGTGGATGACATCGCCGGGCTTGAGCTTCTCCAGGGACGCCGCCGCCGCGGCTCGCCGCTGCGACGCGCCCTGCTTGGCGAGCTCGGTCTCCCGGTCCTTGAGGTCGCGGCGCAGCCGCGCGTACTCCTCGAAGTCGCCGAGGTGGCAGGTCATGCCCTCCCGGTAGCCCTCCAGCCCCTCTTCGTTCCGCTGGACCTGGCGGGAGATCCCGACCACCGACCGGTCGGCCTGGAACTGTGCGAACGAGGTCTCCAGCAGCTCGCGCGAGCGATGCCGCCCGAACTGATGCACCAGGTTGACGGCCATGTTGTACGAGGGCCGGAAGCTGGACCGCAGCGGATACGTCCGCGTACCGGCGAGTCCGGCCAGCGCGCCCGGATCCATGCCGCGCTGCCACAGCACCACCGCGTGGCCCTCGACGTCGATCCCGCGCCGTCCGGCCCGCCCGGTCAGCTGGGTGTACTCGCCGGGGGTGATGTCGGCGTGCTGCTCGCCGTTCCACTTGACGAGCTTCTCCAGCACGACCGAGCGTGCGGGCATGTTGATGCCGAGGGCGAGGGTCTCCGTCGCGAACACGGCCTTGACGAGCCCTCGTACGAACAGTTCCTCGACAACTTCCTTGAATGTGGGCAGCATCCCGGCATGGTGCGCGGCGATGCCACGCTCCAGTCCTTCGAGCCACTCGTAGTAGCCGAGGACATGGAGGTCCTCGCCGGGGATGGACGCGGTCCGCTCCTCGACGATCTCGCGGACCAGCCGTCGCCCGGCGTCGTCGTTCAGCCGTAGTCCGGCGTGCAGACACTGCTGCACGGCGGCCTCGCAGGCGGCCCGGCTGAAGATGAACGTGATGGCGGGGAGCAGCCCTTCGGCGTCCAGCCGCTCGATGACCTCGGGCCTGGAGGGGGTCCAGATCCTGCTGCGCTGGCGGCGCTCGCGCTCACGGTCCGCCTCGCGGACCATCTTGCCGCGGCGGCGGTCACGCGGGTTGTATCCCCGCTGGTTCTCCATCCGGGCGAGCCGGACGAGGTCGGGGCTGACCTCGCGGCGTCCGGTGCCGCGGCCGCCGTGGTCGGTCTCCTCCTCGAAGAGGTCGTACATCCGCCGGCCCGCCAGGACGTGCTGCCAGAGCGGCACGGGGCGGTGCTCGGAGACGATGACCTGGGTGTCGCCGCGGACGGTGTCCAGCCAGTCGCCGAACTCCTCGGCGTTGGACACGGTCGCCGAGAGCGACACCAGGGTCACGGAGTCCGGGAGGTGAATGATCACTTCCTCCCAGACGGCGCCCCGGAAGCGGTCGGAGAGGTAGTGCACCTCGTCCATCACCACGTAGCCGAGGCCACGCAGCGTCTGCGACCCGGCGTAGAGCATGTTCCGCAGCACCTCGGTGGTCATGACGACCACCGGCGCATCGCCATTGAGGCTGTTGTCGCCGGTCAGCAGGCCCACCTTGTCCGGTCCGTAACGCTTGACCAGATCGGCGAACTTCTGATTGGACAGGGCTTTGATGGGGGTGGTGTAGAAGCACTTGCGGCCCTGTGCGAGCGCGAGGTGCACGGCGAACTCGCCGACGATCGTCTTGCCCGAGCCGGTCGGAGCGGCGACCAGCACCCCCTTGCCGGCCTCCAGCGCCTCGCATGCCTCGATCTGGTAGGGGTCCAGATCGAACTCGTACAACTCGCGGAAGGGCGCGAGTGCGGTGGCCAGCTCGGCGGCGCGGATCCGAGAAGCCTGGTATCGCTCAGCTGGTGAGAGGTCCTCTGTCATCTTGTCTACGAGACTACCCGCCACCTCTGACAGCGACGCGATCTTTAAATCACGGTGGGAGAACCCGGTGCGAGCACCCTCACCGCACCCGGTACGCAGGTCGCGGTGAGCGGCAGCGCCCCCAGTTGTTCACCGTCCGCGTACGCGGTGACACCGGCCGCTGCCAGTTCGATCGAGGAGACCCGGTACGAGGTGACGTCGGGGTGGCCGAGGTGCGTTCCCTTGTAGACGCGGGGAAAGACCTTGAGGAGTGTGGTGCGGCTGCAGTCCCCGACGACGGTCACATCGAAGAGCCCGTCGTCCATGGCGGCGTCCGCGCAGATCCGCATGCCACCGCCGTAGGTCGATCCGTTGCCGACGGCGATGAGCGTCGCCTCGATCTCCCGGACCGGTCCCCCGTCCAGCCTGACGCGGTACGGGATGGGTCTGAACGCGGCGAGCTCGGCGAGGATCGCGAGGTCGTACTTGAACCGTCCGCCGGCCCAGCGCATCCGGTTGCCGCGGTCGTTGACCCGTGAATCGAAGCCGGAGGCGAGCACGGACCCGAACCACCGCTCGCCGACCCTGCCGAGGTCGACCGCACGGACCGCACCGCTCTTCAGCGCCTGCGCGGCAAGCCGCCCGGCGGCGACCGGATCCCGTATCGGCATCCCGAGGGCGCGGGCGAAGTCGTTCCCGGTACCCACGGCGACGACGCCGAGCGGAGTCATCGTGCCGGCGACGGCCTGCAGGGCGAGGGACATCATGCCGTCCCCGCCCACGGCTATCAGTGCACCGGTGCCACCGGCGACGGCCTCCCGTGCCCGCCGCAGGGCGTCGTCGGCGTCCTCGCCGAGAACCGTGCGCACGGAGAATCCGGCGTCCCGCAACGCGGAAGCGGCCGGCTGCGCGGCGTGCGCGCCCCGGCCGCGTCCTGCGGTGGGATTGACGAAAAGGGTGATCTCGCTGGTCACCCGGGGGACCCTACAAGGTCAGGTGATGTCGTCGTAACCGTTGTCCCGGTCACGGTCCGAGCTCGCCTGGGTGGGCAACGACCGGTTGGAGGAGACCGGTTCGATCTCACCGATGTCCTCGGGGGTGAGATCCAGCTCCGACGCCTCGTCATCGGCGGGCCCCGCCGCCGCACGCTGCGCCTTGCGGCGGTCGTTGAGGAGCGAGATCGCCGTGGCCACGAAGTACAGCACCCAGATCGGTCCGGAGAGCATCAGCATGCCCACCGGGTCGGTACTGGGAGTGGCCACCGCCGCGAAGACCGTGATGCCCATGATCATGCCCCGCCACCAGCCGAGCATCCGCTTGCCGGTGATGACCCCGCCGAAGTTCAGCATGACGAGCAGCAGCGGTAGTTCGAAGGAGAGCCCGAAGACCACCACCATGCGTGTGATCAGGTCCAGCAGCTCGTCCAGCGGCAGCTGGTTGTCGAGGTCGGCCGGAGAGAACTCCAGGAGCACCCGCGCCATCGTGGGCAGGGTCTTGTACGCGAAGAAGCCACCGGCGAGGAAGAGCGGGAACCCGGCACCGACGAAGGCGAGCGAGTACTTCTTCTCGTGCTTGTGCAGCCCCGGTGCGATGAAGGCCCACAACTGGTAGAGCCAGACCGGCGAGGAAAGGACGACGCCCGCCATCAAGGAGACCTTGAGGGCAAGGGTGAACGGGGTGAGCAGACCGTTCAGGACGATACGCGCGCACGTACCGTCCTTCTGCTTGGCGAGCTCGGCGAAGCTGGACTCGCACCCGACCGACTTCAGCACCGGGTCGGTGAAGAACTCGATGATCCCCTTGTAGTAGAACGCGGCCACGATCGTGACGACGACGACCCCGAGCAGGCCTTTTGCCAGCCGGTTACGCAGCTCACGCAGGTGCTCCACCAAGGGCATGCGGCCCTCTGGGTCCGTCTCCTGCTTGCGGGCAGACTTGAGCAACCCACGTCCTCATCTCGTGCAGCAGGCCGCCACCGGTCACGGCGCCTGCGTCGGCCCGGTTCTTGTCAGCGCTTGGTCGAGTCGGTCGGCTCGGCGACCGGCCGCGAACTGGTCACGTCACCGGGCGCGGCCTTGATGGTACGCGGCACGGCCTGGTCCTGGGCGGCGGTGTCGTTCGCCGGTTCGGCCGGGGTGGCCGACGGGCTGCCCTCGGACTTCATGGCCTTGGCCTCGCTCTTGAGGATGCGGGCCGACTTGCCGAGCGAGCGAGCCATGTCAGGAAGCTTCTTCGCGCCGAACAGCAGAACAATGACGACGAGGATCAGGATGATCTCGGGAGCGCCGAGCCTTCCGAACATATGCGTGTACCTTCTCACCGAGGCAGCAGGGGTGGGGCGGATCGAACGTCGGACGGACGTCCGATCGTCGTACTGTCAGCGATCGTATCCCGCAGGAGTAAACGCAGGGCAATACCCATGCATCCTTGCGATTACGGCCCATGCCTCGCTCTCAGGGCCGCCTTCAGCAGCGTACCCCCCGAGCCCGGGAAACTGGAGGCCGCGCCCGCCGGGTTCGATTGTCCCTGCTCACACGGATGCACGGTCACGGAGTAGCGGGGTCACCCGAATGTGGGAGCGGCCCTCAGCGCAACGCCTCACCGGTGGCGGCGAGATCCGTCGCCGCGCGTTCGAGGTCCTCCGCCGCCCGGTTGATGCGCTGGGTGGTTCGCGTCACCTGACGCCCCAGACGCCGGGCCTCGACGAAGACCTTCACGGCCAGCACCCCGAGGACGGCGATCCCGAGGAACCCCAGGGCGATGGCGAGCATGGGCCAGAACATGCGCAGAGCCTCGATGTGTGTAGATGTCCGGAGTTCTAAAGGCTGGTGTGGAGGCGCAGCGTCCGCACGCCTCCGCCGGTGAGGAGCTCGACTATCCGCTCCCCGGCGGGTTTACGGACGGCCGCGCCGCACGCGGGGCAGGTGAAGGAGTAGAACGTCGTCCGGCGGCTGGCACCCACGGCGAGGCGGATGGCGCCCGCCGCCAGCTCGAACCGTTCGCGGCAGTCCGGGCAGGCGGCCTTGAACCGTACGGACTCGGGCACCACCACGGTCGGCACGCCTGACACCACGGACATATTGCTCATATCTCTCAGGTCCTCGTTCAGGCCGGGCTGTCGTAGGCAGCGAGCGCCGCACGGGCCGCCTGCTGTGCGCTTCGTGCCAGCTCCGGCGGGGAGACGATGCGGCCTTCTCCGCCGAGCCGCAGCGCGAGCCTGCGCAGTGAGGCCGGGTCGGGGGTGCGCAGGGTGATCCGCAGCCCGCCGTCGGGCAGCTCCTGGGCACTGTCGTGCGGATAGTACTCGGCGACCCACCGGCCGCCGGGGCCCACCTCGACGACGACCTCCGGGTCCTCGGCCGACGGCTGGACGAGCCCTGCGGACAGGTCCCGCAGCTCCAGCTCGGGCGGCGCGGCCGGCTCGTCCAGCAGCCGGATCTCGGCGACCCGGTCGAGCCGGAACGTACGCCGGTCCTCGGTGGACCGGCACCAGGCCTCCATGTAGGTATGGCCCACGGCGAACAGCCGGATCGGGTCGACCTCGCGCTCGGTCAGCTCGTCGCGCGCGGGCGAGTAGTAGCGCAGCCAGAGCCTGCGCCGCTCGGAGATCGCCCGGTCGACATCGGCGAAGACGCCGCCTTCGGACTCGAAGGTGACCGAGAGCCGTGAACTCGCCGCTCCCACCTCGCCGGCCGCGGTCTCCAGCTTCGCGGTGGCGCGCAGCAGCGCCTGCCGGTCGCTCTCGCGCAGCCCCGGCAGCGTGGCCACGGCGCGGGCGGCGACCAGCAGCGCCGTCGCCTCGTCGGCCGCGAGCCGCAGCGGCTCCGCGACATCGTCCGGGTTGTGCCACCAGATCCGGTCGCCGTCGGTGTCGATGTCCAGCAGGTCGCCGCCACGGAAGCTCGTACCGCACATGGGCAGCACATCGAGGTCCGAGATCAGCTCGTCCTCGGTGATCCCGAAGGCGCGGGCGACGTCCTGGACATGGGCGCCGGGGCGCTCGCGCAGATACGTCACCAGGGAGAGCATCCGGCGGGTCTGGTCGATCGCGTTCGTGGCCATGAATGGGTCCCCTCAGTCCTTGGCCACGGCGCGCAGCCGGTCCACCACGTCGGCCCGCAGATCTGCGGGTTCCTGCACGACGACGTCCGGACCGAACTCGACGAGCCAGGCATCCAGACCGTGCCCGTACGGAATCTCCAACTCGTCCCACCCGTCCCCGAGTTCCCGGACCGACAGGGCGCGTGAGCGCAGCGGGTATCCGGCGCCCGTGCGCAGCCTGATGCGCGCGGTCCGGGTCGCGGTCTCCCCCGCCCAGCTCTCGACGGTCTCCCGGACGGTCACGACGTCGGGCACCTCGGCGGTGAACGCTCCGGCCCGGGAGCGGACCCGGCCGGTGATCCGGGAGAGCCGGAAGACCCGCTCGGCGCCGCGCTCCCGGTCCCAGCCGGCCAGGTACCAGTGGCCGCGCCAGCACTCCAGCGTCCATGGCTCGACCTGGCGCTGCTCGGGCCGGGCGGCGTTGGCCTTGCGGTAGTCGAAGGTCACCGGGCGACGGTCCCGGCAGGCCAGCATCAACGGCTCGAAGGCCGCCTCATGAACGGGGATACGGGGTTCGAGGGCGCTGTGCACCTCGTACGCGTCCTCGGCCTCCGGCATGCCCGCGGCCCGCAGCTTCTGCAGCGCGCCGCTGGCGGCACCGGCCAGCCGCGCCTGCTGCCAGACCTTGGCGGCCAGTCCGAGGGCGGCGGCCTCCTCGGCGTCCAGCGTGATCGGGGGCAGCCGGTTGCGGTCGCGACGGGCGAGATATCCCGTGTCGCCGTCCAGGTTCTCCACGGTCTCGATGACCAGACCGAGCTCGCGCAGATCGTCCTTGTCGCGCTCGAACATCCGGTTGAAGGCGTCGTCGGAACCGGCTTCCAGATAGGCCTCGATGGAACCGCGCAGCTCGCGCTTGCTCAGCGGGCGCCGGGTCCCCAGCAGACACAGAGCCAGGTTCATCAGCCGCTCGGCCTTGGCGATCGCCATCGACGCCCTTTCTGTTTTGCTCTACGACCGTCGACCGTACCGCTACGCGGTGTCCGGACAAAAGCGAGGGCCCGTGCCTTGCGGCACGGGCCCTCGCATCGCACGGATGCGGATCAGACGGCGACCAGGTCGCAGACGAAGATCAGCGTCTCGCCGGGGGCGATACGGCCGCCACCGGCGCCGCGGTCGCCGTAGGCGAGGTGCGCGGGAATGGTCAGCTGGCGACGACCGCCGACCTTCATGCCCTGCACGCCCCGGTCCCAGCCGGAGATGACCTGGCCGGCGCCGAGCTGGAACTGCAGCGGGGTGCCACGGTTCCAGGAGGCGTCGAACTCCTCGCCGGTGGAGAAGGCCACGCCCACGTAGTGGACGGAGACGGTGGCGCCCGCCTCGGCGACCGCGCCGTCGCCTTCCCAGATGTCCTTGATCTCCAGGTCGGCCGGCGGCTCGCCACCCGGGAAGTCGATCTCGGGCTTCTCGATGCTCACTGACTTGCTCCTCTTAATGATGACTGCGCAACCGGGACAGTCTTACATCTTCGCCAGGATGTCCACGGCGAAGACCAGCGTCGACTTCGCCGGAATCGTCTGCTGCGCCTTGTCGCCGAACCCCTGGTCCGGCGGGATGACGAGGAGCACCCGGCTGCCGATCTTCTTGCCGACCAGGCCGTTCTTGAGTCCCTTGAGGGTGACCTGGGCGAGCGGGAAGGTCTGCGTCTTGCCGGCGGTGTAGGTGCTGTCGAACGTCTTGCCGTCCTTCCACAGCAGACCCACATAGTTCACGACGACGCTGTCGGTGTCCTTCACGACGTCGCCCTTGGACTCCAGGATGTAATTGGAGACGAGCTTCTTCGGCGGGTCGGTCTTGGTCGGGATGGTGACCTTCGGGGCCTTGCCGTCCGTGTTGGTACCGACCTTGGGCAGGTCGATGTTGTCCTGAGCGACCTCGGTGCCCTTGGCGGACGCCGGGATCTGCGTAGCCTTCAGGACGTCGACGACGAAGACGAGTGTGGCGTTCGGCTTGATGTCGCCCTGGCCCTGCGCCCCGTAGCCGAGCTCCGGCGGAATGACCAGCTGGACCCGGCTGCCGACCTTCTTGCCGACCAGGCCCTTGTCCCAGCCCTGGATCACCATGCCGGCGCCGAGGGTCAGGTCGTACGGCTGCTTGCGGTCGAAGCTGTTGTCGAACGGCTTGTCGGAGTCCCAGGCCTGCCCGAGGTAGTTGACCTGGATCGCGTCGCCGTTCTTGAGCGTGGCGCCGTCCCCCTCGCTGACGACCCGGGTCTTCAGCTCCTTGGGCGGGTTCCCCGTGCCCTTGGCCAGGGTGGGCTTCTCGCCGAACTTCGCGCCCGCGGTGATCGCGGGGAACCCGTCCTTGGACGGGGCGGAGGCGGAAGCTGATTCGGAAGCGGAGCCCTTCTCGTTGCCACAGGCCGCTGACAGCAGCAACAGGGGGACGACGAGAAGGCCGGCAAGTCGGCGCACTTGTTCCTCAGATCTCAGACGGCACGGTTGGTTGAGTCCCCGACACTCTAGGGCGTACGCAGGGCCCCGTACGAGGAACGTACGGGGCCCGCGTCGCGTCGGAGGCCGGGGTCGTCCTGTCGCCGGCTCACATACCCGCGATCAGCTTCTCCACCCGGTCGTCCACCGAACGGAACGGGTCCTTGCACAACACCGTGCGCTGCGCCTGGTCGTTGAGCTTGAGATGGACCCAGTCGACGGTGAAGTCCCGCCGCTGCTCCTGGGCCCTGCGGATGAAGTCTCCGCGCAGCCGCGCCCTGGTCGTCTGCGGGGGCACGGACTTGCCCTCGAAGATCTTCAGGTCGTTGCACACACGGGCGGCCTGTCCCTTGCGCTCCAGCAGGTAGTACAGGCCGCGACGGCGGTGGATGTCGTGGTACGCGAGGTCTATCTGGGCGACCCGCGGATGCGACATGGTCATGTTGTGCTTGGCCCGGTACCGCTCGATGAGCTTGTACTTCATCACCCAGTCGATCTCGGTCTCGATCCGGTCGAGGTCCTCGGCCTCGACCGCGTCGAGCGTACGGCCCCACAGTTCCAGGACCCGGGCGACGGTTCCGGTGCGGATGCCGCGGCGGTCGACGAAGTCCACGGCCTTCTCGTAGTACTCGCGCTGCACCTCGATGGCGGACGCCTCACGGCCACTGGCCAGGCGCACCTTGCGCTGCCCGGTGGTGTCGTGGCTGACCTCGCGGATCGCCCGGATCGGGTTCTCCAGCGTCAGATCCCGCATCACGGTGCCCGCCTCGATCATGCGGAGCACCAGATCGGTCGCGCCGACCTTGAGCAGCATCGTCGTCTCGGACATGTTGGAGTCACCGACGATGACGTGGAGGCGGCGGTACCGCTCCGCGTCCGCGTGCGGTTCGTCACGCGTATTGATGATCGGGCGGGAACGGGTCGTGGCGGAACTGACGCCCTCCCAGATGTGCTCGGCGCGCTGGCTGACGCAGTAGACGGCGCCCCGTGGTGTCTGCAGCACCTTGCCCGCACCGCAGATCAGCTGCCTCGTGACGAGGAATGGAATGAGGATGTCCGCGAGCCGGGAGAATTCTCCGTGCCGCGCCACGAGATAGTTCTCATGACACCCGTAGGAGTTTCCCGCCGAGTCGGTGTTGTTCTTGAAGAGATAGACGTCGCCCGCGATTCCCTCCTCGTGCAGGCGGCGTTCGGCGTCGACGAGCAGACCTTCGAGAATGCGCTCGCCGGCCTTGTCGTGGGTGACCAGTTCGGTCAGGTTGTCGCATTCGGGGGTTGCATATTCCGGATGCGATCCCACGTCGAGGTAGAGGCGGGCGCCGTTCCGCAGAAAGACATTGCTGCTGCGGCCCCATGACACAACACGGCGGAAGAGGTAGCGCGCCACTTCATCAGGGGACAGTCGGCGCTGTCCCCTGAACGTGCACGTGACGCCGTACTCGTTCTCCAGCCCGAAAATGCGGCGGTCCATGACTGAACATTACGCCTGATGGCCTGAGCTGAAACCGGGTTCGACAGCACCGTTTCGATCATTTTCCGGCCCCTGTGCAGCAACTGCCGTGCGCCCGGGAACTGCGAGGACCCTTCCCGTGGCCAGGAGAACCAGCAGCGCCGCCACCCCACCGGCCCCCGCGACGGCGAAGCTCCACGTCGTACCGCCCAGCTCGACGGCCGGGCCCGCCACGGCCGTTCCCGCCGCCGCACCCACCCCGAACGTCGTCACGAGCCAGGAGAACGCCTCCGTCACCGTGCCCCGCGGGGCGTGCCGGTCGACCACGATGAACGAGCACGCGATCGCGGGCGCCAGAAAGACTCCGGCCACTGCCGCCAGAGCGGTCATGGCGACCACTCCCGGGGTCAGCATCAGCGGCAGGTAGCCCAGTGCCAGCAGTGCGACGATGCCCCGCAGCCGGCGTTCGGGAGCCCCGGCCCACTGCCGCGCCCCGTACACCGCGCCCCCGACCAGCGCACCCAGGCCGAGCGCTGCCATCAGCCAGCCGTACACCGACTCCCGGCCGTGGTCGTCGGCGTACGCCACACCGGCCACCGTGATGGATCCGAGCGCGAGCCCGACGAAGAAGAAGGAACCGAGCAGCGCCAGCAGCCCCGGCGAGCGCAGTGCACCCAGCCAGTGCGCCTCGCGGGGCGCGGAACGCCAGGCGCGGGAGGGCTCGGAGAGGACGACGGAGAGCGCCCCCAGGACCCCGATCGCGTTGATCACGAGCAGGGCGGCGGCGGGCGACCACAGGGAGACGAGCAGGGTCACCAGCAGCGGGCCCACGGTGAACATGACCTCCTGGGCGATGGCGTCCATCGCGTACGCCCGGTGCACCCGGTCCTCGCTGCCCAGGACGCTCGGCCACAGGGCCCGCAGACCGCCCTCCAGCGGCGGGGTGAAGACACCGGCCACCGCAACCGCCCCGTACGCCAGCGGCAGCGACCCCAGGCCCACCAGAGCCAGCAGGGCCATGCCCAGTGCCGACGCCACGGCGGCCGGCAGCTGGACGCGCGGCTGGCCGTACAGGTCGACGGCGCGGCCCAGCAGCGGCTGTCCGACCGCGGTGGACAGCCCGTACACGGCCGCGAGCGCGCCGGCGAGGGTGTAGCTGCCACCCTCGGCCCGGGTGAACAGCACGATCGCGATGTGGGCGGTGCCGTTCGGCAGCCGCCCCACCAGGGTTCCCGTCAGCAGCCGGGCGGCATGCCGCGCCCGGAGGATGTCCAGATATCCCGCGGCCATGTCCCGCCCTTCTCCTGCGGGCGCTCTCCGGCACCCCGAGGTTTTACGTATAACGTCGAGGTTCATACGTACCATGTGCCCAGTCCGCAGGTCCACCTCACGGCGCCTGCCCCGACCGGCCCGGAGGCCCCGAGTGACCAGCGCATCACCGTCACGCCCCGACCCGCCCCGGCCCACCAGCCGCGATGTCGCGCGGGCCGTCGGGGTCTCGCAGGCCACCGTCTCCCTCGTACTCGGCGACAAATGGCGCGGCCGGGTCTCCGAGGCCACCGCCGAGCGCGTACGGCACGCCGCCCGCGGTCTCGGCTACCAGCCCAACCTCGCCGCCCGCAGCCTCCGCCTCGGCCGCACCAGAACCGCTCTGCTCGTCGTGCCCGCGCTCACGAGCGAGTTCTTCGCCCGCGTCTACACCGGCGCCGCCGCGGTCGCCGCCGAACACGGCTTCGGGGTCGTCCTCTACCCGTCGCCCGAAGGCACCGGTCCGGCCAGGGATCCGTTCGCCTCGGCGCGCGCCTCCCTCGACGGGGTGATCGCCTCATCCATGGCCGCCGGCGCTCTCGACGCACTGCGCGGCGCCGGTCTGCCGCTGGTCATGCTCGACAGCGACCCGGCGGACACCGGTGTCGCGGCCCGGGTCAACCTCGACATCGCCGACGGCATGCGGCAGGTCGCGGACCATCTGCTCACGCTCGGTCACCGACGCTTCGTGCACCTCGCGTCGGCGGTCGACTCCTGGACCTTCGTCGCCCGCGCCCGGGCGCTCCACGACGCCCTGGCCGCGGTGCCCGGCACCTCCGTACGGACCGTCGCCGCGGCGCTCGACGCACACGCGGGCCGCGAGGCGGCGGAGCACGCGCTGGGCGCCCCCGGCCCCCGGCCCACCGCCCTCGTCTGCGACGACGACATCCTCGCCGCGGGCGCCTGCAAGGCCGCCCGCAGACTCGGGCTGCGCGTCCCGGACGACCTCTCCGTCACCGGCTTCGACGATCTGGCCCTGGCCACGGCCGTCGAACCGGAGCTCACCACTGTGCAGCTGCCCGCCGAGCAGGTCGGCGAACGCGGCATGGCCGCCCTGCTGGCGGTCCTGGACGGCCGCCCGGCCGAGCCCGGCAGCCTGCCCGTGCGGCTGGTGGCACGCGGCTCATCGGCGCCTCCGCCCGCGGACGGACCGCGGACATGACGGTGCCCCGGCCCGCCGGGAAGGGCGGACCGGGGCACCGGAGAACTACTCCACGTCCCCACCGGAGTCGGTGGAATCGGTGGACTTGGTGACGTCCGTCGTGCTCGAGGAAGACCCGGGCTCCTCGCCGTCCTCGATGTCGGAAGGGGCGTCCGTCGGCGCGGCGCCGCCGTCCGCCTCCAGCAGCCGGGCCAGCTGTCGGCCGACGATCCGCTTGAACTTCCGCTGCTGCGGCCTCGTACGGTCCAGGACCGCGACCTCCAGCCGCTCCGCGGGGATCTCCCGCTCGCTGCCGTTGGGATCGCGGGACAGCGCCTGCACGGCCAGCTTGAGCGCCTCGGCGAGCGTCATCCCGTCCCGGTGCCGCTGATCCAGGAAGGTGCTGATCTGCTCGGCGTTGCCGCCGACCGCGACGGAGCCGTGCTCGTCGACGATCGAGCCGTCGTGCGGCAGCCGGTAGATCTGGTCGCCCTCCGGCTCGACGCCCACCTCGGCGACCACCAGCTCCACCTCGTACGGCTTCTCGGCCGCGCTGGAGAAGATGGTGCCCAGCGTCTGCGCGTAGACGTTGGCCAGCCCACGGGCCGTCACATCGTCGCGGTCGTAGGTGTACCCGCGCAGATCGGCGTAGCGCACACCGCCGATGCGGAGGTTCTCGTACTCGTTGTACTTGCCGGCGGCGGCGAAACCGATCCGGTCGTAGATCTCGCTGAACTTGTGCAGCGCACGGGACGGGTTCTCGCCGACGAACACAATGCCGTCGGCGTACTGCAGCACAACCAGGCTGCGACCACGGGCGATGCCTTTCCGGGCGTATTCCGCCCGGTCGGCCATGGCCTGCTGAGGTGAGACATAGAACGGCGTCGACACCGGTTATCCGTCCCTTTCTGTCAGTGACAAGAGCATCGAAGAAGCAGCGGAACGGCGGTCAGAGCAGCGCGGCGCGCGGGCCGTCGGGCTGCTCCAGGCGGCGTTCCAGGATCGAGCGGGCGATCTCCGAGGATTCCGCCTCGGCCAGCTTCCGGAAGCCCTCGTCGGTGATGACGGTGACGATCGGGTAGATCCGCCGGGCCACATCGGGACCGCCGGTCGCCGAATCGTCGTCCGCGGCGTCGTACAGCGCCTGGACGACCAGGGTGAGGGCCTCCTGCTCCGTCAGGTCCTCGCGGTAGAGCTTCTTCATCGACCCGCGGGCGAAGATCGACCCGGAGCCGGTGGCCGCGTAGCCGGCTTCCTCGGACCGGCCGCCGGTGACGTCGTACGAGAAGATCCGGCCCTTCTCGCGGTCGACGTCGAATCCGGCGAAGAGCGGCACGACGGCGAGGCCCTGCATGGCCATGGCCAGATTGCTGCGGATCATCGTGGAGAGCCGGTTCGCCTTGCCCTCCAGGGAGAGCTGGGCGCCCTCGACCTTCTCGAAGTGCTCCAGTTCCAGCTGGAAGAGCTTGACCATCTCCACGGCCAGCCCGGCCGTGCCGGCAATGCCCACCGCCGAGTACTCGTCGGCCGGGAAGACCTTCTCGATGTCGCGCTGCGCGATCATGTTCCCCATGGTGGCCCGCCGGTCGCCGGCCAGGACCACACCGCCGGCGAACGTCGCCGCGACGATGGTCGTCCCGTGCGGCGCCTCGATGGCACCCTGCAGGGGTGGCAGGTTCCGGTTGCCGGGGAGCAGTCGGGGAGAGTGGTCGGACAGGAAATCCATGAACGAAGAGGATCCCGGCGTCAGGAAGGCAGCTGGTAGACGCCCGGTGCTACGAGTGTTGGCTTCCACGCGTTTCCCTCCAGGTATGCGACGGCTCCGCGGAAGGTGTCAGGATCGTCTCCCGACACGCCGATGGCCGAATTGCAGTTGATGCGGTTACGCCACGGACCCTACCCGCCCCGTGGCAGTGATCCACATGAACTGCGGGGGCAGCGGCACCGCTCGCGGTGCCGCTTGTGCCCGCGCGGCACGGGCCGACTTCGCCCGTACCGCGCGCACCGTTCCACTCCCCCGCGTTCACGTCCGTGAACTACTGTCCGCCCTTTTGAACGAAGGAACGCACGAAGTCCTCCGCGTTCTCCTCGAGCACATCATCGATCTCGTCCAGAACCGAGTCGACATCGTCGCTCAGCTTCTCCTGGCGCTCCTTGAGGTCCTCGGACGCCTGCGCGTCCTGCGCCTGCTCCTCGACCTCCTCCGTGGAGCGCGTCGCCTTCTGCTGTCCGCCGCCGGTGTCCTTGGTCGCCATATAGCTCACCCCGCTCGGTTCGAAGCACTTGATCAGACCCTACCCACGGGGTCCGACATTGGCCCGGTACTTGTCTCAACGTCCGGGGGTCATCCCCATGATTCCCCGATCGCGGCCCTTTCAGCCGCCCGACAGCACCTGGACCAGCTCTTCCGCCGTGCGGCAGCGGTCCAGGAGCTCCTTGACGTGATTGCGGGTGCCCCGGAGCGGTTCCAGGGTGGGCACCCGCTGCAACGAGTCATGGCCCGGCAGATCGAAAATGACCGAGTCCCACGAGGCCGCGGCCACATCGTCGGCGTACTGCTCCAGACAGCGGCCCCGGAAGTAGGCCCTGGTGTCCTCCGGCGGGGCCGTACGGGCCTTCTCGACGTCGCCGTCGTCCAGCAGGCGCTTCATCTTGCCGCGCGCCGCGAGACGGTTGTACAGACCCTTCTCGGCCCTCACGTCGGCGTACTGGAGATCCACCAGGTGCAGACGCGCCGCGTCCCAGTCCAGGCCGTCACGGTGGCGGTAGCCCTCCATGAGCTCCCGCTTGGCGATCCAGTCGAGCTCGCCGGACAGGCTCATCGGATCGTTCTCCAGCCGGTTGAGGGTGTCCTCCCAGCGGGCCAGGACGTCCTTGGTCTGCTCGTCGGCGTCCGCTCCGTACCGTTCCTCGACGTACTTGCGGCCCAGCTCGAAGTACTCCATCTGGAGCTGTACCGCGGTGAGCGTACGGCCGCTGCGCAGCGTGATCAGGTGCTGCAGTGTCGGGTCGTGGGAGACGTGGTGCAGCGTGCGCACCGGCTGGTCCACGGCGAGATCCACATTGATGAAGCCGTCCTCGATCATGGACAGGACCAGGGCGGTGGTGCCGAGCTTGAGATAGGTGGAGATCTCCGAGAGGTTCGCGTCGCCGATGATCACATGGAGCCGGCGGTACTTCTCGGCGTCGGAGTGCGGTTCGTCGCGGGTGTTGATGATGGGGCGCTTGAGGGTGGTCTCCAGGCCGACCTCGACCTCGAAATAGTCGGCGCGCTGGCTGATCTGGAAGCCGTGTTCGTGACCGTCCTGGCCGATTCCCACGCGTCCCGCGCCGGTCACCACCTGGCGGGAGACGAAAAAGGGGGTCAGGTGGCGCACGATGTCGGAGAAGGGGGTTTCCCGCTTCATCAGGTAGTTCTCGTGCGTGCCGTACGAGGCGCCCTTGTTGTCGGTGTTGTTCTTGTAGAGGTGGATCGGCTGGGCGCCCGGAAGCTGGGCCGCGCGCTCGGCCGCTTCGGCCATGATCCGTTCCCCGGCCTTGTCCCAGAGCACCGCGTCCCGCGGATTGGTCACTTCCGGGGAGCTGTATTCGGGGTGCGCGTGGTCGACGTAGAGACGGGCCCCGTTGGTGAGGATGACGTTGGCGAGGCCGATGTCCTCGTCGGTGAGCTGGCTGGAGTCCGCGGTCTCGCGGGCGAGGTCGAATCCTCGCGCGTCCCGCAGCGGGTTCTCCTCCTCGAAGTCCCAGCGGGCGCGGCGCGCCCGGTGCATCGCCGCTGCGTAGGCATTGACGATCTGGGACGAGGTGAGCATGGCATTGGCGTTGGGGTGGCCGGGGACGGAGATCCCGTACTCCGTCTCGATGCCCATTACTCGCCGTACGGTCATGCGGCCCTCCTTGCCCGGCGGCGCTCCCTTGAGGGGCGGCGCTCAAGTACCGCTGCTTGTCGGTGCGCGTGCGCTGCCCGTCCACGCACTGCGCGACCGGGCGGTACGCAAGAGCCTAGAGCGCCTCTGTGCTGGTGGGGAGATCAATTACGTCATTGCTGCGGTGTCGTGCGAGCTGTCCAAAAGCAACCGGCTGCGGATGCCCGGCCGGGCATCCGCAGCCGGTCCGCGTTCTACAGGTACTGCCCGGTATTCGCCACCGTGTCGATGGAGCGACCGGTGTCCGCGCCCTGCTTTCCGGTGACGAGCGTGCGGATGAACACGATCCGCTCGCCCTTCTTGCCGGAGATACGGGCCCAGTCGTCCGGGTTCGTGGTGTTCGGCAGGTCCTCGTTCTCCTTGAACTCGTCCACACATGCCTGGAGGAGATGGGAGACGCGAAGACCCTTCTGACCCTGGTCGAGGAAATCCTTGATGGCCATCTTCTTGGCCCGGTCGACGATGTTCTGGATCATCGCGCCGGAATTGAAGTCCTTGAAATAGAGGACTTCCTTGTCGCCGTTGGCGTACGTGACTTCGAGGAAGCGGTTCTCCTCGGACTCGGTGTACATCCGCTCGACGACGGACTGGATCATCGCGTGCGTGGCGGATTCCTTGGAGCCGGTGTGCTCCGCGAGGTCGTCCGCGTGCAGGGGCAGCGAAGGCGTGAGGTACTTCGCGAAGATGTCCTTCGCGGCCTCCGCGTCCGGACGCTCGATCTTGATCTTCACATCGAGGCGGCCGGGTCGCAGGATCGCGGGGTCGATCATGTCCTCGCGGTTGGAGGCCCCGATGACGATGACGTTCTCCAGGCCCTCGACGCCGTCGATCTCGGCGAGCAGCTGGGGGACGATGGTGTTCTCCACGTCCGAGCTGACGCCGGATCCCCGGGTGCGGAAGAGGGACTCCATCTCGTCGAAGAAGACGATGACGGGGGTGCCCTCACCGGCCTTCTCGCGGGCACGCTGGAAGACCAGGCGGATGTGCCGCTCGGTCTCACCGACGTACTTGTTGAGGAGTTCCGGGCCCTTGATGTTGAGGAAGTAGCTCTTGCCCGCGGGCTGGCCCGTGACTTCGGCGACCTTCTTGGCAAGGGAGTTGGCCACCGCCTTGGCGATGAGCGTCTTGCCGCAGCCGGGCGGTCCGTAGAGCAGGATGCCCTTCGGCGGCCGCAGTTCGTGCTCCTTGAAGAGGTCGGGGTGGAGATAGGGGAGTTCGACCGCGTCCCGGATCAGCTCGATCTGGTCGCCCAGGCCGCCGATCTTGTCGTAGTCGATGTCCGGCACCTCTTCGAGGACGAGCTCTTCGACCTCGCTCTTGGGGACCACTTCGTAGACGTAGCCGGACCTGGGTTCGAGCAGGAGCGCGTCGCCGGGGCGGATGGTGGCGTCCAGCAGTGGCTCGGCGAGCCGTACCACCCGTTCCTCGTCGGTGTGTCCGATGACCAGGGCCCGCTCGCCGTCCTCAAGGATTTCCTTGAGGGTGACGATGTCCCCGGCCCGCTCGAATTCCATGGCGTCGACCACATTGAGCGCCTCGTTGAGCATGACTTCCTGGCCGCGCCGGAGGTCGTCGAGCTCGACGCTGGGGCTGACATTCACCCGGAGCTTCCGGCCCCCGGTGAAGATGTCGCAGGTGCCGTCCTCATTGCTCTGCAAGAACACACCGAAACCGGCCGGCGGCTGTGCGAGCCGGTCGACTTCTTCCTTGAGGGCCACGATCTGGTCGCGGGCCTCGCGGAGCGTGTTGGCGAGCCGCTCGTTCTGCGCGGACACGCCTGCCAGGTTGGTCTGCAACTCGACGATCCGCTCTTCGAGAATCCTCGTATGACGCGGAGAGTCGGCGAGCTTACGTCGCAGGACGGCGATTTCCTGCTCGAGATAGGCGACCTGGCCGGCTGGGTCTTCGGACCCCCGCCCGGGCCGGATGCCGCGGTTGATGTCGTCGTCGTGGGCTGCCACGGTCCTCACCTCCTCCAAGGGGAGCTGGACGCTTCCTGACCCTACCTGGGTGGGTGATGATTGAAACCCCTAGATCACAAAGACTGCGGGGCGTGTCCGATCTTCACCCTTGCGTTCCCCCTCGTGAGAGGGGAATACCCACCCTTCAACATCGGAAAGCGGCCGGTTGTATCGTCGAACCGGTCAACACCCGTCAGGGCTGGCTTCTTTTGGTTCGGATACGCAGGGAACGGCAGGAGAAATGACCGTGCAGCAGGACGCTCCCACCGGCAGCGACACTCACGACCTGGAGGTCTGGATCGACCAGGACCTCTGCACGGGGGACGGCATCTGCGTGCAGTACGCACCCGAGGTGTTCGAGCTGGACATCGACGGTCTGGCCTATGTGAAGAGCGGCGACGACGAGCTGTTGCAGGACAAGGGCGCGACCACACCCGTACCGCTGCCGCTGCTCCAGGATGTCGTCGATTCGGCCAAGGAGTGCCCGGGCGACTGCATCCACGTACGTCGTGTTTCGGACAGGGTCGAGGTGTACGGTCCCGAGGCCGCCTGACCCGGTGGTTCCTGGCGGGAGAGCACGTGCGGTGACCGCTCAGGCACTGGTCGGGGCGGCCTGGGCGCTGCGGACGAACGCGCCGCCCTTCCACTGCCAGGTGACCTTCTCCTGCTGGTCGGGGCAGCAGCGGGGTACGTCGGCCGAGGAGTAGCCGAACAGGGTGGCGGAGACGACGCCATCACGCACCGAGAGATCACCGACGCTCATCTCCTGCGCGGGGTCCACCAGGGTCGCCACGATCCTGGGTGCGGCCCCGCTTCCACGTGTGAGGACGTAGATGCCGCTGGGCGGGGTGCCGGACCCGGCCGCGCAGTGGACCGCGGCGACGGTCTCGGGCAGGCCGTCGCCGTCGAGGTCGCCGGGTGCCTGCTGGGCCACGGTGCTCCCCGTCCCGCCGCATCCCAGGGGATAGACCACCCGCTCCGGATCGGGTGCGGCGACGGGCGCGGTGCCGTGCTGTGCGGTGGTCGAGGCGGAGGCGACGGGGTCCGGCTGGAGCATTCCGGCGGCTGCGACGACAGCGGCCATGGCTGTCGCGGTGGCGAGCCAGTGGAGCGGCTTGCTGTCGGTGTGCGCGAGGTCCGGGAGCTCGGAGGTCTGCACGCGGGATGTCTCCTGTGGTTCCTGTGAATCGAGGATGCCTGGATGCCCGGGTGGGCGGTGCCGCCGGTGGGACCTCAGCGGTGGTGTGGGGTGGCCAGCATCGTGCCACACCCCACGGAACGGGGGAACGGTGGGGGCGCGGATGCGTGTCCTTCCTGGCAACGTACCGGCGCCCGCCCCCCCGGTGGCGGGGGGGGGGGGGGGGCGGCGGGGGGGGCCCGCGGGGGTGCGGGGGCGCGGGGGGGGGGGGGGGCGCCGGGGGGCGGCCCCCCGGGGGAG